>JAQUQO010000001.1:614825-630538 GCA_028716045.1 Patescibacteria group bacterium
AGGCATCGCCCAACCCCGCAAACCCGTCGTCAATTAGACCGTTACAGTCATTGTCCACGCCATCGCAGATTTCCACGGACGGATTACAAGCGCAGGTCAGGCCGTTGTCAGCCACGCCGTTACAGTCGTCATCAATGCCGTTACAAACTTCAACGGAAGGAAGGTTAGCTGTGCCGCTACAAATAATGCCGTCTTGGGTGCCGTTGCATAACCAAATGCCAGTAACCTGACAAGCACCCTGGCTTAATGGGCAGGGGTCACCAATTTGGTCCCATAGCTCATCAACATTATTATCGCAATCGTTATCCACGCCGTCGCACAGTTCGGTCTGCGGATAACATTCGCAGGAGAGATTTTCATCAACCCGTCCGTCGCAGTTGTCGTCAATCCCGTTGCATTCTTCGGAATCGGGGTCGCCTTCTTCTGCTGAACAAATTGACTCATTGCGATTGTCTGGGTTACACATCATCTGCCCGACTCTTTGGCAAGCTCCCCGGCCAACCACGCAAGTATCGCCCACATCAAAGCTCTCGTCCTTTCGCCCGTCGCAGTCATTATCAATGCCGTCGCAGATTTCAGCTTGCGGAGGTCCAGCCGCGGCGCCGCAAACGGTACCGCCGGAATCGTCGCAAATAATAAATCCGTTTCTTTGACATTGGCCTTGACCAGCAACGCAAGGAGCATTCAGCCCCAAACCTTCATCAATCGTTCCGTCGCAGTTGTTGTCCACCCCGTCACAGATTTCAGAAAAACCATTGCAGTTGCAATTTAGCCCTTCGTCCACCTGACTGTCGCAGTCATTGTCCACGCCGTCACAGATACTTCCTTCGTTTCCGGCTTGTCCGGCAATCGCCGAACATACTATACTGCCAATTTGCGTGCAAACCCACGAACCACGGCGCATACAAGCGCCAACGCCATCATTACAAGCGTCTCCGGGGCGATGTTCTAAACTATCCGGACCCAAAATACCGTCGTCAATAATGCCGTTATGGTCATTATCCACGCCGTCGCAGGTTTCGGAAAAACTCACGAGGCAGAAAAGATTCTCGTCAACAGAACCGTTGCAATTATTATCCACGCCATCGCAGATTAATCCTTCGTCCGCCGAGGGAGTTCCGGGAACGCCGGAACACTCAATCCCGCCTTGGCTATTGCAGACCCACAGGCCTTGGCGCATACAAGCGCCAATACCCGCCGTGCACTGTTCCTTGACCTGATGTCCTAAATCTTCGTCAATCGCTCCATCGCAGTCATTGTCCACGCCATCGCAGATTTCAGTAGCAGGGATACAGGTAGCGCGGCAATCAGGGTCTTGATAGTCAATAAGACCATCGCAATCCTCGTCAATGCCGGTAGCGCAGGTTTCAGCCGTAGGTCCGACTTCACCGATGCATTCTTCCGACCACTTGCCTTCTATGCAAAGGTTGTAGCCGTTTTTGCAGGCGATATCCAGACCTTCAAGATGATTACTGCAATCGCGAATTTCTCCGGGGACGCACTGACAATCTTTGTCTTCGTCATCTGTCTCGCTATCGCAGTCATTGTCCTCGCCGTCATCGCAAAGCTCAACTCCGCCGTTAGAGGCCACACATTCGTATTCGCAGCCGTCAACTGCGGCGCCGTTGGCATCGTAAAAACCCGGAAAACAATTGCCGAGCTGGCAAGCTCCGGCAACGCAAAGGGCCACGCCATTGGCAAACTCGCAGGTCTGAGGATTGGTTCCGCCAATCGGACCGCAACAAGTGAGGTCTGTAAGCGTGTCAAAATTCTCGTCGATTTCGCCGTCGCAATTATTGTCTTGGCCATCACAAGTTTCCTCTGTCGGTTTTACCGGTCCTTCGCAATCAGACCAGAGATTGTCGCGGCAAATCATTTTCCATTCGCCGCAAACTCCGACATTGTCTTCCTGACAAGGGTGAACTGTCCCGGAATTGCAACAACCGCGCGGAGACGGTTCAGTCGGAAATTCACATTTGCCTCTGGCGGAGTTACAGATTTCGCATTTATCGCAATCCCTGTCTTCCGCACATTCGGAAACGCAAATTTCATCCTTGCCGCAAACCGGCGTCGGTTCTTGGCAATCTTCGTCTTTGGCGCATTTTAAAACATCGTCGCCAGAATCATCATCGTCGGCAACATCCGCATCGGGGTCTCCGGCATCACTGTCAGGCCCTGAGTCCGTCGAAGGGTCGTCTCCGCAAGAAATAAATCCTACGGAAGAAACGAGACACACAACAATCCAAACCAGAAAAAATTTCTTTTCCATTTCTTATCTCCTTTTCTGTTAAAAGATGTTCAACTATTACACAAAAAATTGTTCTAAAATTAGCCCATATTTATATGTAAAAGAGCGAACTTTGCCCTCCTGAAAAATTTCAAAATCCCGCCTTACGCAGGATAGAACACCTTAACATAAAAAGTGGGCGGTGTCAAGAGAATTTTTAGCTGCCGGTCCGCCGCTCTAGCCGATGATGGTTTACCGACTACCGACGGCAGGCAGGCGCAAGATAATAATATGAAAATAATTTTTCAAATAAAAAAGAGGATGTCTTATTAAGACACCCTCTTGGTTGTTTTTTGTTTCCGGAACGTTGCCGGGTTAAGGGGCGAGAATAACGCGGTCTAGGCTCATTTGGAAGCAAATGTTTCCTCCGCCTTCGCCGTTGTCCACTAGGAATTCGGGATGGGGGTTATTTTCCGCAGAAATGGTGATGCTGTTTAAGGGGCCGGCCAAAATAATTTCTCTGGTCGGGTCCATAATCACTACAAAACCATTTGCATCTTTCTTGATTAGGTAAAACCCGGCTGAATTTATTGCATTCAAACAATACGTTTCCCCGGGTTGCGGGTCAATATTGAGAAGGGCGAAAGTGGTAACTTCGTCTTTCCCCATCACGTAATGTCCCGGTTCCCAACCCTCTGGATCAAGCGAGCAATAGAAAGTCCATTCATTACAACTTCCTATAATAGACGCCTCAAAACCCAGTGGGTTGCATTTCCCTGCTTCGCAGGAATAACCGCTTCCACAATCCGAATCATCCTGGCATTCCGGCGGAACTGCGCACTTATATTCAATGCACAGCATTCCGTCGTCGCAATCCCCGTCGCCTTTGCACTCCGGAATAACACAGGCATTGTTAATACACACCTGCTCTTCCGTGCAAGAACCGCAGGGCGATGGCACACATTCGCCTTCCTTGCAAACTTCTACGCCGTCTTCGCAGATGTGGCCGCAGAGACCGCAATTAAGCGGGTCTTGCGCCGTCCCTTCATCTATTTCGCCGTTACAGTTGTTGTCAATGTTATCACCACACACTTCTTCAGTACGGGTGACAACGGCATCACACGCAACTCCCAGATGATTGTCAGTGCAGGCATAATGGCCGTGCTCGTGGCACGTACCATCCTGGACAACGCAGGGTTCGCCGAGATTTATATAATCTTCGTCGGTCCTGCCGTCATTATCATTGTCTATGCCGTCGCAAAGCTCTTCGGCTTCGTCGTCGTCATCAGCCGCATCATCGTCATCATCAGCCGCATCATCGTCATCAACGACGAGGCAATCCTCGGTGTCTTTTTGGTCGGTAAGCCCGTCGCAGTCGTTGTCCTCGCCATCATCACAGATTTCCCCTTCAGGAAGTCCCGCGATGGCATTGCATTCTGTTCCAAGCCCGGTAGTATTACACACCATGACACCAATTGACTTGCAAATACCGATGCCGGATTGGCACCTGGCTCCTAAAAAATAAGGGCCAGCGAGAAAATCCTCGTCGTCCTTGCCGTCACCGTCGTTGTCTTCGTAATCGCAAACTTCATCGGTATAAACCGGGTCCTCTTGGCAACCCATATCGTCTTCGTCGGTTTTGCCGTCGCAATCATTGTCAATGCCATCTTCACAACTGTAGCCGTCTGCGAGAGCTTCTGTTTCCCTACCTTCGGCAGGGTCACAAATTTCTGCTTCGCCATCAACGCATTCAATGGTATGTTCGCAGAGCCCGCGCCCACAAGTTTGCTCGCCGAGTTCTTCGTCAATTTCACCGTCACAGTCATTGTCCTTGCCGTCGCAGATTTCTTTACCGGCTTTTCCTGGTTCGGCTCCGCAAACAATGTCGCCGCCGACTTCGCAAATTTCTTTGCCAGTGCGTTGGCATTCGCCAACACCCGCCGCGCAATCTTCGCCGTCAAAATCCTCGTCAACCTTGCCGTCGCAGTCACTGTCCTTACCATCGCAATAATCCACTTCCGAATAAGCATCGCCGAGTTTTTCTTTACATACTTCGGCTGCCGGCGTATAACAGACATGCTTCTCTACGTCGCAATTTCTGTTGCCGACGCAATCGGCATCGGAATTACAATATTCAGGGTCATCAACACACTTCTCATCTTCACAGAGTTCGCCTTCTTCGCAGTCCGAATCATTCTGGCATTCGGGCTGGACTGCGTCATCGTCATCGGCTGTGGCATCGTCATCGTCAGCAACTTCATCGTCATCATCGGCAACGTCGCCGCCGCTGCCGTCAATCACCTTAATCTCTTTGATGGAAGGGCTTGCATCGTCGTCATCGCCGAACAGGCCATAACAGCCGGTAAGCGACACACACACGCACGCGATAAGCACCACTACTACATTTGTCATTTTTGCATTCATTCCTTTTTCTCCTTCTTTCAGGGCTCCTTGCTTTTGAGGCGTGGAGCAGTTGTTTTTATTAAAATCATTCTTTTTTAAACTTTCAACTACCTCCCAAAAACTTTCCTCGCCATAATCCCTTCGAATCATCGCAAGAAATCGCACTGCTTGCGCTACTTCAGCATACTTTGGAACATTCCAATTCAAAAGTATCTTTTTGGCGGCTTTAATTGATTGACTTGGGCTTTGCTCTTTGGCTATGTCAACCAACCATTCCCTTAATTTGTATTCAACAAATTTTAAGGGTTCACAGTGGTCTATGAGCCAAACCAATGGTCTTTTATCCTTCTCATCCACGGTTTTTCTCCTTTCTTATCTAAAATTTGTTTAATTTTCAAAAAGCTTTTTGAGCTTAAACGCTCAAGTGGTTTGACTTGGAATATAAAGCCAGGAGGGAGGCCTTAATTCCTAGCCAAACCGCTTGAAAATTCAAGCTTTTTTATTGTTTATTTAACAATATAATATAACATATTTTAAGGATTTTGTCAAGACCCTGAGTGCTTTTTAGTATTGAAGGGTCAAGGGGGTCAGGATAATAATGGCTTAAATTAGCCATTATTACTATAACACAGAGACGCAAAATTTTGCGTCCCTACGAAAAATTCCAGCCTTACTCTATTTTTATCCCCCCTTATCAGGGGGAGCTAAAACTTTTCATACTTTACCTTTTTTACAACAACAAAAAAACGGCAAAAGTTTATTAGCTTTTGCCGTTATAAAACGTCTACTTCTTTTTAAATACCGGCACCGATGCACCGGAAAAATAAATTATTTCCACCGGAATGAGTTCGCCGGCGGCGATGGCCTTTTTGGTCTTAGCCGAAAGTTTATACGGCTTTTTAACCTTAGAAGTGAAGACCATTTCTTCCTCGCCGAATTTATATATTTTACTCGGGCGGAAATAAAGGAAACGGAGGAATTCCTCCATCGCGATTCCGGCGGGCAAACGATATTCGTAAAAATCTGGCAGAGAAATAATTTCCGGCGGGAGCACGGGCGGCGCCGCGACGGCTGGTGGCGGGGGTTCTTTTTTTGTTTCTTCTTCAACTAAAACCGGTGGCGGAGGAGGCGGCGGAGGAGGCGCGGCTTCTTCTTTAAACTCTTCGGCAAAAATCAATTCCAATCTTTTGCCATCAGCGCTCGTCACTTCTTTATATTTAACGTCCTTCTCCATTTCAAACTCCAACCAAACTTGTCGAGGAATATCGCCTTCCCGCAAATTTTTCTTCCCGACTGAAAACCTCTTGACAAAACTCATCGCCGGAAAAGAACTTCCGTCGATTTGGGTCGGGCAATCTCGGAAATCAACTCGCACCTTATTCTCATCTACGGAAACTCGGGAATCCATCTTTTGGTCGGAAGAGAATGTTAGTATGGTTTTTCCCTTCGGCGTCGTCTCAAAATCTATTTTGATGCCGTAAAAAATCCCGAAAAAAATCACTTCCAAATTTTTCCCGGTCTGGACAATCTCGTGTCGCGTTCCGGGGAAAAGCGTAAATTCCAACCGACTGCCGATAACTTCTTTTCCGCGAGTAATTTTTTTACTCTCCAGTTTTTCAATATGGCCCAAAGGAAACTCCTGTGCCAGCTCTTCTGGTTTAATAGTCGTGGGTGAATCAAGGTCTAAAACGAGCTTGTTCTCTTCTTTTTCAGCTTCTTTGACCTCATACTTCAGCGGCTTTTTGGAGGTGATTTTGAAAAAAGTTTTATTGCCTTCATCTCTAAAATACGGCTTAAACTCCGTGATTTCGTTGTCAACAGACGACACTCCCGCATCTTCAGTCTTTTCTTCTTTTTTGACATAAGCGTCAGCCGCTTTCTTCACCTGCTCTATATATTCCTTGTCATCTTCCTCCATTGATGTAGCCGATGGGCCTTCTTCTCCGGCGGCATTAAGAATAAAACCGCAACAAACCAAAAAAATCAAACAAATCCTTTTCATTTTTATTTCTCCTTATTTACTGTTAATTTTCAAAAAAACAACTTAATAAAATAGTTTACAACAAAATGCGGGAAAAGTCAAGGGGGGTAAACGACTACGGCTTATTGGCTACAGCTTTTTAGTGGTTTATTTTGTCATCCTGAATCCTCGATCCCGAGTACTCGGGACGGGAGAAGGATCTGAATCCGAGATTCTTCCCCCGAGTGCTCGGGGTCAGAATGACAATTTTTTTTACAAATAAAAAACGGTCGAGGATTATTTAATCCAAGACCGTTATAGTTTTGTTGGGCGCGTTGGCCCTATTAAGATGCGTGGCGAGCGCAGACATTAAATCCAGCTACGCCGTTGTCCTGTGTGTATGTTTCCACTTCTGTACCGTCGAGCAGATAGACTTTGAATGTTCCCCGATATTGTCCGGGTTCCCCAAACAACCATCCATTCTTGTTGTCGTCGTCTCTTCGGGCATTGAAACAGAAATCTTCAAAGGGGTGAAGTTCTACGGTCATTTTACTGGCATAAACCGTGTCAAGGGCGGGAAACCAAGATTGCGCGGTAGTGCTGAAAAATTCCAGCTTCTCGGCGCCGTCCATATTAATGTCAACGAAAACCGCTTCGCCTTCGGGTACCTCGTCAATGGGCTCCACGTCGTCATCGGCGGAAACTGCGGCATCGTCGTCGGCATCAGTTTTACCAGCGTCGGTTTCTTCCGGGTCAGGCAAGGCAATAAATATTTTACTATCGCCGGAGCCGTTATCGTCGTCGTCATCGCCGAAAAGCCCGTAGCATCCGTTCAGGGCAAAAAGTGCTACTATGGTAGCCAGCAACATCCAAAAAATTTTTTTCATTTCTATCTTCCTTTCCTTTCAATTGTTTTTGTCAAAAAAACTTGTTTCTCCCCGATGTTTTAAAGACGTCGGGGAGAAACGGAATCACTCCACATTATAGATTATTATACCGGTAAGTGTCAACAAAGCACCAACACCTCCCAGCCCCACTCCGACTTTCTCCGTTGTGGAAAACTCGTCGTATTGGGCTTTGCGGGACGCAGGGACGTTATCGGGGTCGGAGAAGTAAAACGCCGGCGAAGCATCGCCAGTTTGTACTCCCACCAAATAGGTTGCGAGTCCGCCGACCAATAATGCCGAGCCAACGGCCATAAACCCAATGCCCCATTTTTTATTTTCAGACATCGGGGTTTCCGGTGTGGCAGTCAGAAGAAGCGCGGATTCTTTGAATGGAGTTCCTGCCGGCTTGCCTTTTATAACTTCCATCCCGGCGAAGGGGTCTTCACATTCGCGTTTTTGTTTAAACACGTATGAGATTTCTTCACCGCCTTCCACCGTCTTTGCCTCCCCGCTTTCCAGCTTCACACCCCTTGCCACTTTTGTGGGCTGACGAGCGACTTTAGTTGCACCTATGCCGTTGGGGCAGAAACCGTCTTCGGTATACGCTACCTCAACTTCTTTGTCACCGCGCTTCTCTTTACAGATAAAGCGGGTGATGGTTTCGTCGCAAACGACACCGGGAGCTTTTGCCTCTTTTTTCTTCTCCGATTCGCACGGCGGATTTTCTTTGGCTTTGGATTCAGCTGCTGGAGCCGGGTCTTCGTTCTTTGTTCCTTCGGCGTTCGCGACTTTTTGCTGGAATTTCTGCTGAAACTCTTTAAGCGCTTCAAAGCATTCTTTAAAGTTATAGTAGTCGCTTTTACAAACCGGGGAATCTTTGGCGCAATTTTCATCTTTTTTCTCTACGTCATTAAAAAGGGAAATTTCACCATTCTCGCCGATGCACTGATACAAGTCGGCATCCTTCCCTTTTACTTCCCCGGCCATCTGCGCGAACGCAGGAATGGCGACCATAAGCGTGATGATAATCGCTACAAAATAAATTACCTTCTTCATTTTTTTATCTCCTTTTCTCTAAAAGTTTTCTGTTCCGCTAGCGAGCCCCTTTATAAAACCAAAATAGTTTTTCTTCGGGCGCGCAGTTTAACTGTTCGCGTAATTTGGCCACTTTTAATTCCTTGAACTCGGCATTGTAGGGCTGGCCATCAATAATATAGCCCTTTATCTGCCGTTCTTTTCCCTTAACGATATCGCTGTTCCGCTTTTTGACGCAGGCAACAGTGACGGACGAAGGTTTCAGTTTTGACCGTTTCTTTTCGAATAAAGCGATATCTTTTTCTAACAACTCTATTCTTTTCCCATACCCCTCATCTAACTCTTTCAATCTCCTCTCAAACTCCTCAACCTTCTTATTCACGGTTTCAGCCGTAGACGTTTGGATTTCTCCTTTAAGCTTTCTCCCGATTATCTCAAAACGATAATCTAAATCCTCTTTGGCTTTTTTTACAAGAGCTTTTGCCTCATCATCTGTTTCCGTTGTCTCCGCTTCACCCTCCACCTCGCCGGATTGTTCTTCTTCGTCGCCGTCGCCGCAACAATCCTTAAAAAGAAAAATTGCGACAACCACAAGCACTACTATAGTGCCTGCTATCAAAACTTTCTTTTTCGTCATCGTTAGATGAGTAAGCAGAAAATTTTTTATCAAAGCGCCTGCTATAAGAAATTTCTCTTTCATTTTTCTTTCCCTTTCTTTATCTGAATTGTTCTTTTTGACTTTTTTATTTTCAATGACCCTAATCTTATTATTAAGATCTAAAGCAGTTTGATTTAGACATATTAGGCCAGGAGGGAGGCCCAAACGCTAAACCAAACTACTTAAAACCTCAATAATTACGCTTCAATTTTAATACTAAATAATAACATATTCCTGCGGTTTTGTCAAGGGGTATATAGCGGCTTGGCCGTTTTCCTTTAAAATTAGCGAAAATCATGGAATTTTAAGCTTAAAACTTGAAACACGCAATAAAATAAAAAATGCCAGCCGTCCTCTACCATTTCGCCCTAGTCATTTTGATTTTAATCTTAAATCCCTACCCTGATTCCGAGTCCTCGGCATCAGGGACTCCCTTTGCAAAGGGGGGGGGAAAAAATTACTCAAACTATTTCTTAGGCGCAACAGCACTATTACGTTTTTAACTCTTGAAAGATATTCAAACTTACCCCCCCTTTGAAAAAGGGGGTGCCCTGAGCGAAGTCGAAGGGCGGGGGATTTAAGATTAGGGGAATTATTAAAAATTTTTCCTCCCGTAGAGACCCGTCCTTAGCGGGATCAGGATGACAAAAAAATAAAAGGCCTTCGACTGCTCGGAGGCCTTGCTGTTAAAACCGTGAATTGTGAGTTACGAGTTTCAAACCCTACCCTATCTTCTCGTACCAATGTTTTCTTGACTTGATAAGTAAAACATAAGCTCCGCCGAGAACAAACCCCAAAATAAATCCGGAAATGACATTGGCGATAAAATTCGGTTTAACCGGATAACGGGATTCCAAAGGAGAGTCCACGAGCTTGATGGTAGAAAATCCTCCGGCATAATCCTTGCCTTCGGTCGTCAAAACGTAAGCGATGGCATTGGCAACTTGCGTCGCCTGCGTCTTGTCCTCATGATAAACCACGACTTCCATAATCCCCGTGCCGCTCATCACGCGGGCGTAAAGCATTTTTTGCCATTGCTTGCGTTTCTTAATCTCGTCTTGTTTAAAATATTGCTTATCAATGCTAAATTTGGTGTTTAAAACTTTGTCATAAAAAGTGCTGGTGTAAAGAAGCTGGGACAGATTGTCGCCCACGCGCTCCGCAGATTTCAAAGCCGTGTAAGCGTCAAGGTTCGGCTGATTCTGAACCACGAGCAATCTGATGGTGGAGCTATACTTCCAGGGAATCGCCAAACTAAGGAGTAAGCTCAATACCACCGCCGCTAAAACAAAAGTGATAATCGTGCCCTTTTCTTCTTTTAAAACTTTAAAATAATTTACCATAAGAATTATATTATTAAATATCTTAACGCTATTATAAGACAATTTTGGCTGATTGTAAACCTCCGAAAATCATTCCGTCAAACTCCCAAGTTCCACCTCAATAACCACTTCCTTGTTGCCTTCCCGCAAAATTGTAAGTTTGATTTTTTCTCCGGGAGCGTATTCCTGAATAAGAGAGGTAAAGTTATTAAGTCCGTTTATCGGCGTATCTTCAACTTTCATGATTAAATCTTTCGGCTGAAGACCGGCTTTGTCCGCCGGACTGCCGAAAGTCACGGCGTCCCTTAAAGAGGGGAAATTATAGAGGAAAGCACCGCCGAGGGAATTTAATTTTATGCCCCGAATATCAAAAAACTCGTCTTTTTTGGAAACACCGCGGGCGGCGGCGATATCAATAAATTTTACCCCTAAATATGGCCGGTTCAACTTTTCGCCCTTAAGAAAACCGTCTATTGATTTGGAAAAATTTCCCAAAGGGATTATTAACTGTCGATTTTCTCCTTCGCCGGCGGCGATTATGCCGATAATCTCGCCGGTGGCGTTAAAAACCGGCGCGCCGATAAAATCAGCAGCCAAAGGATTCTGCAATAAAAACGAATTATACATCTTTTCCGAACTTCTGACTAAATCATCACCGCCAATTTCCCGAAAAAAATTTACATCTTCTAAATAATCTATGGTCAACTGACCATTACGGGCAACAAAAATCGTTTCTCCAGCCAACATCCGGGAACTATCCCCGAACTTATTTACTGACAAATTAGAGGCCTCTATTTTTAAATAAACCGTGCCGCTGACGGAATCAGCCGCCAGCAATCGGGGAAAATATATCTGGGAGTCTACCAAGACTGCCAATTCTTCCGCCGGATGTCCGCCTACCCCGCCCGCCGAGGTGACAATCCAGCCATCGGCGGTAAGCACCGCTCCGCGGCCCAAGAGTTCCTCCGCAGTGTAAAGCTGGTCTATAAAATTGGTCGGGGAAATATTTTTTTTACTCTTGTAAATATCCGCTACTCGCGGCACGATATCGGGATAAACCTGAATCGTAAATTTTGCTTCCCGCGAGCGCGAAGATTTTTCCGAAACCGGGATGGTGGCTTCTAAAAGCTTCCCGCTTTCCAAACCGCTTAAATAAGAATTAAAAATAAACCACGCCGCGCCGCCGCCGATAAGAAAACTGCCGACAAAAAAAATGATGAGTAGCTGGACAGTGGTAATATCGGAAAAAAATTTCTTTATGGATTTCATAATTCTTTTAACTTTATAACCATTTGGCCGTGGCCAAACAAATAATTAAAGCCGCGCCGCCGATAAAAAAATAATAAGTCAACCGCCGGCTATCCAATCTTTTGGCGATGGAATCTTTGGAAACTCCCGACAAAATAAAATAGCCCACCGTTAAAATCAGGCCGTTGACATAAAAAGTGGTGGGAAGAAAACTGACTGCTAAAAAAATTTCCGCCAAAATAAGATTGATGATAATGAGATAAAGCCAACCGCCGCCAATAGCGATTTTATTTATCCAAAAATTCTGATAACAGATAGCCGCGCCGATGATGATAACCGGCAAAAGAAAAATTCCAGCCGGCAATCCTAAAAATATGATTAAACCAAAAAATGAGGAATACCACAACCAAGCGGCAAATAAATCAAAATAACCGGAAACGTTTTCCAGCGAATAAGCGCGATAAGACAAAGTGCGGTGTAAAAAAAGGAATAAACTGTGCAGAAAAACAAAAATAAAAATTAGAGTAACTATCAAAAGGGCATGTTTTAACCAAGCCTCTTCAAGAAAAATAATGAAGAACATCCAGCCGGAAAAAACTAAAAACGGAGCGATAAAAAAATTCCACAGTTCGGTATTTTTGAACCGCCGGCCGGTCAATTGCCAAAGGGATAAAAAAATAAAAAAAATGGATAAAACGGCGAGCGCTGGCAGACTGCTTGGGTAAAAAATTAAAAATTCTCCGGTAAAAAAGAGCAGCACGCAGGAAAAGAAAGGGATAAAACGATTAATAATCAACATAAAATTATTTCTTGAACACTTCTATATTAAGTTTGGTATTTATAATCATCTTCCCGTCTTTAAGGTTTATAGCGGTAATTTCTCCAAAAGAAGAATTTTTTTCACTTAACTCATTAAGCCGCCCCTCTAAAAAATTTTTAACTAGGTAATTACCTAGCAAGGCTGGCAACTCCAAATCCCCTAGTTTTACGTCCAGTAAATGTAATTCAATTTTCTTCTCCCTAACTTCAGGGATAACGCGCACGGTGAGAAAAGTCTCTCTCTCACCCTTTATAACTGCCTTGGTAAAAAGCTCCAGCGCCTCCTCGCTGACCGCTATTTGGCTCCCGCTGAATTTTACCCCGAAATTATTATTATTTAACCCGTTCTCGGCGGCCCGAAGAAGTTCGGTCAGTTCCCCCTCGGTAATCGTTAAATTAACTGGTATTTTAACTGACTGGCCGGCGATATTCCCACGGGGCAGAGATTCCTTGACTCCGTCGGACAAAATTTTTTCCGGGGAAAATTTTTCTCCGGCTGGCGAAACCCAATGTAGCGGCTCCGGAGTTTTATAGAACCAATCGCTGAAAAATGGGATGCCCCACAGCCCCGTCTTCGCCGCCGCCCAAAGACCAAAAATAAAAACCGCCAGAAGAATAATTAAACAAGTAAAAAAACAACTGCCGCAACCCAAAAATTTCCCTCTTTTTATTTTGACGGGACGAATTTCTTTCTCTATTTCCCGAGCCATCGCTTTGGTCTGCTCCGAAAAAATTTGGGAATCCTCAATTCTCATGAATATTTATTTAGCGGGCTTTAACCAGGGATTCACATTTAAAATTTCCTTGAATTTATTCAGCCCTAAATTATATTGCTTTTCACTGCCCAGCTCCATCCCTTTTTCCATTAGATTTAAACTTAACACCATGTCTAGATGGACATCGGCAAAATCCGTCGGAACCTTCAAAGCGATTAAACCGTTTTTTGTTTCCTTAATCGCCGGCAAAAGATTATCTTTCCCGCTCCCCTCCGCCATAAATACCCCAATTATATTAGCGGCATATTTTTGATAATTTTCCACTAAATTAATTTGGGCTAGGTCGGCGGAATTTTGAACAAGCGAACGACCGGTCCCCAATGAAAACTGTGGAGGTAAACGGTAAACCAATAAAATCGCCGCCAATACAACAAGCAGGGGGCTAATCGTAAAAAATAAAATGATTTTATTTTTTATCATAAAAAAATATGGACTATTTATTTTCTTCCGAGGGGACATTGGTCGAGGGTATTTCGTTAGAAACGAAATCGCTCAAAAAAATCCCCACCGCCGTCGCCACCGGTATAGCGAGCAAAGCCCCGATCACTCCGGCTAACTTGGCGCCGATAAGTATGGCCACAATACTGACGATAGGATTTAATCCCACCGCTTTCTGCATCACCCGAGGAACAATAATGTGATTTTCCAGTTGTTGAATCACAAAAAATAAAATCACGACCAAAAAAGCTTTGAAGGGCGACTGGGTAAAGGCCAAAAATACCGCCGGGATGGCAGCCATAATCGGTCCGACATAAGGGACAAATTCAAAAAGTCCGGAGATTAAAGCTAGAACCAGGGCGTAATTGACTCCTAAAATACTTAAACCAATGAAGCAAAACAGAAATATAATCAAGCTTAAAATTAACTGCCCCTTCGCCCAAAGACCGATCTTCTGTTGGATGCGGGTGAAAAGCCGCACTAAATACGGCTGATAAGAAGGCGGCGCAAGCGAACGAAATAATCTTTTAATAGCGTCCTCTTCCACCACCATATAAAAAGCAATAACTGCCGTGAGAACCAAAGAAACAACCCCGCCGAAAATGTCTCCGAGAGTAGTCAGAGCTCCGCCGGCGGTTTTACTTAAACCACCCTCAATTGTCTGCAGCCACTTTTGGATATTCCCCAAAATTGCGTCTTCACCGGCGTATTGTTTAACATCGGAAAAGATATAGACCACCTTGCCCCAAACCTTATCCCAGAGATACCCAAAATTATCAGACAGCTGATTAATTTGTTCCACTACTGGCGGAACAATTAAAGCGATTACTAAACTAAAAATGCCAAAAAGTAAAAGGTAAATCACAAAAGTAGTGACCCCGCGGGGGATTTTTTTACGTGCTCCCCAATCGGCCACCGGGTCAATGACTGAAGCTAAAATTATGGCCACGAATAAAATGGCCAAAATATCTTTAATTAAATAAAGAAAACCCAGAAGCAGAAAAATGATGATAACCTTTAAAATGGCGGCGGTGGAAATGTTAATAGTAATCTGTTTTTTTTCTTGTGGCATATTATAATCCTTAGTTAATATGTTTTTATTATACTAAAAACGGCCGTTTCTGTAAACTCTTTTAAACTTGGCGCGGCAGCAAAAGAAGAAAGCCGTTTAATACTTGAAAAAAAGCCCAAAAATGTTAAAATAACAATAAGTATGAAAATGCTGGCTCAAAACAAATTAGCCCTCTTTAATTATGAAATCCTCGAAAAATTTGAGGCGGGTTTAATGTTAACCGGGCAGGAGGTCAAATCAGCTAAGGCCAGCCAGATTAGTTTGCGCGGCAGTTATGTAAATATAAAAAATGGCGAAGCCTGGCTTATCAATGCCCATATTTCTCTTTATAAAATGGCCGGCACGCTTTCCGGCTACGATCCGCTCCGAGCAAGAAAACTATTGCTCCATAAAAAAGAGATTATGCGCCTGACCGGCAAACTGGCGGAAAAAGGATTGACACTTGTCCCCTTAAAGGTGTATACTAAACGCGATAAAATAAAAGTAGAAATCGGTCTCGCCAAAGGTAAAAAGCAGTCCGATAAAAGAGCGCAGATAAAAAAAAGAGAAGACGAGAGAGGCATGCGGAGAATAATGAGGGGGAAAATTTAAACGGGGATGATCGGCATCGATAGAAGTTCTTTTTAAAACGTGTCCCGCCACCTGCCGGGGCGGGATGCTCAAACTGCCAGTGAAATTTTTTCACCTGACGGTTCAAAATTTCAGGCCAGTTTGGCACAAGCCTCTGTCTTTACTAAAAACACGGGGATGATCGGCATCGATAGAAGTTCTTTTTAAAACGTGTCCCGCCACCTGCCGGGGCGGGATGCTCAAACTGCCAGTGAAATTTTTTCACCTGACGGTTCAAAATTTCAGGCCAGTTTGGCAC
>JAQUQO010000001.1:630638-927681 GCA_028716045.1 Patescibacteria group bacterium
AAGCCTCTGTCTTTACTAAAAACACGGGGATGATCGGCATCGATAGAAGTTCTTTTTAAAACGTGCAAGCCGAGGGAGTTTTGCCCTCGTTAATCAACGAAACAAAAAACATAAATGCCAACTTTTTGGCTAGGGTCAAAAGCGCTTTAGCGCCGCGACTCGCTATGGCGGTTGCTTAAGTCAACCACCCATCGGTCCGCCTGACTCTTCTGGGGCGGATACCGGTGTCATAATTAGAAGATAAGCTCTTCTCTTGCTTATGGAGAACGGCCGACAATCTGATTAAGCTCGAGGATGGGGATTTTGTCGGGTTTTTACTCTATCCTTTAAACACAAACTCGCACTAAGCTTGTAGCATCGTTTTAAAAACACTTTCTAGACGCGGGTTCAATTCCCGCCATCTCCACTTCGACTTAAATATTAAATATGAATTGTAAAAAAATCACACTGCTAGTTATATTGATACTATCTGCTTTAATTATTATTTCAATATTAATAATTTTGGAGAGTGTTTTGTGGTCTAAAACTGAAAATCAGGCAGCGACTGAGATTGGCCAAGTTTCAAATTTATACATTACTAAAAACGAAAAATTTAAATTTTACTACCCTAATAACTGGGAAATAAAAGAAGAGGAATATAATCCGAATTTTCATTCATTCTTCGTGGAAATATGTCCCCCCTTAACCGGAGACCCCGTCAAAGATTTTTCAGCAAACAGATTTGACCCCATTCAAATAAGATTTTCTGATAACCCAGATAATACTCCCATGGGAAAAATCGAGGGCTATAAATCGTATCTCCTATCTCCACAAAGCGGTTATATAAATATCGATGTTGACGGAAGAAACGTAATTTATGTTCCCGATGTGCCGGGGATGTTATCATCTGATTATTACTTAATCCCCCTGGATGGTTATATTGTGGAAATTATACACATGAATGTAAATGAAGACCTAAATCAAAAAGAAAAAGATATAATTCAACAAATTATTTCTACTCTATCCCTATCTTAAGCGTTTAGCCAACTAATTACTAAAAAATAATCGCTAAAAATAACATGCGCAGAATCAGACGAAAACCAAAAGTTATTCAAAAAGCAGAATTAAATTACGAACTTAACGAGCAAATACACGCGCCGGAAGTTAGGGTTATAGATGACACGGCGAGGCACTTGGGAGTAATGCCGCTTGCCAAGGCCTTGGCTTTGGCTAAAGAAAAAGAATCGGACCTCATTAATATCAATCCGTCCAGCGTGCCGCCGACGGTAAAAATAACGGACTTCGGCAAATTTAAATACCAGAAAGAGAAAGAATTTAAAAAACAAAAACAGGCGTCCAAACCCACGGAGATAAAGGGTATCCGTCTTTCTTCCCGTATCGGCAGCCACGATCTGGAAATCCGTATGATTCAGGGTAAAAATTTTTTAGAAAGAGGAGATAAATTAAAAATAGAAATAATTCTTCGCGGCCGAGAAAGACAGCATGCCGATGTGGCCATAGAAACAATACAAAAATTTCTAAACGAACTTTCCAAACAGATAGAAATCAAACTTGAACAACCACCGAAACGTTTAGGCAACCAAGTGACGGCCATAGTTGACAAAAAAAACAAATAAGCTATAATAAGCACTATCAATAACCTACCGTTATTTTTTTATTTATTAAAAATATGAAACAAAAAACCCCGAAAGCAATTTCTAAGAGATTCCGCGTAACCAAGAATAAAAAAGTCATCAAGCGCGCCTGCGGCCAAGACCATTTTAACGCGCGGGAAACCGGCAAAACCACGCGCAATAAAAGAAGTGACGTGTCGGCTTCCGCTCCCCTGACCAAAACCGTAAGAAAATTACTGCCTTATTCATAATTATTTTTTGATATTCTAAAAATATGTCCAGAGTAAAAAGAGGAAAAGCTCATCTTAAAAGAAGAAAAAATTTGCTGAAAAAAGCTAAGGGTTATAAATGGGGGCGAAAAAGCAAAATTAAGCTGGCGACGACCGCCGTTTTAAAAGCCGGCGCTTACGCTTACCGCGACCGCCGCAACAAAAAAAGAGCGGCTCGCTCTTTATGGCAGGTTCAACTCAACGCCACGGCTCGCGAATCAGGATTGTCTTACTCCAAATTAATGGGAGCGTTGAAGAAAAGGGGGGTAGGGCTGGACCGCAAGATTTTAGCCGATTTGGCAAACAACGATCCCGAAGTATTCAAAAAAATAGTGGCTGGAGTAAAATAAAAAATCAGTTAGAAAATAAAAAACTGCTCTCCGATGTTATCGGTGAGCAGTTTTATTTTTTAACTACGGCAGAAACTTCTTTTAGAGATAGTTTTTTATCCAGCGGCAGAGTGCCATTCTTGAAGGCCGACCTTATGTCAGCCAATGCCACTTGCATGGCGCGCATTTTAAAAGTAGCTTTAAAAACTTCCTCGGTCTTTTCTTCAACTGTCCATATGCCGAGAGTTTCAATGTCCCCCTGGGTCTTATCTATCTTGCTTTGGAGTTCACTAATGGCATCGTCTATCATTATGGGGTAAAATCTTTTGTTTTCCTTTTCCATCTCTTCTTTTTTGTTCCAGACCCACTGATAAACTTTAAAAAAATATTCGGGCTCACTGGCTTTTACCGCAATCATATATTGCTTTGACGTGCTCGGCTTTACTTCTTTAAGATTCTCACAAACGGTTGTCTTTGGAATTGAGTCAGGATTAGAAGGAGGGAGTTGACTGCCAGACAACAACAACTCATCGGGTATTTGGTTTAGAGAAGAGACTGGTCTTACGTTTTCCGAAAAAAAATTAGCTGTCGCTTTCTCTTTTTCAAATTCTTCCTTTTCTTCCTCAAACTTCAGCTGTTCATCATACAATTTTTTCTCTTTATCTTCTAGATTCTGCTCCAATTTTTTTAACCGCTCCTCCCATTTACAAAAATAGATAAGCAGTTTTTCCATTTTCTCCCCGAACTCTTTTTCTAAAGCCGCTAGGACGGCTTCAATGCTGACTTCTTCTTTCTTTGCCATCTTAGAAGCCCTCCTTTTAGCTTGTTTTTGTTAATTTAATTGTCAAAAAACTCTATCGTTTTATTTTAGCACAAAATTTTACCCTTGTCAAGATTTCCTTTATATTATATAATAAGAGAAATCGTCAAAATTATACTGGCAATCTTAAGATTAATCTTGGACCCGTGGTGCCTGCCCCGCCGTGACGGGGTCGCGGTTAATCCCGAGTGCTCGGGAACACCGAGAAGATAGAGGGTTCAAGAAATGAAAAGTTGAGAATTAATAGCCCATTCTTGGACCCGTGGTGTAGCGGTTAACATGTCTCCCTGTCACGGAGAAGATCGAGGGTTCGAATCCCTTCGGGTCCGCCAAAAACAACCAACAACTAACAACTGATAACTAACAACTTATGGGCAAAAGCCGAAAGAAGAAAAATCCTAGCATTGGGGCTAAACTGCCGAAATTAAAAAAGAATAGCCGAAGATACAGATAAAAAATTCCCCGATATTTTCGGGGGTTTTTTATTTATCCCAATCTTGTTATAATAAAGTCAACAACAATTTTTCTATGATTAACTTAAATCAACCGCTATATATTCTGCCGTTTGACCATCGTTCCTCTTTTTATAGTTCTCTGCTTGGCCTAAAAAAACCGCTCAACAAAAAAGAAAAAAAATTGGTGGCGGATTACAAAGAAATCGTCTTTGACGGTTTTAAAAAAATTTACCAAGAATATCCAAATAAAAAAAATTTGGGCATACTTATTGATGAAGAATTCGGCGGAAAAATCATCGCCGAATGCCGGAAGAAAAAAATCAATTTCGCCCTAGCCACGGAAAAAAGCGGACAGGAAATTTTTGATTTTGAATACGGCTCAAATTTCAAAAAACACCTCAAAAAAATCAAACCGACTTTTGCCAAGGCGCTGGTGCGCTATAATCCGGCTAATAAAAAAATCAACGCGGAGCAAAGAAAAAAACTTAAAGCCCTACATTCGTTCTGTAAAAAAATAAAACTGCCGCTTATCATAGAGCTCCTTATTGTCCCGACAAAAAATGAACAAACTAAATATAAAAAATCTTTTGACGCTAAAATCCGCCCGCGATTAATCGTCAAAACCATCGGGGAATTTTATCAAAACGGAATCTCGCCGGAAATCTGGAAATTGGAAGCGATGGAAAAAAAATCCGACTGGCCGAAAATAATCCAAACTATCAAACCAAATTCTAAAATAATCGTTCTCGGCCGCGGGGAAAGTTCGGCGAAAGTTAATCGCTGGTTAAAAATCGCCGCTCCGTTTAAAACAAACCTCGGCTTTGCGGTTGGTCGCACGGTATTTTTTAAACCACTGAAAGAATATCGCGACGGTAAGATTAAAAAAGTTAGAGCTATTTCTTTAATCGCCCATAACTTTGGAGAATTAATTAAGTTATGGGAAAAATACTCATAAATTTATTCTAATTTTTTCTAAATCAACTCTATTAAAAAATCCCCGACTATTTCGGGGATTTTTGTTTTTACGAAAATGACTATTCAAATAATTCGTACATTTTTTTAATCGCTTTCTTCTGGGCTCCGCTGCCTTCGGGAGCGCGGTCATAAGCTGTTTGGGCTCCTTCAGCGGTAGCAGCATCTTTAACCTCTTTTAACGAAAGCTTATTCCACTTAACCAGGGCTTTCTTTCCTGCTTCGCTGTCGTTGGGAGCTCTGCAGTAAGCTTCTCGGGCTTCTTCAACGGTAGTAATTTCTTCAACCTTTTTTAACGAAAACTTGTTCCACTTGACCCGGGCTTTCTTTTGTGCTTCGCTGTTGGCGAGAGCTCTGCAGTAAGCTTCTCGGGCTTCTTCAACAGTAGCAGCATCTTTAACCTCTTTTAACGAAAGCTCGTTCCACTTGACCCGGGCTTTCTTTTGTGCTTCGCTGTTGGCGAGAGCTCTGCAGTAAGCTTCTCGGGCTTCTTCAACAGTAGCAGCATCTTTAACCTCTTTTAACGAAAGCTTATTCCACTTAACCAGGGCTTTCTTTCCTGCTTCGCTGTCGTTGGGAGCTCTGTCGTAATAAGCTTTTCGGGCTTCTTCAACGGTAGTAATTTCTTCAACCTTTTTTAACGAAAGCTCGTTCCACTTGGCCAAGGCTTTTTGTGCTTCGCTGTCGTTGGAAACTCTGTAGTAAGCTTCTCGGGCTTCTTCAACGGTAGTAATTTCTTCAATACCAAGCACTTTCTTAATTTCAGCGAGAGGTATCCCGGTCTTTTGGCTCAATCTCTCTGCCTTTTTCACATCAAACCGTTTCATTTTGTTTCCTCCTATGTTTAATTGATTATTATTATTAAAAAGTGCTATAACTATTCAAACTAGTTAGTTAGCAACTATAACACAAACTCTAAAATATGTCAAGCCCAATGGTATATTTATTAATATAAAAGTAGAGACGCGGCAATGCCCCGTCTCTACTGCGATAAAATATAATTTTCAATATAATCTACTCCAACAAATTTGTGCCTGTCATTTCTTTGGCCAAGGGCAAGCCGATTTGGGAAAGCAGAGTCGGCGCCACATCGGAAAGAACACCAATCGGAGAATTGACCGAAAGGTCTTTGCTTTCCGCCGGTAAAATTATTTTCCCTTCGTGTTTACTGCTGACGGTGATAAACGGCACAGGATAGACGCTATGTTCCTTATCCGGCTTTTGGGTTTGTAAATTAACCAATTCCTCGGCATTACCATGGTCGCCGACAATAAACACTATTCCTCCCCTACCCACCGCTTCACTCACCACCCGTTCAACGCATTTGTCCACCGTTTCTATGGCTTTAATCGTTGCCGCTAAATTGCCGGTATGGCCGACCATATCCGGATTAGCATAATTAATCGCGATAAAATCATATTTATCTGCTTTGATGGCTTTAACGAGATTATCGGTCACTTCCACGGCGGACATCTCTGGCTGGGTGTCATAATTCGTTACTGCCGGAGAAGGAATCAAAATTCTTTCTTCGCCGGCAAATTTCTCTTCTTGCAGGCCATTGAGGAAAAAAGTAACGTGGGCATACTTTTCGGTTTCGGCAATGTGCAGCTGCTTTAACTTATGGTCGCTGAAAATCTTAGCCAAAGGATTTTTGATAATTTGCGGCAGAAAAACGACTTCCACGGGCAAACCCTTTTTATATTCCACAAAGGTAACAAAGGTCAGGCCTTTCAAAAATTCTTTTTCAAATTCTTTAAATTCCGGCTCCACAAACGTTTCGGTTAATTGGCGGGCGCGGTCGGCGCGGTAGTTAAAAAATATTACCGCGTCATTTTTATCAATGGTCGCCAAAGGATTATCTTTACGGTCGGTGATAACAACCGGAACAAATTCCTCATCAAAAACTTCATTTTTATAGGACTCTTCAATGGCTTTAAGGGGGTCGTTGATTTTTTTCTCGGCTTCGCCCAAAGCAATGGCCCGGTAGGCCTTTTCAATTCTATCCCAATTGCTGTTTCTATCCATAGCGTAAAAGCGGCCGGAAACAGAAGCCACTTCGGCTTTGACTTTTTTGGCCTGGCCTAAAATTTCCTTCATAAATCCTTTGCCAGAATCTTTGGCGCTGTCGCGGCCATCCAAAAAAGCATGGATAAACACTTTGCCTTTCAATTTATTTTTTTTACAAAAATCCAGAAGTGCGTAAAGATGCCTTTGGTGAGCGTGGACGCCGCCGTTGCCGATTAACCCCAAAAGATGGAGTTTGGAATCGTGCTTTTTAACTTTCTCCACCGCTTTCATTAAATTGGGCTCTTTGAAAAAATCTCCGGATTCAATGGATTTGTCAATGCGCGGCAAACTTTGGTAAAGCAATGCCCCGGAACCGATATTAACATGGCCCACTTCAGAATTGCCCACTTCTCCCCAAGGCAAGCCCACATTAAGGCCCGCAGCCTCAAGCAGCATGGTGGGATAATTTTTAATCAACTTATCTAAAAAGGGCGTCTGGGCCGACCAAACGGCGTTGGTTTTATCAGGCGGAGCAATGCCAAATCCGTCCAAAATCATGAGAACCGCCGGCTTAAACTTCAAACCCATATATATATAAAATTATTTTTTAAACTTGGAAAAAATATCCCCTATCTTTTTGTCGGTCTCTTCCAAATCAGTTACAATTTGTTTCTTCTTATAATCATCCGCTTCTTTTTCATAATTTACCACCAACATATTGCGGTCATAGATAATATTGGTCACCGCCGGCAAAATCTTCATTTTTAAATCAGGGTCTTTGATGTTATGTTCTTTAAAATATTGCTCAATTGATTTTTGCTCTAATTTTGGCATAAGTGATATTTATTTGTCTTTCTTTAATTATACCTGAATTTTGACCAAAAGAAAAAGCCCCAAGCAGTTGCTTGGGGCTTTAAAGCCGAATTAATTAGTTTTCGGCCAGTCATTGATGAGCGTTTGGAGAGCGTCAAGGGGTTTTTCGAGCTTAAACTTATTTCTTTTAAGTCCTAGCCCTTTTGCCCGAGGTGGCGAGATAATAAGCCACCACTGGCCGGCTCCATCGGGAGCTAACATACAAGGCCCCTTGATTTTTTCCTGAATCTCTTCCTTCATTTGGCGAATTTTTGTTGCCTCGGAAATTTCTTTCTTTCCCGCTTTTTTCTTCTTGCCCTTACTCTCCGGCGAGCGCTCAAGTTCTACTGTCATTCGTTTTACCTCCGTTTTTGGTTAAAACATTTTTCAAGAGACACAAAAAACATCCTACTACAAACCCTAAAATATGTCAATTATTATTACTGAAAACCATTAAAATCCCTTCAAAATCGGCTATTGAATAGTTTTAATGCCTATTAAATTAACGTTTCCCGAAATGCCCATGTGCTCGCCGCTTAAAATCATAATCTTATCTCCCTTTTTCATCTGGCGATTCTTTTTCAAATATCCAATGGCTTTAACCGTGAATTCTTCTAAACTGCGGCATTTTGGTAAGACAAAAGGAATTACGCTATAAGATAAATTCAGTTGCCTCATTACCCTCTCGGAATTTGTGGCGACAAAAATCGGAAGTTCAGAACGATGGCGCGCCAAAAGCCGCGCGGTATTGCCGGTCAGCGACGCGGCTAAAATTAATTTAATATCCAAGGTGTGCGATAAAATCGCGGCAACGTTGCTTAGAGCTTCACTTACCGTATTATCTTCTTTTCCTTTTGATTCATATTCCAACAAATCATCATACTGCGAGTCCTCGGTTTCACCGGCTATTTTAGACATCATCCGTACCGCTTCCACCGGATATTTGCCCATCGCCGATTCGCCGGAAAGCATAATGGCATCAGTGTGGTCGATAACGGCGTTAGCCACGTCCGACACTTCGGCGCGAGTCGGCCGCGGATTGCGCATCATGGAATCCAGCATCTGGGTGGCGACAATCACGGGCTTGGCGGCCTGCAAACATTTTTTGATAATCATTTTTTGGAGCAAGGGCACGTCCTCGGCCGGCGTTTCAATTCCTAAATCGCCGCGCGCTATCATTACCGCGTCAGCCGCGGCGATTATTTCATTTATATTTCTAATCGCCTCGTGTTTTTCTATTTTTACCACTATTTTAAGCGGCGGCTGATTTTTTATTTTTAATTCCTTTTCATATTTTTCTATCAAACGGCGCAGGGCGAAAATATCCTTGGCAGTTTTGACAAAAGACAAGGCAATAAAATCCACGCCCGTCTTCACGCCGAACCGAGCGTCGGCGGCGTCTTTTTTAGTAATCGCCGGAATTGATAAACTGGCGTTGGGCAAATTAATTCCTTTGTGAGAAATTAAAGTGCCGCCGACAATGACTTCGCAAAAGATGTCCTGCCCGCTGACTTTTAACACTTTCAATTCTAAGAGGCCGTCATCTAAAAGTAATGTCGTTCCGGGACGGACGTCCCGATGAAGTAATTTGTAATCAACCGGAATTTTATTTTTTAAATTAGCTGAATTTAGATTGGTCGTCAAAACCACTTTTGAGCCCCTTCTCAAGATTACGCCCTTTTTAGGCAATCCGCCCACGCGGATTTTCGGGCCCTGTAAATCCTGGAGTGTGGCAATCGGCTGATTTAATTTTTTGGCCACTGTCCGGATATTTTTAATAAGCTGGGCGTGATTTTTATAAGTGCCGTGGGAAAAATTCAAACGCGCGACGTTCATCCCCGCTTTGACCATTTTTTCCAGAATTTGTATTTTTTCCGAGGCCGGACCGATGGTGCAGACAATCTTGGTGCGCTTCATATTTATTAATTATAAATTGATTTTTTTGGCGTATTGGCCAAGAAACGGCAATTCCCAAGATTCGCCGGTTAAAGCTTTAATCAGGCCAACAAGAGAGAAGATAACTAAAATAAAACTGCCGAAAATCGCGATAAGCCAGCCCAAAAAAGGAATCCAGCCCACCATCACTAAAAAAACCCAAGCCACAAAAAGCACCATACCTTGCTTGCCGTGAAATTGGCAAAACGGGCTGTCTTTTTTGGCTAAAAGCGGAATCAAAAATAAAATCCAAATATAGCCGATGGCGGCTAATACCTTATTGTCTTCAATGTCTTTGTTAATTGGCTGATTATCCATAAATTTTGTTATTATTTATCTATTTTTTAAATTATATCATATTTAAAAATAAAAAACCACGGATTAGAAATAACCCGTGGTTAAGGGTAAGGTAATTTTAGTTAACGAAAGAAACGACTTTACCCCTCTTCTTCATAGCTATTTAGCCACTTTTGGAATTCTGGAGAATTGGTGTCATCAGAAGAATTTCCCTCTTGCAGGTTTTTTTGCCATTTTCCATACGATTCCACCATCTCTCTTTTTGTTTCGATAGAAAGGGGTTTAAGAATATCTTCGGAATTAGTATTGCAAGCACAGCCTTTAATTTTTTTAAACCTTTCTTCTACCTCCGCATCGGTTAATTTTCCCGCCATCTTAGTTCCTCCTATATTTGGGTTAAAATGAACTATTTTTCTATTTTTAGTATATCCCTTTGATAAATCAACGTCAACATCCTGCGGCTTGCCAGCGCTCGCCAATTCCCTTATAATAAAGTGGCTAATTAATAAATCAATTTTATGGATGTATTTTTGTGGATTATTGCCATTATCGTCTTTATCATCCTCGTTTCCCTGCGCCAAATCAACCAATACCAACGGGGAGTTAAATTCCTTATGGGCAGATACCAGCGGACGGAAAATCCCGGCTGGCGCATCGTGATTCCGATTTTTCAGCAGATGAAGAAAGTTGATATGCGCGTTAAAGCCGTGGATGTGCCCAATCAGGAAGCTATTACTAAAGACAATGTTTCCTGCCAAATCAACGCCGTTATTTATTACAAGGTCTCCGATGCCGCCAAAGCCATTATTGAAGTGGAAAATTTTTACTACGCCGTATCGCAATTGGCGCAAACCACCATGAGAAATGTGGTGGGTGAAGTTGACCTTGACGAACTATTGTCGCAAAGAGAAAAAATCTCCCAGCGAATCAAGGAAATTGTTGATATGGCCTCCGACCCTTGGGGAATCAAAGTTGATAACGTGGAGCTAAAAGATATTTTGCTGCCGGAAGACATGAAACGCACCATCGCCAAACAGGCCGAGGCCGAGCGCGAAAAACGCGCGGTCATCATCAAGGCCGAAGGAGAAGTTCTTGCCGCTGAAAATATGTCCAAGGCCGCCAATATACTTTCTTCCGCCAATGGCGCCCTGCATTTGCGCACGCTCCAATCCATTAACGACATCAGCTCTGACCAATCCAATACCGTGGTCTTTGCCGTGCCGCTGGAAATTTTAAGGGCTTTTGAAAAAATGGGTAAAAAAGAATAGTTTTCTCCGATTAAAATAAAAATAGGCGAGGTCGCACGACCTCGCCTATTTTTTTTATTCTAAATTCTAGATTCCTAATTTTACATCATCCCCATTCCTCCGCCCATGCCGCCCATATGGTCATGCTCGCCTTCTTTCTTCGGCAAATCAGTGACCACGGCTTCGGTGGTGAGGAACATCATAGCGGCTGACGCGGCATTTTCTAAAGCTGAACGAACTACCTTTGTCGGATCAATAATCCCCGCGCTTACCATATCTGGAAAACTATCATTTCTGGCGTCATATCCAATATTATTATTTTTGTTTTTTATCTGTTCATTTATAATATTAAATAATATTAGGGAACCGTCTTTACCTGCGTTATGAGCAATTTGTTTTATGGGTTCCAAAACAGCTTTATTTACAATCTGTTCTGCTGCCATAATACCTTGAACATCACTTTTAGGACCTTTTGCTCCAGCTAATTGAGCAAGAACATTGGCTGCTACTGCTAAAGCTATCCCTCCTCCGGGAACAACGCCCTCTTCAATCGCCGCCCTAGTTGCATTCAAAGCATCTTCTATGCGGGCCTTTTTTTCTTTCATTTCGGTCTCGGTAGCAGCGCCAACTTTAAGGACAGCAACACCGCCGGCAAGTTTTGCTAAACGCTCTTGTAATTTTCCTTTATCAAAATCGCTGTCAGTATTAGCTAATTCTTTTTTGATAAGTTCAACGCGTCCGTCAATAGCCGATTTTTCACCAATGCCTTCAATAATAATCGTGTCTTCTTTGGAAGAAATAACTTTCCTCGCTTGCCCCAAATCGGCAACTTCTGCTTTATCAAGTTTCAAACCAACTTCTTCAGCAATTACTTTTCCGCCGGTCACCACGGCAATATCTTCTAGCGTGGCCTTGCGCCTATCGCCAAATCCCGGGGCTTTAACAGCTAAAACGTTAAAAGTGCCACGCAATTTGTTGACTACAAAAGTAGCCAAGGCCTCGCCCTCAATATCATCGGCGATAATTACTAAATTCTTTTTGCCCATATGAGCCAACTTTTCCAGCAAGGGCAGAATCTCTTGCAAAGAAGAAATTTTTTTGTCGGTAATTAAAATATACGGGTCTTCAAATTCAGCGGTCATTTTCTCGGTATTGGTAATCATATAAGGAGAAACATACCCTTTATCAAATTGCATGCCTTTGGTAATTTCTTTCTCCACGCCAAAGGACTGGCCCTCTTCAACGGTAATAACGCCGTTTTCACCGACTTCTTCCATGGCTTCGGCAATAAGTTCGCCGATTTGTTTATCGTTGGCCGAAATGGCAGCGACCTGAGCTTTTTCTTCTTTAGAGGAAATGTCACTTTTGTGTTTTTTAAGCTCTTCAATAATAGCTTTAACTTTGCTTTCAATACCATTCCTGATTTCTACCGGTCCGACACCAGCTGCAACAAACTTTAAACCTTCAGCAATCATGGCCTGCGCTAAAATTGTAGCTGTAGTAGTGCCATCGCCGGCAACATCATTAGTTTTGGAAGCAACCTCTCTAATAAGTTCTGCCCCTAAATTCTCAAATTTATCCTCTAGTTCTATTTCTTTAGCCACAGTCACGCCGTCCTTTGTAATAGTTGGGGTACCAAAACCTCTATCAATAACAACGTTACGTCCCTTAGGACCCAAGGTCACTTTTACGGTATCAGCAAGTTTGTCCACGCCTCTCTTGAGGGCCATTCTTGCTTTCTCATTAAATAAAATTTGCTTAGCCATAGATATTTTAAATTATTTTTAACTACTAAATTTAGTAAAGATATATTTTTTATTAATTTTAAATTCGCTTCTTGTTCGCTTTTAATTCATTTAACATTCGCAATCATTATTCTATTACCGCTAAAATATCGCTTTCAGCGAGAATTAAAAAAGTTTCTTTCTCAATTTTCACTTCGTCCGGAGAATACTTCTTAAACATTACCTTATCACCAACTTTAACCTGTAGCGGCGCGCGGTTGCCGTTATCCAATAATTTACCGGGGCCGACAGCGATAATCTCGCCCTTTTCCGGTTTTTCCTTTTCCACGGTGTCTGGCAAAACAATCCCGCTCTTGGTGGTCTCCTCCTCGTTTAGAGGTTTAACGATTAAGTGGTCATTTAATGGTTTTAACTTCATATTTTTTAACTCCCTTGCCCCCTCACCACGGCGAGATAGGCAAATTATTTATTTTAAACTATTATGGTGTATCTTTTGGCACTCTGCCAATAGGAGTGCTAATTTATAACCGGTTCATACATTCTATAAGATATCGGCGGGCTTGTCAATACCCATATTACCCCTTTAAATCCCCGACGGTTTGTTCAATAAAAAAAACCGCTCCGAAATAATATCGGAACGGTTGTAGATAAAAATTGATTAGCAATAATTTCGCCAATCAGCTTCCTTCCCAAATAAAGAACTTTCTGCTTGCTCCACGGTGCCGGAAAAATTTTCCGGATCACCATCCATTTCGGAAAGCATCGGCTTCCTTAAATTTAATCCGCCGATAAATAAGGGCGTGGAAGTATCATCCAGGGCGGCCTCGAGAACAGCATTAGAAACCCTTGCCCTCTTCCTCCTTTCAAAGAGCTTTTTTTGCTCTTCATAGAATTTTTGAAACGGAACCGTTTCCCCGCTGGCCAAGACCACCTTGTCATTGACCAAGTGTTTTTGCAAGGTCTTCTCGGCTGCTTGAGAATCCTTAAAAAAACTGCTGACTTCCGCAATCTCCCGGTCGATCCGCTGGTTCATCTAAACCTCCTTTAAATTGTTTGTGGATTATTTTAAGGATAACAAATTAAAATAAAGTTGTCAATACCTAAACTAAATCGGAAATATCTCGGCCGGCGGGTTTTAAAATTTTTCTCTTTTCATTGATGATTTTTTTGGCGCTCCGGTACCAAAGACCTAAAATCAACCACCAAAGCATTATGCCAAAATGGAGCGTCCAAACATAGTGGTCAAAAAAACTGACTTTAAGCAATGTCCATAAAGCAATGGAATAAACAATCGCCCAATAGCTTTGACAAATCAACCGCCAATTTAAAAATACCGTCCAAAAAATATAAAGAAGCAACAGCCCGAAAGATACCGCTCCTAAAATTCCGAGTTCCGCCATTATCAAAATATACAAATTGTGTACCGGCTGATAATCCCAGGATTGCCGCGCCGAATCTATTTCTCTGTAAATCGCCAAAGTATAATTATTAATTCCTACGCCAGTCAAAAAATGATTCTGAATAAGCTTACCCGCTTCATCAACATACTCAATCCTTTCCTCGTTGGATAAAATTTCCAGCCGCGTGCCACCAAAAATTCTTGTTTTCACTAAATCCGAATAAATTCCGGAAAGCAAGGCAAAGACCAGCCCGGATAATAATACTAATTTAAAAATGCGCCAATGGTGTTTGGTTAATTTAACGGAAATGGCTTCGGCGATGAGTAAAAACAAAA
Source organism: Patescibacteria group bacterium (assembly GCA_028716045.1). Taxonomy (NCBI): domain Bacteria; species Patescibacteria group bacterium. The sequence goes on from JAQUQO010000001.1 coordinate 644,915, forward strand.
AAGAACTGGCCAGCACCGTCCAACCGCCGCGGGAAAAACTAAAAAATAATCCAAAAAGTATCACGCAAAACGCTATGAGGCGAAAATAGGTGTTGCCTTGGCCGCTTTTTAAAATCTGGTCTCTTTTGTAAAGTAAGAGCCCGGTCAAAATCACGAGGGATACCACTAAAAATCCGGCTAGAATGTTAGGATGCGGCAAACTGCCGTAAGCCCGCAAAAATCTGCCCGTGACGCTTTCCACCACAAAATCCCCAAGCTGCCAAGGATAATGCACGGCCATGCCCAGCCACTTGTTGCCGAAAACTCCCTGCAATAAAAACTGATGAATGCCAAGCAAGCTCTGAATAACGGCCGCGCCCACGAGAGCCAGACTGATGAATCTCATTTTTATGGGAAATCGCGCCACTAACCATAAAAGGCCAATACCCTCCGACACTTTTGCCCAGCCATAAATCGCTAAATTGCGGTCTTTGGCCCAAAAAATAGAAATAAAAATGGCCAGCGCGAAAAAAGCCACCAGCCACCAAAAAACATTTAAATTAAATTTATACTCCGGCCGGTGGAACTTTTGAAACCAAAGAATCAGCCCCGCCAACAGCAAAAAACCGAGGAGTATATCCGTGGCGTACAAGCTCATTGAGCCGTATTCCCAAAAATTGCCATTGAGTTCGCCGACGCGCCAAATCCAACGCGTCTGCCAAGGCAATAAAAAGGCAAAAAGGTAAAGTCCCCATTCTATTATTTTTTCTAAAACTTTATTCATAAAACCGAGAAAAAATTTTCTCAAATTTCAAGGCAAATTCCGCGCGCCGGTCATCGCTGTGAAATTTTAACATCTTATTGCTGATGATTACCCGCGTATCTTGGGCGCCGGAAATTTCCTTAAGCCGATTGGGCATTATTTTGAATTGATACTTTCTAAAAATCGGCTCTAAAATCTTATTGCCTCCAAAAAACTCAACTATATTTTTGAGCCATCGCCCGGTCGGCGGTAAAGCGCGGCGCGGATTATTCTCTAAAAAAATACCATTGGGTAAATACTCGCGCAACCAGCCGTTATCCTGAAAAAACTTTTCAAAAACTTTATCTTCTTGATAAAGCGGCGAGATTTTATTAAGCCAATAAATCAAATAGATGTCTCCGAACCATTTATTCTTCAAAAGCGGCGAGGTAATCGTCTCCAAATTAAGGTTATCGGCCGTGGCGAAAAAACTCAAACAAAGCGTGTCGCGAGTTTTGCCCGCCCGCGGGCGTCCGCCAAAAAACTTGGAAAGAATAACTGACCAAAATCGCGCTGACCAAATCTTACCCGCCGCCGCGATGATAAAAAAATCAATATCACTCTCCTCCGGTGAATTGCTGTAAGCCAAAGTGTTGCAGACAGCCACGCCGCGCACGCCCGGCGCGAACCGCAGCCAGCGGGAAAATTTTTTGGCTTTTTTAAATTTACGCTCGGCTATAAGATAGCGCTCCCGCCGCCGGGAAACATTCCCCGCCCGATTGGCTAAATAAAAAAATCCCTCACGGGATTCCAAAATTCCTTTTTCTTTTAATCGGGACAATGCCTCCTCGGTTTGGTTTAAAGAAATCCCCTGTCCAAAAGAAAACTCCCAAACTTCCATTAAAGTTAAGGGGTAATCAAAAATATCAAAATAAACAAGAGGAATTAAAATAGACTTTGTTGCATCGTCTATCTTATTCTGCATACCTAGTAGTACAACTTTAAATTAATTAGTAAATAAATAATCTCTAAATCTTTTAGATAAAGACTGTCTTTCGCCCGTAGTTTTAAAATATTGTTCAAGGTTGTACTACTGGGCATACTAATTTTTACTTTGGATAATATTCGGTCTTTCAATAACCGCTTCTGGCGCCTTGGTGGGATATTTCTCATCCGCTTCTTTCAACGCCGCATCATCAACAATCATTTTGTTTTGAGAAAAAGAAATAACCTGATTACGGCTAATAACCAAACGGCGTTTAATCCGTCCCCGTAAAATAGAAATGTCTTTCACGAAATAATTAATGACGCTCTGCGAATCCGTATCAACCTCTAAACCCGCTATCTTGCCCAAAAAAATTCCGGATTTGGTCTCTACCGCGAGTTTAAATAAATCTTTGTGATTCATCGGACGCATAAAATATCAAAAAATATTAAACGGTTTCTGCTGTGTTTTTGTCGTCATTTTTCAAAAAATATAACTGCTGCAGAGCCGTGAGCAGGGTGGTTATAAACCAATAGAGAGTGAGGCCCGCCGGCAAACTGGCGCCGATAAAAACCGTAAAAATCGGCATAAAATAAGTCATCTGTTTATTCATGATGGCTGACATATCCTCGTCTTTCGCCCCGGCTTCCTTGCGGACCGCGGCGGGCGGACGCTTAGCCATCATCATTTTGGTTTGCCAAAACTGCGCCAACCCAGCCAGTACGGCCAAATAAATGTTGGACTGGGCTAAATTGATAAAACCAAAAGAAATAGTGTTAATATGTTCCGGATTAGCCACGAACGAATAAAGCAAATTAAAATTATTGGAAGCAAGTCCGCTTCTAAAAACCTGATAAACCGCCAATAAAAACGGCAATTGGATAAGCAACGGCAAACAAGAGGAAAAAGGATTAACTTTTTCTTGTTTATAAAGTTCCATCATGGCCTGCGCCATTTTGTCCTTTTGGTCTTTATATTTTTTCTTTAACTCTTCAATCTTCGGCTGTAAGGACTGCAGGGATTTCTGCGATTTAATGGACTGCAAAGAAAAGGGAAATAAAATTAATTTAATGACGATGGTCAGAGCGATAATCGCCAAGCCCACATCGTGGCCGGGGATAATATTGTAAAAAAATACCAGCAGATTAAATAACGGTTGATATAATATGGTATTGTATAACGCCATCATAATTTCCCTTTTTTATTTTTTACTCTTGGACTTAGTGGTTTTCTTTTTCTTCTTCACTTCCTTTTTTTCTTTTTTATCCTCGGCTTTGGCGGGTTGTTCTACGCTCTCTTTTTCTAAAACTTCAGCTGGGGTTTTATTTTCCTCCGGCTTTAGTCCTCCTTCGGATTCTATTTTTTCCACTGTTCCGTCTTCTTTGGCTTCGGCAATATCAAGTTTAAAGCCGGTCAATTTGGCGGCTAACCGCACATTCTGCCCGCCCCGGCCGATAGCCAAGGATAATTGGTCGGACTTTACCATCACTACCGCGGTTTTATTGGCTTCGTTAATTTCCACGGAGATAATTTTCGCCGGGGAAAGCGCGTTGGAAATGAATTTTTTAATATCCTCGTCCCATTCAATAATATCAATTTTCTCCCCGCCGAGTTCGGAAATAATAGTCTGAATTCTTGTCCCGCGCTGGCCGACACAGGAACCAATGGGGTCAATATTTTCATCTTTGGACGCCACCGCTATCTTGGTGCGAGAACCGGCTTCGCGGGCAATGGCTTTAATTTCTATGGAACCATTGTCAACTTCCGGAATCTCTATCTCAAACATTTTTTTGACGATTTCCGGATGAGCGCGCGAAATTAAAATCTCCGGACCCTTGGTAGTCATAGCCACGGAACTGACATAGAATTTAAAACGGGAACCGGGGAAATAGCGTTCGCTCTGAATCTGACCATCCGGCAACATCACGGCAGTTGTTCTCCCTAAATCAACTAGCACGATTTTACCCTCTCTTCTTTGAACAGTGCCGGTGATAATGGTATTCTCTTTGGACTTGAATTCGTCAAAAACCGTCTGACGCTCCACTTCTCTTAATTTTTGAGTGATAACCTGCTTGGCGGTCTGCGCGGCCATACGGCCAAACTCGCCCGGAACTTCTAAATCCATTACCAACTCCTCGCCGATTTTTATTCCTTTTTTAATTTTTTTGGCCTCATCAATGCCTATCTGTGTTTTGGGATTAAATCTTTTAATCTCTTCCTTCTCTTCTCCTTCTGCCGGAGCGGCGATTTCCTTAGTTGTTTCTTTCACTTCTTCCTCGCTTATCTCTTCAATTAATTCTTCCTCCGGCGGATTTTCCACCACCTCTTTAACATCAAAAACCTTGATGCCGCCGGTTTTGGCGTCAAATTCCACTTTTATATTCTGCAACCTGTTTCCGAAGTCCTTGCGATAAGCGGCGGCCAGAGCCGATTCAATGGTTTCAATCACCGCTTCCATGGGGATGCCTTTTTCGTCGGAAATTTGTTTGATAGCGCTGTATATTGGCGAACTCATAAATTTTGCCTTAATTTTTTAAAAAACTAGTCCACGCACAGGAACTAGTCTCTAAAAAGAGTATAGCACAGGAGTAAAAAATTGGCAAACCCGCCAGTGCCAAAAACTTGACAAAATATCCCGTTTGTACTATAATATAGGGTTAAAAAGAACGTTGAAAACAATAACAAAACCGGCTTCTTTTAGAAAGAAAGGGAGGTGGCAAAATGGAAGAAGAAGAAAAAAACAAAAAATGTTGCCACACAGAAGGAAAGCGTTCCAAAATAAAAGAACTGTGGGAAGCAATAAAACAAAGCTTCTGGAACGCGGATAACTGGTTATTTTGGCTAAATACCCTCTGGGCTTTCGCTCTGCTGACAATGTGTTACATTGTTTACTTTGCCCCCGATTTCAGTAAGATACCACCAAACATGCTTGTAATCTACTACTCCCTACTTATACTATACACAAGCAATAAAGAACTCGTCGGCTGGACTTCGTCAACTGGCGAAGCAAAACTCAAACCGGGAGAATTCTTTATAGGAATTTGGATCTTAACTGCCTTCATAATGCTCATCGGGCAATTTGCGACCAATGAGATGCTGATTATGCCGGAAGAAATTCTAACCATCCTTGGATGGGTAGGAACCATCTTTTTCGGGCGAGAAGCTTCAAAGCGATTGCGTAAATGGAGGGGCGATGTAAAAGCAGAAAAAATAGCCAGCAAAAAGGACAGCTAAAAACTGTCCTTTTTTATTTAAATATCTTCCAAATGTTTTATCTCCGTGTTGTTTCCTATCCGCAAGATGCTAATGACGTCAAATCGGAATTCGCCTTCCAAATTATTTTCTTTTAAATAACAATCAGCCAAATACTCAATCTTTTTTCTTTTCTCCTCGTTCACCGCTTCTTCCGGCCAGCCATAATTATTGCTGGCGCGAGTTTTAACTTCTACAAAGAAAATTTTTTCTTTGCCAAAGAAGCCGTCTCTCTTGGAAGCGATAATATCTATCTCCCCCCAGCGGTTGCGGTAATTACGCGCCAAAATTTTATATTTCTTTTCTTCCAGAAATTTAACCGCCAAATCCTCTCCCCAATTTCCTAAATCTTTGTTGGACATTATTTTTTCTTCTTCGGCAGATATTTTTCAAAATGTTCCCGCTCCGCCTGTTCTTTTTCTTTAAGCGGAATTTTTACCACCGCGTAGCGGATAATAAAAATAAGCCAAACGATAAGTCCGATAAGCCAGAGTAAAAACCACAAGCGCATTCCTAAAACCGGCACGCCTTCATAAGCGAAAAATAAATAAACGAGCCCTAAAATGCCCAGCCAGCCGAGCATGTTAGAAATCTTTCTCCAGATAATTTTTTTAATACGGCCGGCCCACCGGAAATCGGAAAACTTTTTAATTATTACCGAGCCGGCCATAAAAACTAAAAATATCACCACTAGGGCGATTAAAGAACTTTTTAAAAGCGGCCCGGGGTGAGTGTTAAACCAAATCTCATAATTAAGTAAATTCGATAAATTCATACTATTTTTTCTTAAATACTAAAGCAAAATGAAATTTACCGGCGGCGAACTCTTCTGTCAACTGAAGCCCCAACTTAACAGCCAGTTTTTTCACTTCTTCGGCGGGTACTCTAAATTCCACCGGCGGTCCGAAAGAAGGTATTTGCGTCATTTTCCAATCAACAATCAGAAGATTGCCCTCGGGCTTAATCATTCTGGCGGCCTCTCTTAGAAATTCTTCTTTTTTTTGCGATTGAAATAAATTATTGATAATCAGCCCGATATCCAAACTTTTATCGGGAATTTTGGTCGCGCCGTAAACTTCCAGGTCGGACCAAACCGTTTCCACGTTTGTGAGGCCCTCTAATTTGGCGCGGCTGGATACCCCTTCCAAAGCGGATTTAAGAATATCCACGGCATAGGCCACTCCTTCTTTGCCGACTAAATGCGCCGCCGGAATGACAAAATGTCCGGCCGTGCCGCAACCGAAATCCGCCACCTTCTTACCCTGCGCGATGCCAGCTTTGTTTAATACCTGGCGGGAATCAAGCAAAGCGCTGCCGCCAGTAACTGTTTTTATGTCTATCATATGTTTGAATTAATAATAAACTACCTGACAAAAATCCAAACCAAAATATCCTGCACCGTGCCGGTCATATAAAGAAGCGAGAGGAGGATAATCGCCAAGCCGATAAGTTTCCAAAACAATCTTGTGCCGCCTTCGGCGCCGAGTTTTATTTCCGCCCAGTCAATCCGGCCAAAATTCTGAAGCAGCCATTCGCTTTTCAAAACCAGCAAAGCGCCGATAATCACACCGATTAAAGTTATGAGATAAACCATAATTTCCAAATAATCATTAAAGCTCCGATAACCAGCAAATAATAGGCAAAGATATTTAACCTACACCGGGCAAAAAATCGCAACACCGCGCGGACGGCCCAAAGTGAGCTGATAAGTGAAGCTAAAAATCCGGCCGCATAAAAAGGCCAAATACTAAAAATATCATATCTTAAACTCTGGTCATTTAGCAAGTCAGTTAATTGAAAAACGGCGGCGCCGAAAATCGCCGGCAGGGCCATCAAAAAAGAAAAGCGCGCAGCAACGGAACGCTCCACGCCGGAAAATAAGCCGCCGCAGATAACCGAACCGCTGCGGGAAATTCCGGGCAAAATTCCCGCGACTTGGAACAACCCCATCGCTAAAATATCTTTAAAACGGATTGTCTTGATATTTTTCTGCTTCGGCCATCTTTCCGCCGCCAGGAATAAAAATCCCGTAGCGACAAATAATACTCCCACGACAAATGTCTCGCGGATATTGTTTTCTATCCAATCTTTAAATAAAATACCGACCACGCCCGCGGGGACGGAAGCTAAAAATAATTTTAAAAGTAAGGAATTTTTCCATTCCCGCCAGTTTACCAATTCTTTAAACATTTGGACAATTTCTTTTCTAAAATAAAAAACCAAGGCGACCAACGTGCCTAAATGTAAAAAAATATCAAAAGCCCCGAGAGTCGCGGCGGGGAAACCAAAAATATTTTCTAAAATCACCAAATGGCCGGAGGAGGAAATCGGCAAAAACTCCGTAATCCCCTGAATGACCCCAAAAATAACACCCCTGATTAAAAAATATGCTAAAATTGTCATACTTTAATGATATCAAAAATTACTCAAACAAAAAAGCGGGTTCAGCACCCGCTCCCAAATGCCGAAATTTATCATGCGACTATTTCCTCTAAAAATTCATTTACATAATCCATCGGCGCGTCGTTTAAAAGCACCGCGTCAAAGACGTTTTTGTATAATTCCAAATTCTCCCCTATGTTCTCATTTAAAAATCCTATTCTAAATAAATTTTTATAATCAAAACCTTCTATCATGCCGATGTCATCGGCGCTATCTCCCAGCAAGATAACGTTTTTTCTGTTTTTAACGGCCGCATAAGCTTCCGGAAAATCCTGAATAGCTGTCTTATCTTTATTAAGCGTATGAATAATGGGTTCTTTCACACTCACGACTTGGCCTTTTTCATCCCAAATAAATGAATTGGAAATGATATAGATATTGTCGTAGAGCTTGCCGTATTTTTTTAAATAAATTTCAATGCCGTCACCGCCAAGGCCGCTGGCGGACATAATAACCAGAGGAATATTATAGTGATGTAAAAAATCAAAAAATGCCAAGGCCTGGCCGCGGAGTTCTAATTCCGGAGATTCCATGGCTCTCTCTATATCGCGTTTATTTAACCTCGATTCTACAATTAACTTAAAATGCGTTCGCCACCATTCTTCCATGGCTTGTTTTTTGACTTCGTGAGGAATAGCGGGGTCAATCTCAATGGCGTGATATTTATTAAAAAGAGCGTGGGCTTTCTCCGCGTAATCCGGAGTTAAATATCCGCCATTACGCAAAATAGACACTAATGACGGAACTTTCTTGCCGCCCACAAAGGCCTTGAGCAAAGTTCTGTCAAAATCTGATAAAACATGTAAATTTTTATGTCCGCCGGCGACTATTGCCTTTCTTATTTCATTTAACGCCATTGGATTTTTAATCGCGATAGTTTGATTCATATTAAAAATTTAATTCTAGTGGACGACATAGGATTCGAACCTATGACCTTCTCGGTGTAAACGAGACGCTCCCCGCCTGCCATCGCCTACCTTGCCCTTTCATTGCCGGTGGGTTCAAGAGGAGTCGAACCTCTGACCTCTTCGGTGTAAACGAAGCGCTCTAACCAACTGAGCTATGAACCCTGAAATTTGTTTAACCTTAATAACAAACTTAAATAATTAAGTATGGCGGCGGGCAAGTAACCAACTGAGCTAGTCGTCCTCTTCCTCTCCCTAGGACTCTCGGGGCAAGGGATTTAACCTTAAATCCCTCTTTTATTCTCCCTTTTACAAAGGGAAAGGGGATTTAATAATTATTATAAAAAATCACTTTAATTTTTAAATTCTAATTTTTCCTGTCTGGTGCCCCCAGTAGGAATCGAACCCACATCACAAGCTCCGGAAGCTCGTGTTCTATCCGTTGAACTATGAGGGCGAAAACTATAGAGATATGGGTTAATAGTAAACAATTATTGATTTTTTTTCAAGGGAAATAAAAAACCTCGCAATTAAAATTACGAGGTCAAATCTTGTGTGTTTGTGATAAAAAATTAATAGAAAAAAGTGGTATTACCTGAACCCCCACCTTGACGGATTCTCTAAACCGGGGAAGCGGCTGCAAAGTAAATCCCTTTTTATAGTAAAAAAGATGGAACCCAAAAATCCTATGATAGAAGAGGCTATGAAGGTAATTATGTCTACCCTCGCCCCGAAAAATAGGATAGCACATCCCGATAAAAGAGGACCCCCAAAAAAACCCGCAATCAAAAAAACATATGCTCGAGAATGATACTGCCACACTTTTTTACAAGCCTCGGCCCTATCTATATGGTCTACGCCCACTATTCTCCGCATTATGGGCCCAGCGTTTCTGATGCACATAATTACCCCCTCCGTTAAATAACACAGGGCTAAAAGCGGTAAGATAAGTGGAAGAGAAATGATAGTGACCACCCAAGAAGATACTATGCCGTCAAAAATTTTTTCTATCTCTTTTGTTTCAAAGGACATGTCTACCTCTCTTGTTTTAAATTTAAAAATAAACCTGTTTGAGTTGATTGTCTTATTTTACATTATTCATAATAAAATGTCAACCCTCGGTCAAATTATTTAACCCTTAGCTGGTCATGTTTAAAATTGACTCCAAAACAACCGGCAACTCGGTTATGCCGTCGCCTCCCTCTCCCGGACCCGTGAAATGTCCCTTATGTTTTTCAATTACTATTTCTGAACCGAGCTTGTCACGAAAATCGTCCTGATTATCAGCGGACACATACTGGTCATTATCAGAAAAAATAGCCACACTTTTGGGTAAGTGAGTTTTTGCTTTTGCCAAATCCAGCGGGGCTTCAAGCCAATGTTTGGCAGTTTCACGCACATCTTCTTCGTCTTCAAGATTCGTGAGTCGTTTAAAAAATCCTGCCACAAAAACCGCCCCGCCAACTTTTACTCCAGCGGGAAGGGATTCTAAATAGCGGGCGATTGCCTGACAACCCATACTATGGCCCACGAGATAGGTATTCTCGTCAACGGGACCAACGGTTTCCGCGATTTTCTGAACCCATTTTTGAATTCTTGGGCTTTCTGCGTCAGGAAGCTGCGGGACAAAAACTTTGAATCCTTTTTCTTCTAATTCTTTCTCCAGCCACGGGAACCACCCTTCCTCGGGATAGCCGTCCCAGCCGTGGATTATAAAAATTCTTTTATTCATAAAATTACTTCTTAATAATATTCACTAATAAATTTTAACAAATTTTAACGCGGCTGACAAATAAAAAAGAGCCGATTCGCAATGCGAATGGCTCTTATTGAGTAGAGCGAAAAAGTACCTACGGCTCAAATGACGAGCTGATTGACGAGCTGATTACGGTATTTTTCGAGTTGGCGGCGCCATATTTGAATAATTTTTGGCTGGGCCAGCTTAGTAACAAATAACTCCTCGCCGGCTTGTTGATGTTGAGGATTGGGCACGGGATCAAAAACTTCCTCAGTACTGCCGAGTTGCTCAACTATTTCATTATTGCCCACGAGTTTAGTAAAAATATCGGCGAGACTACGGATGCCACTAAGACCAAGATTGGCCCAAGTGACCACAATGTCTCCATTACTTGCGGCCAGTTCTCTGGCAATAGCCGGAGCATCTTTGTCGCTCTCAACCAGTATTTTAAACATCCGGAAGTGTGGGAGTGAGTCCGAGGGTGAAACATATGGTCCGTGAGCTTGCGGCCAGAAGACGATGCCGCGTCTTGGACCGCTGACCTCAAATTCGATGTTTAGAGAAACGCGAAGATCAAATTTATCTCCATCGTCCTCAAGTAGTAGAAAATTCCAGTAGTTGCTGACTATCTCTCCTGGAATCTCTTTCTGGGGATTTTCATCCACCAAAGTAAAAATTTTATTGCGACAGTCCAAACGCGCTTGCGGCGTGATTCCTTGTTTTGCTAAAACGGCCAGCAAATTGTCGCTCAGCACATACTCTTTGATTGACTTGAAGCCGGCTTCCGGAACGTTCTCGTCTTCAAGCTTTAAGCCCTTATATGCAGCGGTTTTAGTGAGAAGATCGGACAGAGTAAAAGTGTCCACGCCCGGAGACAAAGTTAGTTTTTTTTCCATATTTCTACACCTCCTTACAGTGTGTTTTCAGGGTACAAATTAAGTCAAACACCAGTTTGACCTTCCTTTGGCGTAAATTACACTAAATCAAATAAAAAAGCAAGGGGAAATAAAAAAGCAAAAATTCCGAAAAATTTCTGCTATAACTCTAAATTTTTTTTACCCCAAATTTTCAATCCTTTGCGCGACTGCCCGCCAATTAATTATGCTCCAAAAAGCCTCCACATACTTCCCCTTCTCGTTTTTTTGGTCAATATAGAAAGCGTGCTCAAACATATCTAAAACTAATAAAATTTTAAATCCCGGATAAACATTCGTGTTATGCTTTTCTATCTGCATAATCAACGGACGATTGGTTTGGCGGCAAAAAGTTAACGCCGCCCAGCCCGACCCCTCCACACTCATGGCCGCTTTGGTAAACTCGTCTTTAAATCTTTCAAAACTGCCAAACTCTTCCTTAATAACTTCCGCTAATTTTCCTTCCGGCTCTTTGGTGGTTTTTTCAACCGGAGACAAATTTTGCCAGAAAAGAGAATGCAAAATGTGCCCGCCGATATTCCAAGATAAATCTTTGGATGTCGCTTTCATATCTAGCTCTGCTCCGGACCCTCTTGCTTTATCCAATTTTTCCAAAGCCGCGTTGGCGCCCTTAACATAGGCGGCATGATGCTTTTGATAATGGACGGTTAACTGCTCTTCGGAAATGTACGGCTCCAAATCTTTATAGCCGTATGGCAAATCGGGAAGAGAATAAAATTTGTTATTCATAAATATCTGTTTATTTATCTTTCTGATATTTTAACATTAAATAATGGAAAATAAAAAGCCCCGTTCGCATTTTGCTACTAGGGGCGGGTTTATTACAGGCCATAATTGACTACGTGCCGGCATGTCCAGCGATTGCATTCCGCTCGACCCGGGTTGCTAGGAGTGGTGTAAAGCGACATATGGCCACACGATGGACATCTCTCCGGAGCGGGCGTGATTTGCCCGCACTTCTCACATCCTACTATCGTTTCGCCCTGCGCTCCCCGAAACCACCGGTACTTTCGACACGTTGAGCACCAGTAGCCGAACGCTCGCCTTTGATAAAGACAAAGTAAAATTATTAGGAGTACAACGATTCCGATAACTCCGATAATAAGTACTTTTCCCATATATTCCTCCTTTTGGGTCTTTCGACCTTTTTTCTATGTTCATGATTAGCTACAATAACAAAATAGTGTAACACAAAACTTGAAATTTGTCAAGATTAGGTAAAATTAATATTAAGGGGTTATTTTTTACAAAATAAGGTAGCCGATGTTAAAAAAACAAAAAACCCCGCAATTAAAATTGCGAGGTCCAATTTGGTGCCCAGGAGAGGATTTGAACCTCCAAGCCCTTGCGGGCGCTACCACCTCAAGGTAGTGCGTCTACCAATTTCGCCACCTGGGCCTTTCGATTCGCTACGCTCACTCAAGACCTATTAAGTGTTAAACACATGCTTTTCTAAATAATCCTGAGCGAACGAAGTGAGTCGAAGGATTTCGCCACTTAGGCAAAATAAAAAAATATCTTAGCCTTAATAACAAAAAAAATCAAGTTTACATTTCCTCAAGCGGTTCAATGCCCAAAATCTCAAGTCCTTTCTCTAAAACAATTTTTACCGAGCTAATCAAAGCCAAACGCGCTTGCCTAGTGGCCGCGTCCGCTTTGAGCACCGGAATGTCGTGGTAAAAATTGGCGAACTCTTTGGCTAAATCGTAAAGATAGCGCGGCAATAAAGACATATCAAAATTGGTCATCGCCTTTTCTGCAATTGCCGGAAATTCCCCCAACGCTAAAACTAAACTTTTCTCTCTTTCTGAATTTAATAAGGAATAATCAATTTTGCCTCTGGCCGGACGGGGGGCTTTTCTTAAAATACTGTTAATTCTCGCCACCGTATATTCAATATACGGTCCGGTAAAACCGTCAAAAGACAGCGCTTCCTTTATATTGAAAACCACGACTTTGCCCGCGTCATGCTTTAAAAGGTCAAATTTAATCGCCGCGAGAGAGATTTTTTTGGCAGTAGCTTTAATCTTTTTCTGATTCCAATCTTTGTGTCGCTTAGCCGTTTCTTTTATTGTTTGTTCCAACACCTCTTCATACAATTCTCGGAAGGTGACAATGTTCCCCTTGCGGGAAGACATGGCTCCCTCGGGCAAAGTGACAAATTCATAAGCCAAATGCTTCATCGGCTTTTTAAAACCGATGAGTTCCAGGGTTTTAAATAATTGTTTAAAATATTGTGTCTGGCGGGCATCCACCACGTGAATACTTTCCCCCAATTTTTTATAATCCTTAAATTTCTTTTGCGCTAAAGCTAAATCCTTAGTGGCGTAAAGCGACGTGCCATCGGATTTTAACAACAGAAAAACTCCGAGGTCATAAGGGATTAAATCCATAATAATCGCGCCCTCGCTTTCACGGACAATCCCTTTTTTGTATAAATCTTGAACCAATTTTTTGCCCGGCTTCTCCACTTCGCTTTCAAAATAATATCTGTCAAATTTCACGCCTAATTCTTTATAAATATCTTTAAATTCTTTTAAACTCCACTGGCGGGTCTTTTTCCATAAGGTGTTTAATTTTTTATCTCCCGCTTCCAGTTTTTGCTGAATTTGAGCAACTTCGTCTTTATATTCCGGATGTTCTTCAATTTCTCTACTCGCCCAAGCATAAATAGTCCCTAAATATTCGCCCTTATTTTTTATTCTTTTAATTTTGATTTTTTCCGCCGGGGGCGGATCCGCCTTTAGCGGAAATTTTTCCTTTTTAATTTTTTGGTATCCCCACAGGCACTTAGCCACATGCGCGCCGATGTCTCCGGGATAATTGACGGCGACAACTTTGTAGCCGGCGTTGCGATACAGATTTATTAACTCATCGCCCAATAAAGTATTTCGCAAGTGGCCGACATGAAATTCCTTGTGGGTGTTGGCCTGGGAATATTCTACCATCACCTGTTTACCCTTGCCCAAATTTAATGAACCGTATTTCCCCTTTGCCCTCACTATTTCTGATAAAATTGACTCCGTGATTTTGCCTTTATTCAAAAAAATGTTAACATACGGCCCCTTACTCTCCGCTTTGGCGATTACAGATTTCGGCGCTTTTTCATTAAGATAAATGGCAACATTGGCCGCTATCTCCGCTGGATTTTTTTTCAACTCTTTGGCTAAACCAAAACAAGCCACCCCCCAATCTCCCATTTCCGGCTGCGGAGGGATAGTTAAATCTTTAGCGGTGAATTGGCCGTGGCTGACGGCCTGATTCAGCAACCCAACTAATTCGTTTTTTATTTTTTCTAAATTGTCCATCAATTTATTTCACGATTTTTATAAAATGCCTTTTGCCTTTTTGAATAATAAGCCCTTCCTTGATAATGTCAAATTCCGTTTCCGGATTTTCCACGGTTTGATTATTAACTTTTACGCCGCCCTGCTCCACCAACCGCCGCGCTTCGCTCTTGGAGGAAGCTAAGCCGGAATGCACCAGCAGGTCCGTGATATTACATCGGTCTTGATGCGCGGCCACAGTCGGAATGTTTTCCGGTTTTTCCTTTTTTTGAAAAAGGTTAACAAAATGCTCTTCGGCTTTTGCGGCGTCTTTGGCCGAGTGATATATCTTAACAATTTCCAACGCCAATTTCATTTTGGCATCGCGCGGGTCTCCGGCAAGAATGTTTTTAATCTCCTCCGATGGCATGCGAGTACAAATTTCAAAAGCCAATTCCATCAAAGTATCCGGCCAACTCATCACTTTGCCATACATTTCCTCGGCGGTGTCTTCAAGGGTAATCATATTGCCTTCGGTCTTGCCCATCTTTTTGCCGGTTGGGTCAGTCAAAAGTTTGGTGGTTAAAACAAATTTTTCCTTATTTTTTAGGTCTTTCATTAAATCACGGCCGGCAAGCATATTAAATGTTTGGTCATTGCCGCCAACTTCCAAATCAACGTCCATGGCCACCGAATCATAGGACTGCATCACGGGATATAAAAATTCGTGGAGGTAAATCGATCTAAATTCAACATCACTAACCATATTCTCTTTATTACACGGCGTACCTAAACCGCACAATGGACACGTTGTTACATTCCCAGTTAATTTAGCAGAATTAAAAGATTCTTCACTTTCAAATTGTATGGGAGATTTGAATATCCCCCCGCACTGCACGCATTTAACTTTTCTTATCCGCTTCTTAAACATATCCCTCTCGAGCATCTGTTGCACGGTAAAATGCGTTGCTAATTCCAAAATATCGGCAAATTTCAATTTCCCCAGCCACTTGCTATTATATTTAATCTCAGTTTTCCCCATATCTAAAATCAAGCCAGCTTGTTTTTTGTAATTCTTGGCGTTTTCTAAAACCTGCTTTCGGGTCAATTTCTGACGAGCAGCGGTTTTATCAGTCGGGTCGCCAATCATGCCGGTAAAGTCGCCGATAAGCAGGATTATTTTATGCCCCAAGTCCTGCAATTCGCGCAATTTCATTAAAACCACGCCGTGGCCCATGTGCAAAGCGGGACCGGTCGGGTCAATGCCGGTATAAATTTTTAATTGCTTGCCCGATTTTAATACTTTGTCAAAATTATCCTTGGACGGATAAATATTTTCCACGCCCCTTTCCAAAACTTCTTTAATTTTGTCGGGTGATGTATCTATTCTCATATGGTTATTTTAAACTTTCTAATTGCTTATTTAATTTTTCCAACTTGCCCTCGGCTTCTTCTAATTTTTCCTTTTCTTGATTAACAATTTGTTCCGGCGCTTTTTTGACGAATTCTTTATTGGATAATTTAGCGTTCAGGCCTTTTACGTATTTTTCTAAATTGCCAAGTTCGTCCTTGATTCTTTCTCCCTCTTTTCGGAAATCAACCGCATCGCCAAGCTCCAAATAGAATTCCATCTCGCCCACGACCAACGCAATTGCTTTTTCCGGTTTAGCGCCAAATTCAATTGCTTCCAATCTTGCCAAACCTTTTATTATTTCCTCATTTTCCTTTATTAGTTTGTTTTCTTTTTTAAATACAATCTTTAATTTTTCCGCGGGAATAATCTTAAACTCTGCTCGGGCATTGCGAACACTGATAATAATGTTACTTATCAAATCAAAATCTTTTTCTGCTTTCTCATCAATCAATTCTTTATCCTGCTCCGGCCATTTTTCTACAAGTAGCATTTCTTTCATGCCCATCTCTTGCCAAATTTGCTCGGTCACAAAGGCCATAAACGGATGCCACATTTTAAGTAAGTCAATCAAAATACTTACTAAAACATCATCTTTGCCTTTTTCAATTTTAGAAATTTCAACATACCAATCGGCAAATTCATTCCAAGTAAAATCGCGTAACTTCTCGCCTGCCTGAGAAAAATTATAATTTTCCAAATCCTTGGTATATTCCTCTTTTAATTTATTAAATCTGGATAATATCCACTTATCGGCCAGAGTCAGCTTTGTCATCCTGATCCCGCTTAGTGGGAGAAGGGTCTCTAAATTAGATTCTTCACCCCGAGAACTCGGGATCAGAATGACATTCTTTTTTCTGCCATCAACCGGCATTAAAATATAGCGGCTGATATTCCACAGCTTATTGGTAAAATTCCTAAAACCGGCGACTTTTTCTTCACTCAATTTCATATCATTCCCCGGACCAGTCCCGATAACCAAACTCAATCGCGTAGCGTCGGCGCCGTATTTTTTAATCATATCCAAGGGGTCAATAACATTGCCCAAGGATTTGCTCATTTTCTGCCCCTTTTCATCGCGAATCAATCCGTGTAAATATACTTCTTTAAAAGGAATTTCGCCCATCACGTAAGTCGTCATTAAAATCATCCTCGCCACCCAAAAAAACAAAATGTCATAACCCGTTTCCAATACGCTCGTGGGGTGATATTCTTTTATCTTTGGCGAATTTTTTATCCAATCTTCAAGCGTTTTATGCTGTTCAAAATTTTCCTTCTCTAACATCGTCGTAAAAGTCCACAGCCCGGAAGAAAACCAAGTGTCTAGGGTGTCGGAATCTTGAATCCACCCCTCGCCTTTGGGCTTTTCTGCTCCGACGTAAATCTCTTCGCCTTTCTGCCAAACAGGAATCCGGTGTCCGAACCAAATCTGGCGGGAAACGCACCAGTCGCGCAAATTATCAATCCAATGAAAATATATTTTTTCAAATCTTTCCGGGATAATCTTAATTTGGTCCGTCTCAACTACATGCTTCATTAACTGTTTTAGGGTTACCTCTTGCCCAGATTTAATTCCCTTCAATTTTGAATTTTGAATTTTGAATTTTGAATTTACTTTGATAAACCATTGCAAGGAAGTCAACGGCTCAACCACGGCCTCACAGCGATAACACAAAGAAATGTTTTGCTCCACTTCTTCAACTTTTTCCAAAAGGCCAGCGGCCTCCAACTTCTCCACTACTTTCTCTCGGGCCGCGATAACATCCAGGCCGGAAAATTCTCCGGCATTAACCATCTTGCCGTCTTCATCAATTATTTTTTTGACTTCCAGGCCATTTTTTTCAGCCATGGCAAAATCAATCTGGCTGTGCGCCGGCGTGACGCCGAGCGCGCCCGTGCCATAATTCATATCCACACTTTCGTCACTGATGATTTTGATATTTAATTCCCGCCCGCAAAAATTCGCCTTGAAAATTTTACCAATAAATTTTTTATAGCGTTTGTCTTTGGGATTAACCGCCACGGCCGTATCGCCCAACTTGGTTTCCGGACGAGTGGTGGCAATTCTTATCGGAAAATCTTTGTCATATTTGAAGGTGTAGAGCTTGGCCTTCTGCGTTTTGTATTCCACTTCATCATCGGCCAGCGTGGAATGGCACCGCGGGCACCAATTAACAATGCGGTTACCGCGATAAATCAAACCGTCGTCATACATTTTTTTAAACACCAGCCGCACGGCGCGCGAACGGACTTCGTCTAGGGTATAGGCCTCGCTGTCCCAATCCAGAGACGAACCCATTTTTTTAGTTTGCCTGACGATGGTGCCGTGCGATTCTTCCGCGAATTTTTTTACTTCTTCCAAAAATTTTTCCCGGCCCAAATCATGACGGGTCTGGCCTTTTTTTTCTTTTAAAATTTTCTCCACTTTGGTCTGGGTGGCGATGGCCGCGTGGTCAGTCCCCGGAATCCACCAAGTTCGCTCGCCCTTCATCCTATGGTAACGGACCATAATATCCTCAATGGCTAACATCGCCGCATGACCCATATGCAGCGTGCCAGTCCTATTAGGCGGAGGCAAAACAATGCTAAAATAGTTGGCATTCTTTTTTATAAAACCCTTCTCAACACAAACATCGGGATTAAAAAGTCCCGATTTCTCCCATTTTTCATAAATTTTATCCTCGTAATTTTGCGGTTCGTAGGCTTTGGGCAATTCCATATAAAAATACTTGATTAAACCTATCTTAACATTAAAAACGCTCCAATACAAGGGTTTATCTCAAAAAATATGGCTTTACTATTATCAACAATCCGCCTACTTGACGCTTTCTTTGGCCGGGGTTATAATAGTTTACTTTGAGAGAAAAAATTTTTATGCCCCTAAATACCCTGGAACAAGTGTCTAAAAACATAGATAAAAGCAATCGCAGTTTGATTGCCTTCCGCCGCGATTATAATGGCGATGCTTTGGCCTCCAGTTTGGGATTGGCAAAAATTTTGAAAAAAATGGGAAAAAACGCGGATATCGTCTGCGACGGCTTTAACTATCCGTCGCAATATAAATTCCTTCCCAGCGTAGAACAAATCCAGCCGTCATTATCGCAGATTAAAAAAATCACCCTGGCCCTGGATATTAAAGGCGCGCCTCTCAATGCCCTTGATTATGAGATGAAAGAAAACCAATTATTGATTCACCTCACACCGCAAAAAGAAAATTTTGACATCCAAAACATTAAAACCCAATCCGCGGGCTATAAATACGATTTAATTTTTACCATCAACACTCCGGATTTAAACTCCATCGGCAAGGTCTATGAAGATAATGCCGACTTTTTTTATTACACCCCCATCATTAACATCGACCACCTGGCGCAAAACGAATCCTACGGACAAATCAATGTTATTGATATTGTTTCTTCTTCGGCCGCGGAAATTATTTTTGGCCTCCTGGAACACATCGGCAAAGAATATTTAGATGAAGAAATCGCCACGGAGCTTTTGACCGGACTCATTACCAAGACAAAAAGTTTCCGTATCCCGAACGTCACTCCTAAAACTTTGAATATCGCCGGGCAATTGCTGGTGGCCGGCGGAAGACGCGAAGAGATTATTAAAAACTTATACCACAACAAAAGCATTAATACTCTAAAGTTATGGGGACGGGCTCTGGCGCGGTTAAAGCACGACTACGAAAAAAGATTGGTCTGGACCATGCTTTCCCGCCAGGATTTTATCGCCTCCGGCGCCGCGGATAGCGAACTTATGGACGTTGTTTATGAACTTATCGCCAACTCGCCCGAAGCAGACGTAATTATTATGTTTCACGAAAAAAGCAACGGACAAATTTGCGTTCATGTTTATTGCGAAAAAACTATTAACTCGCTTCAGATAAGCCGCGTCTTTAATCCGCAGGGCACGCAAGACCTCGCTCAATTTGTGCTCATCGGGAAAAATTTAGCGGAAGCGGAGCGCGAAGTGATACAAAATATAAAACAATTCATTTAAAAAATTCTGACAAAAAAGGACTCCTCGCGGGAGTTCTTTTATTTTTTTAAAAGTGTTATAATAAGAGCGCTATTAGAAAAAATATATCTTATGCCGGAATTAAGCATTATCATCCCAACTTTGAACGAAGAGGATTTTTTGCCCCTTCTCTTGTCTTCAATCCAAAAACAGACCTACAAAAATTACGAAGTGATTGTGGCCGATGCCGGTTCCACTGACGGAACGGTAGAAATAGCCAAACAGTTTGGCTGCAAAATAACCTCCGGCGGCTTGCCGGCGACAGGGAGAAACCGGGGGGCGGAAGCGAGTGGGGGCGAACTTTTTCTCTTTTTGGATTCTGACGTGATGCTCCCGAAAAATTTTCTCGCCAACACTATAAACGAATTCAGAAAAAGGAAACTGGATATCGCCACCTGCGGCGTTTATCCGTTAAGCGATAAAAAAATAGATAAATTCCTGCACTTGGCCGTCAATTCTTTTTTTAAAACCGTGCAATTCTTCTCCCCACACGCTCCGGGATTCTGCATTCTGATTAAAAACGACATCCATAAAAATATCGGCGGGTTTAATGAACAAATCCTGTTGGCCGAAGACCATGATTACGTTAAACGCGCCGCCAAGGTCGGAAAATTCCGCTTTCTCCAATCGGAAAAAATTCCGGTTTCCGTCAGAAGATTAGATCGCGACGGCAGAGCAAAAATCGCCCTAAAATATATTCTTTGCGAGGCCTATCTGGTATTTAAAGGGCCGATTGTTTCCGATATTTTCCATTACCGCTTTGCTCATTATAAAGACAAGGAAAAGGTTAAATAAACACCGGCTATTTTAAAAAGAGGCGGCCGCTTTTCTACGGCGCCTCTTTTTTATGTTTCTAAAACGCACAGCCCTTCGATGTGCGGCGTGCGGGGGAAAAAATTATATAACCGCAAGAATTTCAATTCATACCCGCCGCGCAAAAATTCTCCGACATCCCGCGCTTGCGTGGCTAAATTGCAGGACAAATAAATTATTCTCCTAGGCTTTTCTTCCAATACCTTTTTGGCAATCTTGGGATGCAGGCCGGCGCGGGGCGGGTCAAAAATAATTACTTTTTCCGGGGTGATAAATCCCGCCATCTTTTCCGCCGGTGATAAAACCGCGCGGCAATGGCCGCGACCGTTAAGCTTGATATTCTCTTCGGCGTAACCAATGGCCTCTTCATTATTGTCAACCAAGACCGCTTCGAAAAATTTATCGGCTAAGGGCAAACTGATGGAACCAACGCCGGAATAATAATCCACGACCGAATTCTTAGAATCCAAAAATAGCGAGATATCACCAAGAGCTTTTTCAAAAAGCGGGATATTTATCTGAAAAAAGCTTAAAGCGCCGTATCTCAATTTAGAAACAAGCAGTTGTTCTTCTAAAAATTTCTCACCCGACTCGTATAATAACTTTTCCGGCAAAGAAGAAGGATTGTTGCCCCGGGAAAAATAAATTTGAAAACCGCGCAACCCTTGAGGCGCTGATTCGGGCAAGCGCGCTAAATCGTCCTTAACAAAAAGAGCACCCAGGCGTTCTCCCTGTAAATTGCTTCTCAAAATTAAAGTTTTTAAACCCCCTGATAAAAAAGAATTTTCCTTTAACCAAGCCGTTGTTTCCTCCGCCGCCCGAGCCAAAGTTTTATCCGCTAAAACACAGCCCTCAATGGGCCGTAATTTATTGGTAGCTCTTTCAAAAAAAGCCAGGGAAATTTCCTTATTATCATCAGCGCAAAAACTATACTCCATCTTATTGCGATAACCATACTGTGCCCGCTCATCTGACACTATTTCCAGCTCCCCCTCCCAAGAAAATTTCCCGATTTTTTTATAAGTTTCTTTAGCGATGGCTTTTTTCCAAAAATTCTCTTTGTTAAAAGACAAAATTTGCCACGGACTGCAGGAAATAAAATGACTCTCTTGAGTTAAAACTCTGTCCGGCGAAGGGCTGATGATATTCCGCGCCACGCCTTCCAGATAATTTTTCTTTTTTCTGATAATTTCCACCTCCACTTCTTCTCCCGGCAAAGCATTCCAAGCTAAAACCACTCGGCCATCAAAATGCCCCAGCCCCTGTCCGCCGAAAACCAATTTTTCTATTTTAACCCTTATGGTGTCCACGATTTTAGATTTATTTGAATAATTCTAAAATCTTCATACCCCATTCCGCCGCTACCCGCGGGCCAGTCGCAGTAATTAAATTCCCATCTGCTACCACCGGCGCGCGCATATATTCGGCTCCGGCGGCTGACAAAATTCCGCCCAGTTCATTGTCGCCATTCCAGCCGGTGGCTTTTTTATTTTTCAAAACTCCGGCGTGGGCCAAAATACGCGTGGAAATACAAATCGCTCCCACCGCCTTGTTATCGGCGACAAAATCGCGCAGGAGTTTATGCGATTTTTCGTTATCCAAATGTTCCAAAGCTCCGGGACCGCCGATTATAAATAAACCGTCATACTCCGGCGGATTTATTTCATCCAGCGTCAAATCAACATTTGTCTGTCCCCCGCCACCTCCGGACGTGGCTATCCCTGCCTCATCGCTCGCTGTCACGACTTCAATACCGCCGGCTGCCAAAACTTGCTTGGCTTCACTGTATTCCACGAGTTGGAAATCTTTATGCGCTATGACCAATAAAACTTTTTGAAAATTAGACATACTTGGCTTTTTTATTTCTAAAATCCAAATCAATTATAGTAAAAAATATAGCTACTGGCAAATAAAAAATAACCAAATTCCATAACCCTTTGATTATTGGTTTTTGGTTATTATTATAGTGCGCCAGGATGCCCCGTCATTCGACGGGGTCTCCGCTACGCTCCGAGATTTGGCCGTCCCGCCAGAAGTAAGTGGAGTCAGGAACCTGCCTGCCGGTCCGCTTCGCCATAGCGGTAGCGAGGCGAGCAGGCAGGCCATTGACCCCCGCTTTACCCGCCCGCCGGCGTAAAAATAAATTATTAACCTACCGACCAAAAATGTAAACTTTGGTGGGCATGGATGGATTTGAACCATCGACCCCCACTTTATAAGAGTGGTGCTCTAACCAACTGAGCTACATGCCCCTAAAGCGTTTTCCCGATGAGCGGGCTACTGGTGCGAATTGTAAAATTAGTATAACAAAATAATATCTAAATTTCAATAATTTACAAAAAAGGCCCACATTCGCAAGACGAATGTGGGCAAGGGTTAAAAAAGAGCGAAAAGGGTTAGGAAGCTGCGGCCTCGCGGGGACGGAGACCGCCGCCGCAGCCAAAGCCGGGATGGAAGCAACCGACCCTGAACTCGCCACCGGCATCTAAGCTGACGTGCGGAACGTTGCCATAGGAATCGCGCGAACCGGCGCAGAGCGTCCAATTATGGATGTCAAGGTGCTTACCGCCGGTTTTCCAGTGATACCACAGCCCAAGCGATAACCGTTCAAGTAATGTGATAGTGGTTATTTCCTTGGAGGCGATTTGATTGGCCGAAGTGTTTTTCCATTCCTCATCGGCCTCCACGCGGTCCCGGAAACGGACAGCGTAAGCGCCGATTTTGGCCGGGTCGCGCTCGTTGATTGGCACGGCTTGGTCCAAGTCATCGCCATAATACGACCAGTATTCCTTGAACCGCTCTTGGCACTTGGCCCAGGCGCGATTCAGAGTCATCTCGGCCGGTACCAAAAGGAGCCAACCAAATCTTTGGCGTTCGGGAGGCAACACAACTTGGGTCGCATCCACCGTAAGACCAAAGACCTCTTGATAAAAGCGGACTATTTCCTCAAGTTGGATATCCAACTTTGACTCGGTGTCACCCAGCGCTTCGCGCAGGCGCTTGGTCAACAGGCCTTTACGGCCCTGCCTGCTAATCCAAAATTTCTTTTGCTCTGGCGTCAGATTTCGCGGTAAACTGTTAACCACCGCTGACACGAACTCCAACGTTTGTCCATCATCGGTTTGTCGGACCTTCTCATCTTTTCCCATGAGCCTTTCCTCCTTACCATTAAATTTGCCCTACTCTCCGGGCTGGAGTTTTTTGCCTCTATTCGCGACTATCGCAAATATAAGCGGTAAAAAGAACTAACAAAATATTGTAGTATATTTTATATATTCTGTCAACCCCTAATCATATTCAATAACCTTATCTTCCCCAGCTATCTCCCACTTATCAAACAAATCCTCCGGCACTTCGGACAAAAAAGTGGATGGACGATTGATGTTTTCGCCGGTCGTATAGCTAAAACTGATAATCGGGAAAGATAAATAAAGCTCGCTTTTGGCGCGCGTCACCGCCACGTAAAACAGCCGCCGCTCCTCCTCCATCTCGCGCGGGTCGGCAAAAACTTTATAATGCGGAAATTGCCCTTCGGCCAAGTGAATGATAAAAACCACGTCCCACTCCAGCCCCTTGGCCTGATGAATGGTGGACAAAACCAAATAGTCATCGGCACTCCCCGCCCCGAGCGAAGTCGAAGGGTCCCCACGCCAACCTTCGGACAAACTCACGTCGGCCAAAAAATCGTCTAAATCTTTATAAGAAACGGAAAAATTGGAAAGTTGAGAGATGTCTTCCCACCGCTCCCGCCAATTTTCAAAAGTTGCTTCCAGATATTTTTCGTAATCCTTTAAAATCAAAGTAATGGCCGAAGCGATGAAATTGTCTTTGATATTAAGAAGAGAACGCAGTAAATTATTCAATTGCCGCAAACCCGCGCCGCACCTTTCGCTAAAGCCGATATTTTCTAAAACATTTTCTAAAACAATATCCGCTACCGAGCTATAATCGGAGATTCTTTGCCAGACCTTCCGCGCCGTGGCTTCGCCGATGCCCGGATATAACCTTAAAATTCTCGTCCACGAGAGTTCGTCTTTATTATTGGCAAAAACGCGGAGATAAGCGACGATATCCTTAACGTGCGCTTGTTCAAAAAACCTGATGCCCCCGCGGACAATATAAGGAATGCCGCGCTTATTCAATTCCAGCTCCAATTCCAGCGCCTGATAAGCGGCGCGAAAAAGCACCGCCATATTTTTTAAATCCTTGCCCTGGTCTCTTAATTCCAGAACTCTCTGCGCGATAAACTCCGCCTGCTCGTAATTGTCCTTGCAAGGAACGACGGTGGGCCGCGAACCTCCCTCTTTTATCGCTTTTAAATTTTTCTTAAACTGCCGCGCATTATTGCTGATGCTGGCGTTGGCCAAATCTAAAATGGTTTCGGCGCTGCGATAATTGGTCTCCAGTTTGAAAGTTTTAGCTTCCGGAAAATGTTTGGGGAAATCCAAGATATTGTCCACGTTGGCGGCGCGGAAAGAATAAATGCTTTGCGCGTCATCGCCGACCACCAAGATATTGCGATGCCGCGCGGCGAGCGATTCCATAATCATCGCCTGAATTTTGTTGGTATCCTGATACTCATCAACCAAAATATATTGGAGTTCGTCAGCTATTTTATTTTTCACCTCCGGATGCTCCACTAGCAAACGATGCCAATTAACGAGCAAATCGTCAAAATCCATTACGTTGGAAGCTAATTTTTTATTATTGTAGAAACGATAAATTTCTTCAATCGTCGGGAGGAGCGGCTCGCCTATTTGCTTATATTTACTTTCCACAATCTCGGCGATTGACAGCCGGCTGTTTTCTTTAAAACTAAAAAGTGCGTGCAGGACATCAACCTTGGGAAAATACTTATCTTTGACGTTAATGCCCAGTTCCCGCACGCAGGATTTAAGAAAATCCTTGGCGTCCTCTTCGTCCAAGATGTTAAAGTTTTTGTTATAACCCAATTTGCCGGCGTGCCGGCGCAAAATGCGGTTGCCCAAATGATGAAAGGTGCCGCCCCACAGTCCGCGAGGAGAATCGGTTAAAAGCGACTCCACGCGATTAAGCATTTCTTTGGCCGCCTTATTGGTGAAAGTGACAAGCATAATGTTGTTGGGCCGCACGCCTTTTTCTAAGAGATAAGCCACGCGATAAATAAGGGTGCGCGTTTTGCCGCTCCCCGCTCCGGCCAAAACCAAACAAGGGCCCTCGCCCTCGGTCACCACCCGATACTGCTCCTCATTTAACTCTTCCTGATAATTTATCTTCGTGGGGAATGATTGATTATTGGGATGGAGAAAATACCTCGTCATAATATAATAACATTATAACACGGTAACAAAATAGGCAAGGAATTGACACCGATAAATAAAAATGCTAAAATGACCCAATTAATGTTTTTTGAAAATTTAAATTTTGGAGGATAAAAGGATGAAAATAAAACAACATAAAACACCTAAGAGATTATTCCTGTTTTCCCGTCTTGTGGTATCAATATTTTGCAAAAGATTCTGCATTATTGGCAAAGAAAATATTAAAGAAAAATGCCAAAATCAAAATTATATTATTGTCTCCTCCCATATTTCCAATCTAGACGCGCTAGCGGCTATCGTGGCGTTGGGAGATATCTTGGATTTACAGATTACGATTGAATCAACATTATTCAAACCAACTGAGCCCCAGTGGTATATATTTCAATTGACAGGAAAAGAAAATTTTAGCCCTCTGCAATACGAAAAATTAGCAAAAAGGAAAGAAGGTAAATTTAATCCCAAAGATTTCGAAAAGATATCGCAAAAAATGGCGGAAGGGAAAACTCCGTGGATAGTTATACATCCATTCACTCACGAAGAAAAAATGCAAAAAGCGAAAATAGGCCCGATTTATTTAGCCCAAAAAACGGGAGCGTCCATTATCCCCACGGCACTTGAATATGAAAACGCCTCCCTAAGCTTAGCCGGAAGAATAAATAGAATTAAAGCTCTGATCGGACGCCTAAAAGGAAACGGCATTGCTACTTATCGCATAGGAGAACCGGTTAAACTGCCTAAAATAGAAAATGTGGAAATTATAGAAAAACTCTATAACAAAAAAATGAATGGCGAAAAAATAACCGAAGAAGAAGAGCAAGAATCTTTAAGAGTGGTGGAAAAGCTAAAAACACAAGCTGATTATATCGCAAGAATTATATCCGAAATGCTGCCACCTCAAAATAGGGGAATATACGGGGAATGATTTAAAACTTTTATCTTAAAAACCGCGATAAAAATTCGCGGTTTTTTCTTTAAGGTAAGCGGGGTAAGGTTTGACAAAATATTCAAAATTTACTACAATAAATGACTACTGTTGTTTGACAAAATTTGACAAAAATTAAACCCTTGGAGAATAAAAAATGGACGAAAATTATACGCTTGAAGAAATTGAGGAAATAGAGAAGTCAGCGATTAAATTTAAAAAGGGAAATTTCTTCAGATTGCCCTGTATTCTACGTGGTAATAAAGTGGCGAGCCGCAATCCAGAATCACAAGTAGAAAATTATTCCACTATAACCGACTGTTTTCCTTTAAGCAGCGGCAAATGGATATTTCTTGTTTACGCTTATCCCCTGTCTATCATCCACCGTTTACTTGACGGACTGGCGAAGTGGGCCACTGAAAAATACTGTATCAAATCTCTTACTCCTAAAAAATGGCAGCAAGCCTTTATCAAAAACTCATTCATCCCGATAATAAATATCCAAATGCCGAATGTGATAGCCATGCCTTATGTTGATAATGAGAACCTTTTTGACGTCCTGTCTGACCGCATCCCAAAGTATCATTTTGAAGAAAAAAGGGGGATGATAAAAAAGGCCTGTCTCGTTATAAACGAAATGCACGGCAGAAATATTATGTGGGGAGAACTTATTGCTCCTAATATGATATACACATCTCACGGAGAAATCATAATCTGCGATACGGAAACCCAGTATTATCGAGGAAACATAATCGAACAAAAATCCTCCGATTGGCTGGACTTTATTTGTTCCACTTGCGGCGCGATGGTAAAAGCCTATGGTGAAATCGTTGTTGCCCCGATAATTGAGGATATCGTTTGGCGGATAAAAAATCGGAAAGTAGCGAATCATCTAAAAATCAGATGTCAGAAAAAAAGAACCTGGTTGCACCGCCTTTTCAGCGCCTATACTGCGGAACGTCTCGCTTGCCCGCCAAAACTATATGACAACATCAAAAGGATAATCGCGGCCTCATAAAATCTGTTCTTGAGCCCAAGCAACGCTTGGGCTTTTTTAATTAAAAACAGACCCATTGATTTAGGTCTGTTAAAGGGTCTTGATATTTTTATATAACCTCCAAAGCGCGTTGCTCGTCAGGCGAGGCCTCTTTTCGTAAATTCCCCCAAGCCGTACTTTTTTTTAAAATCGTCACCTGTTCGGCGGATAAATTATTCAAGGCATTCTGAATCAACCCCTCGCCTAAGTCAGAATCAACCGCTATTAAATACGCGGTTGCCCAGTTTTTCTCCGCACATAGATAATCGTAAAGCTTCTGTTTGTCTTTTTGTATCTCCTCGATTGAGCAGGAAATTTCTTTTTTCAGAGCTTCATCCCGGGTCTGCTCTAATAAATTTTTCAAAAACAGACAAGCGGCGAGAGGATTCGCAAAATTTCTATAACGAAAATAATTTACCCTGGCCACCGCCTTGTCGCCCAGAAAATAGCCGAATCGCAGAGCCGAATCATAATCGCCGTTTTCTAAGGACTCATCGTACCTCTTCCCTATGTAAGCATAGAAAGTCGCGACCGCAACCAATACAACAAACAAAATCGTGCTACCGGTTTCCATTATTTTTTTACCTTTCATTAAATTTATTTGAAAGAACAATTATTCTAAATTATTAAACATTCTTACATACTGTCTTTAAAAAATCAATACCAACGAAATACTAGTCCGCTTTTGGTCGATATTGCAAGGCCTCGGCCACATATTCAGTAGTAATCTCCTCGCTCCCCGCCAAGTCGGCAATGGTGCGCGCCAATTTCAAAACGCGGTGGTAAGAACGCGCCGAGAGCCGCATCTGGGCCACGGCATTGCGCAAAAGCTCGCGCGTGTCTTCTCTAAGCGGACAAAACTTTTTAACTTCTTCCGATGACATCTCGCTATTGGCAAAAATGCCCGATTTGCCAAAACGCTCTCTTTGCCTCCCCCGCGCCGCTTCCACTCGCCCGCGGATATCCGCCGAACTTTCTCCGTGGTTGTCACTGACCATTTTTTCAAAATCAATCTGCGGCACTTCAATATGAATATCAATGCGGTCCAAAAGCGGACCGGAAACCTTTTTCTGATATTTTAAAATCTGCATGGGCGAACAGGTGCAAATTCTTTTGGGGTCAGAAGCGTAACCGCAAGGACAGGGATTTTGCGCCGCCACCAAAATAAACTTGGCGGGGAATTCCACCGTGCCGGAAACGCGCGAAACCGCCACCACGCCATCCTCCAGCGGCTGGCGCAAATTTTCCAGCACCCGCCGGTCAAACTCCGGAAACTCGTCCAGAAATAAAATTCCGCGGTGCGCCAAAGAAATTTCTCCCGGCTTGGGCCAGGTCCCGCCGCCGACCAACGCCACGCCCGAAGCGGTGTGATGCGGACTGCGGAAAGGACGCTTTCTCGCCACTGGCTGATTGGGTGGTAACAACCCGGCGGCGGAATAAACGCGGGTTATCTCCAGCGACTCCTCCACGGTCAAATTAGGCAGAATAGTGGGGATTGTCCGCGCTAAAAAAGTTTTTCCTGAACCCGGCGGTCCGCTCATTAAAATGTTATGCGCTCCGGCGGCGACAATTTCCAGCGCCCGCTTGGCCTGTTCCTGCCCTTTAATGTAAGCCATGTCCGCTGAACCATAATCAACATTTTGAAGTTCACTTTGAAAATCCAACGGCTCCACCTCCGGCGGTATTTTTTCTTTTTGTAAAAACTGAATGAGCTCGCTTAAATTTTTCACCGGAATAATTTTTACTCCGCTGATTAAACTCGCCTCGCGCGCGTTCGGCTCCGGCAAATAAACTTTCTCAAATCCTTTTTCCCGCGCCATCAGCATCAGCGAGATAACTCCATTCACTCCCCGCACCTCACCGTCCAGCGCCAGTTCGCCTACTAAAATTGACTTAGATAGATCCTCCTTAAGCAAAATCTGTTCCGAGGCCAACAGTAAACTCAAAGCCATCGGCAAATCGTAAGCCGGCCCTTCTTTCCTGATGTCCGCCGGCGCCAAATTGGCCGCCACCCTTCCCCGCGGAAACTGAAAACCGCTGTTTTTTATGGCTGACCGCACGCGCTCGCGCGACTCCTGCACCGCCGTATCCGGCAAACCGACAACAATAAAATTGGCCAAACCGGAAGAAACGTCCGCCTCCACTTCAATGGGCGCGCAAAAAAGGCCGATAGCGGCCGAAGAAAAAACTTTTGCCGACATATTTTAAATGCCCAGAACTCGCTGGGCATTCTATTTAAAAAAATAAATTTTATTTCACGGTTTGAATACTTTAACGCTTTCCAGTTTCCCGTCTTTAATCACGTAAACGGCGTATGAAGAAAGGCGATTGCCCGCCTCGTCAAAACTCAAGCTCCCCAAAGCCTGCTCCCATTTTTTGAGATTAACTAAATAATTCTTTATCTTACCAAAATCATCTCCATATTTTCCGGCCGCTTCGGCCAACAAATAAATCGTGGAATAGATATTAGCTTGCTCGGCAGCGAAAGAAACCTCTTCACCATATCTCTTTTTAAACGCTTCTGCAAATTTTTCAAATTTTTTATTTTCTTCGCTCACTGCTTTCACGGTATAAAAGCCGTCTAAAGACGAATAATCTTTCCAAATATCATTACTAAACATTTGACCGGGGAGAAATATTGTTTTTTCCAGGCCGGCGGTTTTTAATTCTAACGCAATTTTTTCAGCAACAGCCGGCATTTCTGATATTAAAACTAAAGCGCCGAAATCTTTACCCTTAAGCTCGTTGATAATTTCAGACGCCTCAAAACTCTTCGGATAAAAATAAATATCTGCCGCTATCTTTCCTCCCTTGGCTGAAAAATATCTTTTAAAATCTTCAACTAAAGTCAGGGCATAATCTTTTTTTTCATAAACCACCGCCGCCGTGCCAACCTTGGCTTTAGTGGCGAGATATTCCGCCAGCATGAAACCTTCCTTATCATTATTAACCGCTAAACTAAAAAAATTATCTGCGCCGCTTCCGCTGACACCGCCGCCAGCCGAAGCAATAACAATCGCCTCCCGCCCTTTCACCGCCTTGGCCATGGACATAATTTCGCTTTCGCAAAATCCGCCGATGACAAAATTAACTTCCTCTTTATTGATTAAATCCTCTGCTCCTCTGGCCGCTTTATTGGATTCGCATCCGCCATCGCGATACAAAAGCTCCACTCGCACCTTGCCGTTTTGGCCATTAATTTCTCTCATTGCCAAATCAGCCGCCGCCTTCATCGCTGGCCCCTGCTTCAAAAAAGAGTCCTCCAATGGCAAAATTACGCCGATTTTCAACAACTTTTTTTCACCACCGATAAAATTATTGGATAATAGATAAACCGCAGCGGCGAGAACAATGATGCTAACAATTATAATTAAAATTTTTCTTTTGGACATATCTTAATATTATTACCTTTATATTTAATTATAAATAAAAACGCTCCTACTGCTATCATTATATCAGCCAAATTAAAAAACGACAAAGACGCAAAGCCGACATAATCTATGACATACCCGTAAATTATTCTATCCCCAAAATTACTTAGAGCGCCGGCAATTAAAATAACCAAACCAAACGCCGCCGCACGTCGGCCGTTTCGGAATAACCAGTATAAAAATAAAAAAAGTCCGGCCAAAATAACCGCGCTAAAAATTACCGCTATCCCCGCTGGCAGCGGAATACTGAAAGCAATAAATTTATTGCGAAAAAATTCCAAACCGAATTTAAACGGGGGAAAAATAAAATAAACTCCCTCATCCGGGAGTTTATTTTGGACAAAATATTTGAAATAACGGTCAACAACGAAAAAAAATAAAATCGCACCGTAGCCCCAAAAAAAATTCGTTCCAAAAAACTTTCCGCCGCGCATCTTACTTGCCCTTGGTCAATTTTTCCTTGCATTCCACGCAGGCGGTAGAAACTGGACGGGCCTCAAGGCGCTTTTCTCCTATTTCCTTACCGCAATATTTGCAAATTCCATAAGTGCCTTTGGCAATACTGTCTAAGGCCTTGCTCACATCGCGAAGCGATTTTTCTAAATTATGCTCCAAGGACAGATTGTCGCTGTAAGTGGCCACCTCGCCGGCATTTTCATCTTCTTTGTCGCCATACTCCGGCATTTCCGTATCATAATCATCCTTGGCTTTCTTTTTGGCGAAACCCGAAAGACGTTCATTCAAGTTTTTCTTTTCCTCCAAAAGCTTCTCTTTCATTTTAGCAATAAATTCCTGACTGGGCATAAACTTCTCTTTACTTATTTATATAAGGTCATTTTAACAAGAAAATAAAAAAGGCGCAAGTTCCGCGCTGTTTTCCATATAAATTGGAAAAATTATTTGATACGGGCTTGCGCCTCCGAGCTCTTAACAAACTCTGTCGCCGCTCCGGAAGAGCGGAAACAAAGATTTGGTTCTTTTTAAAAGCTCCGATAACGCTTTTTGGCCTATTTTTTAATAAGCGTGCTCCTTTACCATTCTTATGGCCTATCCTCGGGAATTCTTATCCCCAGGGTTAGTCCTTTCCACTTTTATTTTTGTTTGGAATAACCAGGTCTAACGGCCAATTTTAGACCTTAACGAATAGTAAAGAAGAAAGAAATTTGCCCAATATTAGATAAAATCAGGAAAATCTCTTTAAATTTAAAGAACTACGACACAATTTGCCTTATAGGTTAATTATAACACATTTTCCTGCAATTGTCAACGCATTTTTTTGGCTTATATTAGCCATTTTTTATCTTAAACAAATACTTCTGGGGATAATATTTTTCCTGCTTTTTCGTAAAAATATTTAATATCAACAACTTATCCACAAATTATTTTAAAAATCCAGTAATTTTATCAGATGTAAATAATATCTCGCTAAAATTAGCCAAAAAATCATTATTTTTAGTAATCTTTTCTAAATTAATATACCCCCCTTTATCTCTGATATCTAAAACTCCCAACAATTTTTCTTCGGATAACTGGCCAGCAGTTTTAGTATATTCTTTTACTAAATCCTCGGAATTGCTCAAAAATAAGAAGTTTTTTTTACCTTGGCTGATGATTTGGTAACTGATTTTTAAAGGAATGCCCTCTGACTCCAAAATACGCGGCCCCCCGGGGGTTGTTTCTGTAAAATCAGCAATAATTTCTTTGGGTAAAAATTCAATGGCCCTGCCGTCCGGTAAAACTACTTCCTTTTCTTCCGGATATAAATAACCAACTACTCGCTTCAAAACATTGGCCAATTTGGCCGGGTCAAATTCTTTAGACGAGATATTGACGATTAGCAAAAAATTGTTCCGCAAAAAATTTTTAATATCTACCGGATTATTTTCATCCTCAAATTCAACCAAGAGTTCTCCCTCTCCCCGTAAGATATCCCCCAACTCATCAAAATCTTTTTCACCGCTGGCTAAAATATTTTTGGGAATATATTTTTTACTTTCTCCATACAAATCAAAAAAATTAAAACCGCGCAGATAGAGCAAAGGTTTTTCGGCGAAAGAATTGATAAACGAAGCGGCGGTCAATTTAGAATGGGGGAAATTAAAATCAACAATCAGCTGATTATTATTTCTGGCCAGGGAAATATAAATATTTTCAGGCAATTTAATGTTTGAAAACAAATATCTTTCCCAAGGTAATGGCGCCGCGTGCTTAGAGGTATCAATATGACCTCGGCCAACATCACTGCCGGGAATTTTAAAATAAAAATATGCCCGGGGGTTGCTGAAAATTTTCCAAAATATATCGCGGTAAAGAAGCTCCGTATTCGCAGAAGAGGCGCCAACGGCCACCGTGTCGTTGCTAAAATCTTTAATCGTTAAATTTGCCGGCCAGGTATTCGGACGAGAAAAAAATCTCGCTAAAAAAAATCTTTGGCCATCGGGTAAAACCACCCAAGCCATTTCTTCACCGGAAAATTCCTCGGGAAAACCCCAAAAGCGATTAAGCTCGCGAACCAATTCCGCGCTAACCTTATCGTCTGAATAGTTTAGGTGAATATAAACAACCTTATCAACGGGCGCGTAATCAATTAAACGGTCTCCGGGAAAAAATATCAATATAATAGCCACAGCCAGTAAGGCTGCGGCTATTATTAAAAATAAAAATATAAATTTATAGGATGGCCGGCGCCTTTTGGAATAACCCAAATACGCCTCTCTTCTTTGGCTAAAAGAATAGTAATCGGGCATGGCTTTATTTTTCATTATCGGCGCTCGCTTCTTTTTTTGAAGATTCCGAATTTTTTTTCTTCCGGCTCGTCGGGACCGCTATCCGGCTGGGCTCTTTTTAGAGAAAGCCCGATTTTGCCGGCTTCCTTATCAATATTTATCACTTTAACGGTTATTTCCTGGCCGAGCTTAATCACGTCCTCAACTCGCGCCACGCGATACGGAGCCAATTCGGAAATATGGACCATCCCTTCCTGCCCGGGGAGGATCTCCACGAGAGCGCCGAAATCCATAATCCGGGTGACTTTGCCGGTATAAAGTTTGCCCATTTCCGCTTCGGCGGTCAAATCTCTAATCCATTTAACCGCTTTTTCTAATCCGTCTTTATCGGCGGAAGTGACGCTTACCAAGCCGCTGTCTTCAATATCAATATCCACGCCGGTCTCGGCGATAATTTTATTTATCATCTTGCCGCCCGGACCGATAACATCGCGAATCTTATCGGGGTTGATATAGAACGACTCAATGCGCGGAGCATAAGGAGAAAGTTCGGCGCGGGGGGCCGGCAGGACGTTCGTGATGGAATCTAAAACCTTGAGACGCGCAACGCGCGCTTGTTTGAGAGTTTGTAAAACTATGTCTTTAAGCAAACCATCGCTCTTGGTATCCATCTGAATGGCGGTAATACCCTTGGCCGTGCCGGCGATTTTAAAATCCATGCCGCCGTAACCGTCTTCTAAATCCTGCAAATCGGTAATGACTTTCCAGTCGCCCTTGGAATTAACCGCCAAACCCATAGCAATACCGGCTACCGGAGATTTAATCGGCACACCAGCGTCCATCAAACTTAAAGTTGAGCCGCAAACCGAAGCCATGGAACTGGAACCATTGGAGCTCATTACTTCGGAAACGACGCGAATGGTATAGGGAAATTTGTCCTGCTCCGGCAGAACCGGAAAAATGGCTTTTTCCGCCAAGGCGCCATGACCGATTTCGCGGCGTCCGGGGCCGGACATTCGGCCGGTCTCACCGACGGAATACGGAGGAAAATTATAATGATGCATGTAACGTTTTTTGCCGCTCATTTCCATGCCGTCTAAAACCTGTTCGTCCCCCGGCGCTCCCAGAGTAACGACCGAGAGCACGTGAGTTTCCCCGCGGCGGAAATATCCCGAACCGTGAACACGCGGCAAAATGCCTGCTTCGGAAAAAAGCGGACGAATCTCATCTAGCTGGCGACCGTCCACGCGCTTGGCCCTATCCACGATAGCTTCGGAAATACGCAGCTCCGCGAGCTTGTCGGCTTTGGCCATAATCACATTTATCATATCGGCGGCAACCTCCCGCTCTTCCAGGGTAGTTTTTAACAATTCTTTTAATTCTCTTAACGCTTCCTTGCGCGACTGTTTAGTGTTTTTAATTTCACCAAACATATACTTCTCAATTCTCTCGTCTAAAAATTTCTGCGCTTCTTCCATCAGTGATTTTAATTCGGCCAGGTCACCCTTAATCTGCTGGGCGTATAAATCGTCCGTGGAAATTTTTTCTTCGCCAAGTTCTTTTTTAATTTCTTGAATCAATTTAATCACTGGCTCCAAATTTTCCTGCCCGAAAAGTATCGCGGCTGACATTTCTTCTTCCGCCGCTTCCTTAGCTTCGGCTTCAAGCATAATCACTTTTTCCTTGGTGCCGGCCACGGTGGTGTAAAGCGACGCTTTGGCTCTTTCTTCATAAGTGGGATTTAAAATCAATTTGTCCTCAATCTTACTCACATTGACTCCGGCAATCGGGCCGTTCCAGGGGATATTAGAAATGGATAAAGCGGTGGAAGCGGCAATTAAAGCGATAATGTCGGGGTCATTATCCGTGTCCAGGGAAAGCACGGTTAAAACGACCTGAATATCGTTTCTGATGCGGTCGTCAAACAGCGGACGGATGGCGCGGTCAACAAGACGGGCGGTTAAAATGGCTTCGTCCGTAGGTCGCCCCTCGCGCTTGATAAAACGCGAACCCTTGATTTTGCCGGCGGCGTACATTTTTTCTTCGTACTCCACCGTCAAGGGGAAAAAATTCATTCCTTCTTTGACCGTCGGGCTCATCACGGCCGTGGCCTGCACTAAGGTATCGCCATACTGCACGGTACAACTGCCATTCGCTTGTGGAGCGAAACGCCCGGTCTCAATGATAAGTTTTCTGCCGGCCCACTCCTTTTCAAAATGTTTTTGTTGAATCATAAATTACTTTCTGCCCAACTGATCGGCGAGCTCCTGAACTTCCCGAGGCAAAAACCTCAAAGCTCAGTTTGTCCGCGGACCAATTGGCTTAATTAAATATTTAAAAAAATTATTTTCTGCTAAATCTCGCTTTTCTGATTAAATACTTGCTTTGGCTTAAATCAATAAAATCATCGGCGATTTCAATCAGATTGGAAGAAGTGGTTTCGCGGAATCCCATAATTTCCACCAAACATCCTTTATTTTCCTGCAGATATTTCACGAGCGGAATAAAGTCGCCGTCACCAGTGACCAAAATCACGCTGTCCAGCTTGTCAGCGAGCTTAATCGCGTCCATGCTCATACCCACGTCCCAGTCGCCTTTTTTGGCGCCGCCGAAAAAAATCTGTAAATCCTTAATCTGGACTTCAAACCCTTGATTGGACAGGGCTTCAAAAAAATCTTCCTCTTCGCCGGATTTGGAACTCACCACGTAGGCAATGGCGCGCACTAACTGGCGCCCGGCTACCGCGTCTTTCAGCACTTCTTTAAAATTGACATTGGCTTGGTGTAAATTTTTCGCCGAGTGGTACATATTGCCCACATCCACGAACACTCCCACCCTTTGCGCTTTGTGTTTTATCATAAAAAATTTTTACATTTAATCTTATCCTAATTATATAACTAAAAATAATAAATGACCAATCGGCAGATCGGCCATTTATCGCGCTTAGGTTAAAGTTTTAAGTTTAAGCTTGTCAGCCAATTCTTCGTAAGCTTTCCTGTTCTCCTTCGCTAAATATTTTACCAATCTTCGTCTCTCTCCGACTTTTTTTAATAAACCCCGGCGGGAGGAAAAATCTTTTTTGTGACCCTTGAGGTGCTCAGTAAGTTCCTTGATTTCTTCCGTCAGGATGGCAATTTGCACCTGCGGCGAACCGGTATCGTTCTCGTGGGTGCGAAATTTTTTGATAATCGCATCCTTTTTCTTTTTGTCTAACATAGTTTCCCCTTCGTGTTCCCAAGCCCGGCCCGAATTGATAATTCATTTGCCCAGCCAAAGCCAGAGAACCGATTATTTATTAACGGATATAATATAACAAACCCTCTAAAAAATGTCAACAAAAAAAACGGCTTATTTATGAATAAGCCGTTGATTGCTTTAATAATACTGGCGATTGTAAAATTTGAGCTTTAGCCGTCCATTCTCACCTTCTTTGGGTACTCCCTCATAGCAAGTGACTCCGCAATTAATCGGTTTTCCCTTTTCATCCAAACGGATAAACTTTTTTTCAGAAAGTCGCTCTAGATTGGCGCGAAGGGCAAGAATATTCAAATGATGAGTGATTGCCAAAACTTTTCTGTCGTGAAAATCGCGAATCAGAGCGCTAACCCAGGAACGATTGCGGTCGCGCACCATAGGAATGTTCTCTCCTTGGGGATACTGATACCAATAAGGGCCGAGTAAATCATACAGTTGGCGCTGTTCTGGATGTAAAACATGAAAAACCCGCCAATCGCTGTAAAACAAGGCCAACCCACGCTCCTGTTCCCTGATTCTTTCTTCTTCATAAGTTTTAACTCGTGCCAACTCTGGCCAACCGCTTATAATACCGTCTAGTGTCTGCCGCGCTCGAAGATACGGGGAGTAAAAAATAACATCTGGCTTTCCAAATTCTTGTTTGAGTTTTTTCCCGACAATTTTCGCCCGGGAACTCTCGATATCCACCAAAGAGGTTTGCGAATCGCTCATTCCCAAAGCATAGCGCTCCGCAATAATTTTTGCCCAAGCCACGGTATTTGCGCTTTCGGGATTATTTTTATACTCCCGGCAAAACTCTTTGTATTCCGGGTCAGCGTTTTTCTCTTCTTTAAGGATATTGAATTTGGAAACATCGTGTCTGATCAACAGTAGATATTCCGGCCATTTCATCGCCTGCCTCCTTTCTTGTGATTTTAAAGACCGTTTAAAACGTTTATACCTTATCATTTTGCTTAAAAACTTTCAACTGTTTGCCTAAAAATCAAAAGTGTCGTAAAATAAAAACAGTATC
Source organism: Patescibacteria group bacterium (assembly GCA_028716045.1). Classification (NCBI taxonomy): domain Bacteria; species Patescibacteria group bacterium. The sequence goes on from JAQUQO010000001.1 coordinate 683,088, forward strand.
TAATCGTATGAAAAGAGAAACGCCAACAAAAATTAATCCTTCTTCTCCTCTCGCCAAACTCCTCGGGGAATTCTTGGACTATTTAGAGATAGAAAAAAACCGCAGCCGGATGACACGGCGCAATTATGAATTTTATCTGGGGAGATTTTTACGCTGGTTAGAATTAAAAAAGAGCCGACTGGCTCCCGAAGATATCACCGCTGAAAATGTGCGCCAATACCGCCTCTGGCTCAATCGCTTGGCCGAAGATAGCGGACAGCCGCTTAAAAAAAGCACGCAGAATTATCATCTCATCGCCCTGCGCTCATTTTTAAAATATCTCGCCAAGCGCGACATTAAAACTCTGGCGCCGGAAAAAATTGAGCTGGCTAAAATCGGCGAGCGCACGGTGGAATTTTTAGAAGGGTCGGACTTGGAAAAATTTTTGGAAGCGCCCCTGCTCATCAAAAATCCGGACATTATTAAAAAAAGAGACAAGGCGATTCTGGAAACGCTTTTTGCCACCGGTCTGCGCGTTTCGGAATTAAGTAATTTAAAAATTGACCAAATCAATCTAAAAAAGGACGAATTCACGGTCCGCGGCAAGGGCGACAAACCGCGCGTGGTTTTTTTATCCAATCAAGCCAAATACTGGATTAAAGAATACCTGGACGCCCGCACTGACCCCAACCCCTTTTTGTTTATGGGACACGACCGCGCCAGCGCCAAAAGGGAAATGAAAAAAATTCCCAAACTGACCCCGCGCAGTATCCAGCGGCTCGTGGAAAAATACGCCAAAGTCGCCGGTCTCACCAAAAAAATAACTCCCCACACCTTGCGCCACAGCTACGCCACCGACCTGCTGATGAATGGCGCTGACATCCGTTCGGTACAAGCCATGCTCGGCCATGCCAGCATTACCACTACCCAGATTTACACTCACATCACCAACCAGCAACTGCGTGAAGTGCACAAAGCCTTTCACGGCCGACAACGTCAAAAAAATAAATAAAATAATTAAAAATTATGAGCTACCAAGACATTGCCCTAAGAATATTTTTGGCCCTTCTCACCGGCCTCCTGATCGGCTTTGAAAGAGAAAGATGTAAACGCGCCGCCGGCTTGAAAACCCACATTTTAACCAGCATCGGGTCGGCAGTTTTCGCCATTGCCGGACTTAATTTTTTCTACGAATATTATCAGACCTACGCCGGCATCAATCCTCTTTACATCATCACGGCCGTGGCCACCGGTATCGGCTTTATCGGCGCCGGCAGTGTTATCCGTTCCGAACAGGGAGTTAGCGGGCTTTCGGCCGCGGCTTCCATCTGGATTATGGGCGCCACCGGACTAGCCATCGGTTTTGGCTATTATTTCCTGGCGATATTTTCCGTGTTAATCACCTATCTAGTTCTGATAATCAGCGAGGTGGTGCAAAAGTGGCGGGATAATAAATGCGCGGTAAAAAAAGCTCGCCAATAAAGGATTGACTTTTTCTACGATAACTAGTAAAATTGATATTACTGTTTTTGAAAATTCAGCGTGTTTATCGGCCCCGTAGTTCAAAGGATAGAATAGAAGCCTTCTAAGCTTTAGATCTAGGTTCGATTCCTAGCGGGGTCACCAAAAAATTTAATAATCATGGCGGCCATAGTTTAACGGTAGAACAGCGGATTGTGGCTCCGCTGGCCTGGGTTCAACTCCCAGTGGCCGCCCCAGTAGAATTAAACGTTTTTATCGCTCAAGTATTTGAATAAAAATATGCGTTTTATAAAAATCAAAGCAAAAAATAATTACGAAGCGGGTTTTTTGTTGGGTAAAAAACTCGGGAAATTAACCTCCGGCTATTTAGAAATCCAAAAGCCCCAAGATATCAGCTGGGAGAAATTAATCAAATTATCCAAGCCCTATTTAGCCGTGACGCAAAAAACATTTCCCCAATTTATAAAAGAAATGAAGGGTTTAGCCAAAGGTTCCGGCGTCCCTTTTCTTAAAATTTGGGCGCTTAATTGCGTGGAAGAAATTTTACAAAAACAAAAAGAAAAATGCACCAGCATTTTTATCCCCCAAAAAAATTCTTACCTTGTCGGGCACAATGAAGATTGGGAACGGCCAGCTGTCCCTCATTTAACTTTTCTCCTGCAAAAAACCATCGGCGGTCTAACCATCTGGGAACTGGCTTATCTCTATTCTATCGGCGGCAATGCCTGTTCCATCAACTCTTTTGGTTTAACCCAAAGCATCAATACTCTTCATCATCTTGATTCGCAGGTCGGCGTACCGAAGAACATCGTCGCGCGTTGGCTTTCGGAATTCCCGAACATTAAAGAAGTTAAAAAAGAATTCGGCAAAATTCGGCGGGCCTCGGGATACAGCCACACTTTTACCGAAAACGCCAAACTCCTGAATATAGAATCAACCGCTAAACGCTTCGCTATTTTGGAAACGCAAAATCAATATTGCCATACAAATAATTTTACCGGACGGCTGAAAAAATTTGAAACCCGGGGACTGGGGAAATCCGGCTCAACCACTTACAAAAGATACGCCTCCGCTTGCCGATTTATCAAAAAAATTGGCGCCGAACGGGAGTTTAAAAAGATTCTTTCCGGCCAGGATAAATACGCGAAAAGCTTGATTTACAACCCCCGGACCTTGGCCTCAGTTATTATTAACCCCCAGACAAAAACTTTGGAGGTCAAGGGCAGAGGCGAACGTTGGTTAAAAATCAATTTGAATTTAAAAAATCGTTCGTGATAGAATAAAATCAATAATTACCAAACCTGCTAAAATATGCTAAAAAAAATAATCGTCTGCTCCTTCATATTTTTATTTTTTAACTGGCCGGGGGCTTCGGCCGCCGAGCCGCCGGTGGATATTTATTTTTTTTACGGCGACGGCTGCCCGCACTGCGCCTCGGAAAAAGAATTTTTGAATTTTGCTATTCAAAATAAGTATAAAGATAAAATCCGGGTTCACGAATTTGAGGTTTGGTATAACATTAAAAACGCCAACCTGCTCGTGGACTTAGCCAAGGCCTATAAAGTCCGCAGCGCGGGCGTGCCAATGACTTTTATCGGCGAAGAGGCTTTCTCGGGTTTTGGAAAAGGATATACTGACGTTAAAATTGAACGGACTATTCAAAATTGTTTAGATTCCGGCCAATGTCTTGACCCGATGTATAAAATAGCTCCGCCGGAACAGTCAAAACCGCCAGCCGAAGAAAAAGAACAAAAGGAAGAATTAAAATTGGATTACCCCCTTATCAGAAACATTAATCTCTTTTCCTTATCCCTGCCTGTCCTTACTATCGCTTTGGGAGCGCTGGACGGTTTTAATCCTTGCGCGATGTGGGTTCTCCTCTTTCTTATCTCTCTGCTTTTGGGAATGGAAGACAAAAAAAGAATGTGGCTTATCGGCATCGCCTTTATCGCCGCTTCGGCCGCCACCTATTTTCTTTTCCTCGCCGCTTGGCTAAATCTCTTTATTTTCATGGGTTATATTCAGCTGGTGAGAATCGCCATTGGCCTGCTGGCCATCATCGCGGGCATTATCAATCTTAAAGATTACTTCTCTTATCAAGAGGGCGTCTGCAAGGTGACTAAGGGGGAAAGCCGCCGGAAAATTTTTGAACGCATCCGCGAAATTATTAAATCTAAATACCTCCTTTTCTCCCTCGCGGGCATTATTGTTTTGGCTTTCGCGGTTAATATGGTGGAGTTGGTCTGCTCTATCGGACTGCCGGCTATTTACACGCAGATATTGAGTTTAAATCACCTGCCAACCTGGGAATATTATTTTTATCTGCTCCTTTATATTTTCTTCTTCATGCTGGATGATATTATCGTTTTTGTGGTGGCGATGCTCACCCTGAAAATCGCCGGCCTTACGGGTAAGTACACCAAGTACTCCAACCTCGTCGGCGGAATTATAATCTTGATTATCGGCATCCTGCTTATCCTAAAACCGTCGCTCTTAATGTTCGGCTAAAATCTATCATAAATCCCCCGCCCAAAAAGCGGGGGATTTTATATCTGGCAAAAAACAGCTGCTTGTGCTAAGATGAAATAAATTATTTTAATGAATCTCTATGCCGGAAAATGGCGAAATTAAACTAAAAAAACCGATAAAAGAACTGCTGGAAGTGTTCGCGAAAAAACCAGAAGATAATCAGGAAATTGCCAAAATCAAAGTCAGTGAAATGATCAGTAAAATCGCTTTTTTTTACGAAAAAATCCGCAACGTCATTGATTATCGCGAGGAACATCTTTTGCGCAAAGGCGCCGTGGAAAGAATCATCCGACGTAAACTTTTGATTGAAGGACGGCTCACCATTGAACCGCAAAAAGAGGCCGACATCGCCAAGTCGTTAATCTGCGAATTGATTCGGGCTTCTTATATACCCAATGAATCATTGCCGGAAACAAAAATTGGGACGGTGGCTAAAATTTTAGTAAAGTATGACGCGCTGAAGAAAAAAATTGCCGCCACGCCCCACCGGGAGACGAAAAAAATAAACAATTGGCTCATCGGCCTCATGGCCTGCGAAATAGAAGAAGAACTGATTCCGCCGACCCGCGACCATGCTTTGGCCGAAACAATGTATAAATTAATGAACCCGCTAATTACCGTGGAAGGCCGGCCGGCGCCGGAAGAGAATGAAAAAAATACTCAAATTTATTTGGCGATTTATCGCAACCTTCTGAAATACGACCATGGTATGCTGGATTATTTGCTGTGGAATCTTTACTGGCCGGAATGGCGTCAGGGTAGCGAAGAAGCAATAACTAAGGCAGCGGATAATATAGAGTCAATAAGGCGGGCTATAGAAATCCAAAAAAATCATCCTCTGCGCGAGAAGCTCAATAAAATTTGCAAAAAATACTCGGTACTATTTATCATCTTCAAAGACATTATTGAAGAAAATCCGGACAACATTGAAGATATTTTAGCTAATCCGGCGATGCTGGAAGAAAAAGTGACCAAAGTTTGTAATAAAAAATATCAGGGGATAAGAACCAAACTGCGCCGCAGCGTGCTCCGTTCAATTATCTATATTTTTATCACTAAAATGGCTTTAGCGCTGGCCATTGAAGTCCCGTTTGACCTGTTTATCACCCACCAACTACATTATTTATCCTTGGGCATCAATATCCTTTTCCACCCCCTCCTTCTTCTTTTTATTGCCCTTTCTGTAAGAATTCCCACGGAAAAAAATACTAAAATAATCATCACCAGCTTAAAGCTTCTTTTTTATCAGCATGGCGAGGAAAAATTAAAATATATCGTCAAAATGCCGGCAAAACGCGGGGGATTTCTACAAGGTATTTTTACTTTTATCTACGCCCTGACTTTTGTCATTTCTTTCGGCATTTTAGTAACTATTTTAAATAAACTGCATTTCAGTATTTTAAGCATGCTCCTCTTTATTCTCTTCTTAAGCGTGGTTAGCTTTTTTGCCACTCGCATCCGCAAAACCGCCAAAGAACTTTTAGTCATCAAAAAAACCGAGAGCATCTTCACGGCTTTTTCGGACTTCTTCTTTACTCCGATTATCCACGCCGGGCGGTGGCTTTCAGTAAATTTCTCCAAAATCAATGTTTTTATCTTTATTATGGATGTTATTATTGAAGCGCCGTTTAAAATTTTTATAGATATCTCCGAACAATGGTTCGCTTTTGTGAGAGAAAAAAAAGAGGAGCTGGAACCGTGAAATAGCGTTAAAATATAAAAACTCCCCCGTCCCGAGAACTCGGGACGGGGGAGTTTTTATATGAAAAAATTTAAATGGTTTCCCTCAAAAATTTTTCTAACAACCGGCAAGGGTCAGCTCTTTTGTAAATAATGCGATAAACGAGTTCCAAAAGGGGCAATTTTAATTTTCTCTTTTTGGCTATATCATAAACTATTTTAACGGCTACCACTCCTTCAGTCACCTGCTCCATGGATTTTCTGGCGCGCGCGTAAGAACCTTTAACACAAATCAGCTCGCCGAGCGTCCGGTTGCGGCTGAATTCCGATAAGCTGGTGGCTAAAAAATCGCCAAGTCCGGCCAAACTATAAACCGTCTCCGTATTGGCGCCGAAAGAACGATAAATAGATTTCATTTCTTCCAGGGCCTCAACGGCCAAAACTATCTGCGTATTATTAGTGTAATCCATTCCGTCGCACATGCCCATGGCGATGGCATAGATATTTTTTAACGCTCCGCCGAGCTCCGTGCCGATAAGGTCATTACTCCAAATCACCTTAAAATAGTCCGTGGCTAAAATTTTCCTTAATTTTTTAAAATTATTTTTAGCGCCGGCGGCGGCTATTACCACGGCAAATTTTTTTCGCACAAATTCCGTGGCTACCGAAGGGCCGGAAATCACCACCACATTTTTTGCCCAATTATAGCCGAGTTCATTTAAAATCACTTCGTGCATTACTCGGCCGGTTTTTTCTTCCAACCCCTTTGAGGTATTTACCAGCAGCTGGCCAGTCTTCAAATACGGCTTTATTTCTTTTACCACGCCTTTTATGGCCCGTGAAGGAACGGCGAGGAAGACCGCCTCGGCTCCGTTAACACAATCCGGAATATTAAAAACCGCTCTGATATTTTTAGATAGTTTAATCTTGGACAGATATTTTTTGTTGGTATGGCGAGAATTTATCTCGGCTAAAATCCTTTCCTCTATGCCCCAAATTTTTACCCCCCAACCGTTTTCGGCAATCACCTGCGCCAAAGCCGTGCCCATATTGCCGGAACCAATGATAGCGATATGTCTCTTGTGCATAATATTAAAGTTAAACTTATTTTAGTATAACATAAAAATTCGAAACTTGAAACCCATACTCTGCTGCTTAAAATGGCGGCTATTCGTCCAACGGTTAAGCGTGGCGTGCCAATAAAAAACGGACTTAATTAAGTCCGTTCTAATTCCCTAAAGGCCTCTTGCAATTCTAAAAATTTACGATGAAGACCGATAAACGACGATTTGTCTTCTGCGATAATGGCCGTCACTCCCTCGCCATAAAGAAGCATCACTCTTATAGCATTAATTACTTCTTCTCGCTGCTCCTTCGGTAAAAAACCCAAAAACTCCTTATAAAGAATGTCCCATTTCAAAACCAAAAAAGAAAGTACGGCGAGAAAGTGCTTAGCTACCGATTCAGAAGTATGCCCCTTGGCTTTTTGTTCAGAATAAAAACGATGAATCTTTAAAATAGTAAGCGGGTTCATCTTATCCTCCTGATAAAATTTCAAATGGCAATCATTGAATAATAACCTAAAAATTAAATTTCGTCAAGACCCGTCCGTCGCGACTGACGGGTCAAAATTTTTATCTTTTTCTTAGAGAGGGGATTTTGCCGCCCTAAAAACAAAAATGCTGCCGGTTCGGAGGCGAGGGGTAAAATTAAACTATAAATTTTAAACTTTAAGTTATTAACATTGACACTATTCGGCCTTGTGCTAAGATATAAAAATTATTATAAAGCTAGGCAATGTCTAAGCTTGATGATTTAAAACAAATACAAAAACTTGACGGGGGCGGAGTTTTAGAATCGATTGCTTCGTTAGACAAACAAATTAGGCAGGCCTGGGAAGAAACGCAAAAATTGATACTGCCGGAAGAATATAAAGGATGCAACAACGTTGTCGTCTGCGGAATGGGCGGCTCAACTTTGGGCACTCATATTATTAAAACCTTGTTCGCCGAGGAATTAGATGTGCCACTGGAAATTGTTAATGATTATAAATTGCCGAATTTTGCCGATGATGACACGCTCTGCATTCTTTCCAGCTATTCCGGCAATACGGAGGAAGTAATGAAAGTTGCCGAGGAGGCCGTGGAAAAGCAATTAAAAATAGTGGGTATTTGCGCCGGCGGGGAACTGGCCGAATTTCTGAAATCCCATAATTTCCCCGCTTACATCTTTGAACCGAAATTCAATGTTTCGGGCCAGCCCCGCTTGGGGCTCGGTTATTCCATAATGGGCCAGCTCGGCATTTTGTGCCGTGCTGGTTTTTTAGATATTGAGGAAAAGGATATTAATGAAATAATCGGGGTGGTCAAGAAAATCGGTCAAAACTGCGTTCCGGAAATAGACACTAAAAATAATCCAGCTAAAGAACTGGCCGGGGAAATCCATGGCAAAATAGCCGTGGCGGTAGGTTCGGAATTTTTAGCCGGCAACCTCCATGTGCTGGCCAATCAAATAAATGAAAATTCTAAAAATTTTGCCGCCTATTTTCTTCTGCCCGAACTGAATCATCACCTGTTGGAAGGGCTCGGCCATCCCGAGGCTTGCCGCCAGCTCCACTTTTTGTTCATCAACTCCCGCCTGTATCATGAACGAACTGGCTCGCGCTACCATCTCACTGAAGAAGTAGTCAAAAAAAATAATATCTCTTACAGTGAATTCGTGCCGACCAGCAGAACCAAACTGCTTCAATCTTTTGAAATTTTAAGCTTAGGAAGTTTTATCAGTTTCTATCTGGCAATTCTTAATGGAGAAGACCCGAGCAAAATCCCGTGGGTGAATTATTTAAAAAATAAATTGAGGGAGGCTTAATCCGTCAGTCGCGACTGACGGGTCTTAACCAAATTGCCATTCCCATGCTTGATGGCAATTTGACCTAAGCAAAAAAGAAAAAAGACCGTTTAAAAACGGTCTTTTGCGCTGTAATAAAATAATTAGCAAAAGATATTACTGACTAATGGTTAAAAATATCCAAACTAACCGGGCTGGCTAAAACTTTTTCTTCGTCAATCACCTGCTTTATTGAACCCATTCTATCAAGCTCGTTGCCACCTTTAATTTGGACTAAATTTATTTCCAATTTATACTCCCCGGCCAACAAGCGATTTTTTATTTCTTCCGAGAAATTCCACCAATAGTTAGTTTTGATAATCATATTCGCCGGCCATTCATTCGGCGGATAAAGTCCGTAGTTAAAAGGTAATAACTCGCGCTCCATAATTTGTCCTCCTTCGTCAACAACGCGACGGCTGATAAAATACTCGTCTTTGGACTCGCGAGAATTCTCCCAAAATAAAGAAATGGGAATCAAATCGCTCGCGGCTATCTCGGATGTTTGATAGCCCAAAAAGTTAATTCCGCTTTCGGAAACGATTTTGTTGTTTTTAAAATTTTCCACTGGCAAACTATCCGGCAGTTCATAAAGTTCAACTTTTTCCGCGGTATTTTTTTGAAAAAGAACTAAATTATCAATAACTTTTACCGCGCCTAAATTATTTTTCAAAATCTCTTCTCTTAAACGATTATCTCCCGACTCATAGATATTCCAAAGATGTTTGTGCAAAAAAAAATTAAAATAAAATGACACTATTTCTCTGGAATCTAAAATCAAATACTCGGTATTCTCCGGCAAACGATATGGGGTAAACCCGAACTGTTGCTTGCCGTAAAAAACGTAATTTAGGGCATAAAGGTCTTTTCTTAAAGAAAGGTTGGAACGCAAACTCCAAGAAGCGGCTACCGGCTCTTCCGACGGTATTTCTTTTATAACTTCTCTTGAGTTAATCCTATCTAAAGCTATTTGCTCATTGCCAAATTTAGCAAAAAATTCCGGCAACGGACCAAGAGCTAAATTTAAATATAAAATACCCGCCGCCAGAGAAACCCAAAAAACATCTGCTCTTTTTTTATAAAAATTGCCAGAAGAAATTTTATTCAGGCCAAAAATGAAAGCCACAACAATTCCCAAAAGAAAAAACAATCCATATTGCGTACGCAAAATCGTATCACTGCCTCCGGCTTCCGCTAAAGCAATTTGTAAAAACGGGGGTAAAGCCAACAAAAGATATTTTGGTTTTAAAAATGGGATGTAAAAAAATGGCGCTAGCAGCCCAAAAATCATCAACCAATTTCCCGGGCGAACCAAATGCGCCGCCACAGCGCCAAAATGAGGAAAAAAATTCAATATCATTTCCGGGAAAGAACTGCCCAGCCAGCCGTAAAAAGCGACAAATTTATAACTGCCGGCCGGAGAAAAATGATTGATTACTTGCAGGGAAAAAATGAACCAACCCGCGCCCAAAAGAAATGATGTTAAAACAAAACGCCAACTTTTTCTTTCCCATAAAGACAAAAATCCAAACATCAAAACTATTAAAGCCGTATCCTCGCGCACGAATAACGCCAGAAGAATAAAAACAAAATAAGGCCAAAATCTATTGCTGTAATAAAAATAAAAAGCCCAGAGCAAAAAGAAAAGGGCCAAGGGATAAAGATGGACTTCGTATAAATTAATATTATGTAAGACCGGATTTAAAAGATAAATGGCGGCGAGGGCGAGGGGCAGCCATTTTTTATATTTTTCATCAACGAATATCTTTTGGGTAATTTTGTAAACCGGCCAAGCGCCGAGCGCCAAAAAAATCGTCTGCAAAACCAGTAAAAAAAGCGGCGACTGCCAAAAATAATACAACGGCGCTAACAATAAGATAATCGGCTCAAAATGGTCGCCCAGATAAGTCGGTGGGTGGATAGAAAGCCCGAACCAATCGCCGTGGACCGTATTGTAAAAAGTATTGTTAAAAATCGCCAAATCCAATCCGTTGTATAAAAAATTATCGTACTTCCAAAAAGAGATAAAAGAAAAAGCGACGATATAAACAATGATAAGCAGCCCCAGCAGCTTGAAATTATTTTTAATTATCCACTTTAAAATTTTTTGCATAATTTTAAAAGCAGATGTTAGAAAACATCTGCTTTTTACCTAACTTATTGGAAATTTTAACAAGAGGATTGGTCGCCATGTTCGCATTTGCATTTATAATCCCACGGTTCACATTGAGTTTCCCATTCTTTGATTTCGCTTTCTGATGGATTTTCCAGAGCAATATTTTTAATGACATTCTCCACGATAAAAATCCAAATGGAGACTGACAGTAAAACTATGGCTATGCCGATGACGCCGTTAAACAATAACTTTTTAGCTTTTTCTATATTTTGCTCATTCCCGCCGGCCGTCATCCAGACAAAACCGGCGTATACAATCACTCCCAAAAACACCAGGCCTAAAAACCCGCCGGCATATCTGATAAGCGTAGCCATAAAAAGAAAAATGTTGTTAACTCTGCTGGAAGAAAAATACAATGTCTCGCCGGCCGTAGCGCCCAATTGCTTTTCTATATCTTGCTCACCGCTTTTATCTAAAAACAACGGCCGATTGATATCCGGCGTGGTTTGCAAGGCCTGCACGGTGTTGCTTACAAAAATCAAACCGAAAAATAGAATCACTGCGGAAATAAAAATTATACCTAATTGCTTCTTACTCATAATACAAATTATTTGACTTTCACGCCCGCGCCTATGGTTTTTTGCGAAATCGCCTCGTATAAAATGCGGTTGATGGTGTAAGTAATACTAACCGAGAGAAAAATAATCAAAACCGCTATCACCGCGTTGACTATCATTTTTTTAGCTTTGCCAAGCTGGTCTTCGTTGCCGCCGGCCGTCAGCCATAAATATCCGCCGTAAATCATCAAAATAACAAAAATAAAGCCCACAAAGAGCAAAACGTATTGGATGAGGGAAACGATTACTAAGCGAATGTCTTGGCTTTCGCCCGTGGCATATTTGGCTTCTTTGCCGGCTTCACCTAATTGGTTGAGGGGGCTTAGAACAGAAGTTCCTCCTTCGCCGAACGTCGGCTCCTGAGCCAGGGAAATCTGCGGCTGACAAAAAATAAAAAAAGCCCCGGATAAAACAGCGGCTGTGATTGTTAGAATTAAAAAATGTTTCATAATCGCTGGCTAAACAAAAATGGCGACAATCGTTCTGGTAATAATATAGGCAGCCATCGTAATACCCAAACCAATACTGGCGTCAATAATGATGGTTTTTGATTTGGTAATCTTTTCTTCATTGCCCCGGGCGAGCATCCAATTGACACCTCCGTAAACCACTAAAACCAAAAAAATCGTGCCTACTAGCACTAAAAGCGCGCCGATGCCCCCACCTACTCTGGCCGCGAGCGTCGTTTCTCCCACCTCTCCAAATCCGCCCGCGCCCACCCCGGCGGCGGTTTTTAATCTTTCAAAATAACTTTCTTTAAAACTTTTCGGTTCTGCGGCCAATAAAACAGCCGGAAAAAAATAAACAGCGGCTAATAAAAAATATCTTATTTCTTTGAAAAAATTAAATTTCGCCATAATTTAGGTAGAAAATAAAAACGTGGAAACTGTCCAAACGATGGCGTAAGCCAAAAATATGACAATAAGACCGGTAACGGCGTTTCTAATGATTCCCTTGGACTTGTCTATAATTTCGGATTCGCCTCTGGCCGTCATCCACTTTACTCCTCCGTAAACCATCAAGACAAGAAAAACTACGCCTATCACTGATAATAAACCGACAATCGCTCCGGCAATCTTTGATTCTAAACTATCACCCGTTCTTAACCCGGCCTTTTCAGCTGCTGAACCCAAAATATCAGTGGCATCTTTAAAATTTGTCTGCATGTCAGGGTTAGGTTCGGATTGCCCAACATTATCATCGGCAAAAACTGCCGGTGAAGAACAAAACATTAAGCAGAAAAAAAATCCCAATAGAATAATTGTAAAAATACTTCTCGTTGTCATAAATTTAACCGCCTCCAAAAATTAATCTATTAAGCACAAACTCCACTATAAAATAAGAAAGGGCCACGACCACAACGCCAATAATCGCATTGACGATTGTATCCTTGGATTTTTCCACTTTTTGTTCATTCCCCCTAGCAATCATCCAATTGATACCGCCATAAATCATCAATATTAAAAATATCACTCCGACAAAGGTCAAAGCTGAACCAAGTAAACTTCCTATTAATGCCGCTAAATTTGTTGAAGTTGCTAACTCTCCTTCCTCGGCTCCGGGAATACCGGCCTCTTTGGCTGTCGTACCCAATCCATAATCATCATTCTTCTCCTGCGCGGCGGAAGGCAAAACGCCAAACCACCCAAAAATCAAAAAAGCCACTAAAAAAATAATGGCTAAAGAAAAAATTGAATAAATTTTCTTATCCTTGCTTTTCATTGGAAATATTCATTAGGCCCCTTGTCTTATAAAAACAAGGGGCCCGTATTAGATATTAGCTGGTGGCTTCAATCAATCCCCTGATAACAAAGGTGGCGATGGAATAAGCGGCTAAAACAATGGCTAAACCAATGACACCCTGCATCAAAAGCTTCTTCGCTTCGCTGACTTTATCTTCATTGCCCGCGGCAGTCATCCATTTAAATCCGCCGACTAAAATAATCACTACTGCCAGAGTTCCGAGAAAGCCCATTATCACCTTGATAATATTGGCGATGGTCTCGCGAATATCGGTGCTGGTCAATCCGGTTTGAGTCAAATACTCCAGACCGGGGTCAATATCCGTTTGCGCCAAGACCGCTCCCGGCAAAATCACTAAGGCAAAAAGGACAAAAAATCCCATTGCCCAAGAAAAAAGCGTTTTTAACTTCATAATTGTTAATTTCCTTATTTAAAAATTATTTAAAATCGTCTTATTTTTGCGTCAAAGTTGCTATAACAAAACCGACTAAGATATAACTGGCGAAAATGATAACCAGCCCGATGGCCGACCAAAGCAAAATATCCCTGCCTTTCTTTATTTTATCAGCATTTCCGGCTGATGTCAACCAAATTAATCCTCCGTAAATGAACATTGCCAGGGCGATAGAGCCAACAATCCCCATAATCGCTTTAATAACACCGCCGATGGCTGTTTGCGGGTCACTAAATTTTAACGGATTTTTAAGTTGAATCGCGGCATAAACCGGCATAAACGACAAAAAAAATACGGTTAGGCTGATAAAAACGTTTCTTAAAACTTTCCTAAACATAATTAAGAAATTATTCTTCTTCCACTTGATAATTTTTAGCCCCTTCTTCCTTCACGGCCCTTTCTATTAAAAAATTAACTAAACTAAAAGCTCCAAATACTATTATACCACCAATTACGGCGTTTACCAAATACTTTTTGCCCTTTTCTATCTTTTCGGAAGAGCCGGCTGAAGTTAACAAATAAAACCCGCCGATTATAAACATCAAAAGCATCAAACTGCCCACCACCCCTAAAATCAGGTTGTAAACCGCCTTACCGATTAAAAGAAAATCGTCTAAGGAGCAATTGCCGCAACAAAGGCAATCGCCGGAAGCTTCTTTAAATAATCCTCCGTGCTCGCAAGAATTAGCATCACAAATCATTCCTCCGCTACCTTTGGCTGACTGGTCAGCGGACGAAGCTTCGACAATTTCTCCCTTCTTCTGCTGACAAGCTTTTGTATCCTCGGATGGTTTACATGATCCGTCGTGTAATAAAATCGTCTCCGTATTCCATCGCTCACTGGCTTTCTCACAACTCTCCGGGTCGTTTATCACATTGCCGGCAGTATCGCAACAACAAACATCTGCTTTTACAAAATGAACGGGCAATAAAAAAAATAAAAAAGCTCCGGTGAATAATAAAATTTTTATTGATAACTTAAAATTCATAATTATCTTATTGTCTGATTAATTTTACTCGCCGCCAGATTAACCGCCTCCTGCGCCTCCACCGCTCCGGAATTGACCGAATTTATCATTTCGGCAAAAATGCCATCCACCGCTCCGGGATTCGCTCCGCGATACCAGCTTCTGGCAGTGAGCAATTGCGCGGCAAAAAATCCCAAATCCAAATCCTCGAGCTGGGTGTTGATGAGCGCCTTAAGCGCCGTGGGTTTTTTGGCTTGGGTCAGATATTTTTTGACTTCCTGCTCTTTGGTCGCAAATTGGATAAAATCCCAAGCCCAGTGCTGATTTTTACTCTTGCGGGAAACCGTCTCCATCCAATAATTGGCAAAATTCACCTCCGGAGTATTAGAGCCAGCTTCGCCAATCTGGGGAAAACGGGAAATATCAAAATTAAGTTTGGGGGCGAGTGAACGGATAACCGGCAGATGATAGGCATAACCGAAAAAATAAGCGACTTTGCCTTGCGCGAACGCCTCAAGAGAATTAGACATCTGTTCATTCCAAGAATAGACACTGCTCACGGGATTGGCAAAATTAGTATAAAAATTCAAGGCTCCGGCGCCCGGAGGAATGTCCAAACCCTTCAACTCTGCGGGCATTTGATGAAAAAACGCCAAGCCATTGGCATCGGTCATTTTGGCTCCGTTCTGCATCATCAAGAGGGATAAAATATCAGCCCCGCGCTCCACGTTATTGGCCGTGCCCAACGCCGCCCCAGCTTGTAAAATATCGCCTCTTTCATTAGTGCGAGTCAAAATTTTAACGTGGTCCTGAAATTCAGACCAAGTTACCGGCGGCTCCGGTATGCCGGCATTATTCAGTAAATCTTTGTTATAAAAAAGCGCCAAAGTGTCCACACTCAAAGGCAGACCATAAACCAAATCCTGTTTCTGCCCGCTGATGGTAGTAGCCACCACCGCGTCATTATAAACAACATCTAAAAATTGCTGTTTTAATTTTAGCAACGAAAGAGTCGGCGTAGTTTTTAATTCCGCCTTAGTTTCTTTCTTAATCGTTCCGCTCACATACTGATACGGCAAAGTGACAGTTGACGGCATCGGGGCGATTTTGCTCTGGTACTTTTTCACCCAGGTGTTATGAATGGAAAAAATATCCGGCCCCCTGTCTTCAGCCATGGCGTTCAAAAGCGTCTCTTCATACTCTTCAAAACGCAATTTTTTGTATTCAATGGTGACATTGGGATGAAGCGCCTGATAATCGGCGACGATTTCCGCCATGGCGTCTCGGTCATCAAAGACTCTCCAATAAGTTAATTTAACCGGTTGCATCGCCTCTTGAACTTCCTTAGAAACCGTTTTGCACCCCAAACCGGAAGTGACCAAAAAAGAAAGGATTAACAAGAGAATGGCGATTTTGCTATATTTCATAAAATTATTTTATTGTGCGAAGATATTTTTTTAACTTCAAACCCAGATCTTTTCTTTTTAAAGCGAAATCAATGTTGGCTTTCAGCCAGTCAAATTTAGAACCAATATCGTAATACGTCCCCTCTATAATTTTAGCATAAATCGGCCTCTTTTTCATTAAACGCACAACAGCATCAACGAGCCATAGTTCGCCGCCCTTGCCGACTTTGGTTTTTTCCAATTCTTCAAAAATTTCCGGTGTAAACACATACCCGCCGAGTGAAGCCAGCGTTGACGGCGCTTTTTCGGGTCCGGGTTTTTCAACAATACGATTAACTTCATATATCCCCGCCCCGATTTTTTTTGCGTCTAAAATACCGTATCTTTTTGTATCTTCTTTTGTCACCTGATAGGCGGTGATAACCGGGTCAGTATATTTTTCATAAACATCAATTAACTGCCTGACGTGCGGCTTCCCCGGACATTTCCAAAACTCATCGCCCCACACCACCGCAAAGGGTTCATCGCCCACAACTTCCTTGGCGCAAAGTACCGGCGTGCCATTGCCATAAGGACCTTTTTGGCGGATATAAATAAAATTGGCCATGTCGGCAATGCGCTTAATTTCTTCTCGCACTTCTTCTTTACCCTGTTTCTTCAGCCAATTTTGCAATTCATAATTATAATCAAAGTGGTCTTCCACGGCCCGCTTGCTGGCGCCGGTGACCAAAATTACGTCAGTGATTCCGGCGCGCACCGCTTCTTCCACCACATATTGGATAACCGGCTTGTCCACCACCGGCAACATTTCCTTTGGCTGGGCTTTAGTCGCCGGCAAAAAACGAGTGCCAAATCCGGCCACGGGGATAACCACCTTGCGAATTTTTGTCATATAACAAAATAGCTACTTATATTTAGATATTTTAACACATTTCTCATAAAGAGAAAAATAGCCAATTGGTCATTTCCAAAAAAGGAAAATTTATTTAACTAAAAACGCTCCCGATTGCTCGGGGGCGTTTTTATATGATTTCTTTATAAATCACGATTTATCTACCGCCGCGGAAATTATCCCGGCGCGGGCGTTCTTCCATCGGGCGGGCTTCATTGACCACGATATTGCGGCCGCCGAAATCCTTACCGTTGAACATTTCAATAGCTTTCTGGGCTTCCTCATCGGAAGACATTTCCACAAAGCCGAAACCCTTAGAACGATTGGTCATTTTGTCGGTGATTACTCTGGCTGTCTCAACGGTACCAGCAGCGGAAAAAGCTTCTTTAAGCTCATCCTCAGTGGTAGAGTAAGGCAGACCTCCGACGTATAACTTTTTTGCCATAACTTTTCTTGTAAAAATTTATTATATTGTAAGTCGACCTTTACTCCTTTCGCTTACTAGTTAGCTTATACTCATAATAAACTTGTATAAGAAAAGTAAAACTTATGGAGAAACGCTTACGAAAGTAAGTATAGCACACAAACAAAATACTGTCAAGGACCACTCAAAAAACGGGTTTGGCTTACTTTTACTCAACCATTATCTCTTTTTCTAGGGCCGTAAGAAAATTTTTCATGAATTCTATCATCGGCCGAGCTAATCGTCTGGCTGTTTTTGTTTTTAAATTATCAAAACAACTTATCTGAAAATTAATTTGATCAACGATGTAATCCCCAATCCCCTCGCCATTATCAAACCTTTTATCAAAGTCCTTGGCTTCCAGCCCCCACGTTTCGCCTTTAATATTTTCGGTATTGTATTCCGGCCTGGTTGCTTTTGAAGTAAGGGCACGCATAATACCAACTGCGCCAAACATATCCATCATATCCGCGTCTCTTAATATAAAAAGTAAATCGCCCTCGCCTTCTCTGTTGGAATTATGATATTTTATGGCTTCACAAATTAACCCGATTTCATCTTCGAAAAATAAGTTGTTTTCTTTTAAAAATTTGTTGGCCATCTCCGCTCCGGCTTCTCCGTGCAGGCTCCTTTTATGACAATTCAACAAACCGACGTCATGCAAAAGCGCCGCCGCTTCCACAATTTCTAAATTATTATAATGCTCCTCTCTCGCTATCTGCAACGCCCAATTTCTAACGCGATGAACATGTTTAACATCATGGGCAACTTCCGCGCTCATAACACCACGAACGTATTTATCAATTAGCTTAATTTTGTCAATCTTATTTACTAACATAAATAATTGTTTGCCGTGGACTTTGGCGGCAAATTTTTTTGTTCTCTAATAATCACCCTCTTAAAAAACTTGTTTACCACCCTGCTGGACTACAGGCATCGTCAACTACTTTTTGCAGTCCTTTATCATTCCCGAAAGTTTGGTCAAGGGTATCCATATTCAAAGTTCCTTTGGGGAAATAACAATCAAGGTTAGCGACATCATTTATTTTTCTCTGAAAATGGCATTTTTCATTTTCTACGCCCAAAATTGTTATCTCAATAGATGTTACACCGTCCGACCCCATCATCTTAGCGGTTACCGGCAAACATTGATTCATTCTATTCACGAAACAAAAAGGATCCTCTGCTTTACCGCAATCAACCATCTCTTTATCGGTAGCAGGCGTCTGCGCCTCGGTTGATGGCGAGGCAGTTGTTGGCTCGCCCTCTTCTTCCGCACCTTTATTACACAAGAGGAATATCCCGCCGCCGATAACGATTAAAACTAAAATGACGATAATAATGTATAAAACTTTGCTGTTTGTCATATTTTTTACTTTCTAATTATTAATAATTTAAAAATCGACCTTTATTATATTATTTTTTAAATCAATATCTCCCCTGCTTTTTAAAAGTGGTAGCTAAAAACAATTATATTTTAGATCAAAAAGCATCTGGCCGTCTATAAGAATTTGATAATGATAGATGCCCGGCGGCGGATTACCGCTTAAATTTCTCAAAGGAACCGGCTCGCCATTGATATCCGTTCTAAATGCATCTTCGCTCACCCCGATCCAAGATGTTTTATCAATCTCGCCCTCTGAATTTGCTATAAAGGATTTTACTGTTCCGCTTAGCACTTCTCCCGGTGGAGATTGTACCCAGACCGTCACAGAGTCCTTCCCTTTTTTAGTGTAGCTATCATAATATTTATTTGGGTCGCCGTCCACCGCCAGATAGGCCGTTAACTTTGATAATATTTGTTTATCGTAAGGCGCAATTGAAAAATTACTCTCCGCGACAATTATTCCTTTAGGTTTTTCTATTTTAACAAGCTGGATAGTATAATCGCCAAGAGCTAAAGGAAACCAACCGACTTGATTAAACCCGCCGTGCAAGGCAACATTCTTTAAATCAAGCCAATTTATAACTATTCCACGCTGGACAACTTCCCCATTTGCTTTTACTTTAAAAATTGGCCAGAAGCTCATCGGGACAACTACACCTTTGGATTGGCTCACAACTTGATAAACATAAGTGCCCTTTTGCAATCCTTCCCCTCTGGGAGAAATTCCCCGGTTGAAATAAAAAGTTGTTGATATTTTACCCGCATCGTCCACCAATTCTATACTATTCTCATTATTTATTTTTCTGATGATGATTAATTTACTTTCGGAAACGAAAGTGGTCGTATATTCCCAAAAAAGACCCAGCCCGAGAATTAGGACAATTGCCAACCCTATTACGGCGTGCTTTTTAACCCTAAACATCCGTAAAATTGTGGAAATAAACATATACACGGCCGAACCCAAAATTAAAAAGCCGTCAAAGGTGGTAATAAAAAATACCGTCAACCCGATAAGAAACAAAATTAAAAAGGAAAAAACATTGTTCTTTCTCGTAAAAATAAGGACCAGCGTAGGAATTAACCTTGGGAGAGCAATAAAAGGCGGCTGCGACTGATAGAAATAAAAAACCGAACCGATTATCAACAACCCCAATATTATATTAATCGGCTGCCATTTCTTTTTTTCTTTTATTTCCCTTACCTTTTCTTCGGGCATATGTTTTATACTTTCTAAAAAAATTTCCCTAATTCCAAACTTGGAAAATTGGCGGAAGGGGTGGGATTCGAACCCACGATCCCGCTAAGCGGGATACCGCTTTTCGAGAGCGGTACTTTCAACCTCTCAGACACCCTTCCAAAATTAATTTTAGAAATGTTTATTTAAAATTGCCATCATCACTAAATCATGATACTTCCCACCAAAAAAAGAATGTTCTTTCTGCCTTCCTTCTGTTTTAAAACCCACGGCTTTATAACAATTAATTGCTATTTTATTTTCGGAAAAAACGCCCAACCCTATTCTATGTAATTTTAATTTATCAAAACCATACCTGATTATAAATCTCATGGCTTTTTGACCAATCCCTTGCCCGCGATAATCATCCTCCCCGATTATAATAAAGGCATCGGCCCTTTTATTAATTTTATCTATCTTAGTTAAACCCACCAGACCAATGGGACGACTAGCCGCAAAAATAGTAAATAATTTTTTACTTTTGTCGTTTTGATATCTTTTAAACCACTCTGCTTCTTTCTTAATGGTTGTCTTTTTACTGCAATGACTATCCCCAATAAAAACATTAACATTCGGATTATTAAACCATCTAACGCGATAGGGAATTTCTCTTTTACAATGTGGTTTGAATTTTATAATCATAAATAATTAATTTCTAATCCTATCAAAATTATTCAAACAAATCAACCCCCCAACAATAAACCAAAATAAAATGGCCAGGTCATTCTTAAAATATGGGACATCAACAAGACCATGGATTAAAATTGTGACCATCATCGCGAGTAATAGAGCTGCGACTAATCGTGTCTCTACATTTTTATAAATCTTAATTAATCCTTGCCAGAAAAATTTAATTATAATCCACAAAAATCCGATTAACCCCAAAATCCCAAGTTCGCTCCAAAAATTTAAAATAACATTGTGCGGATATAAATAAATCTCAATATGCTTGGCTTTATGGTATGGGGCGACCACGGTTTGATAACCGGCCAATCCGGCGCCGGTAAGTGGATGGTCTTTAAGCATCTGCCAGGTTTCACCCCACATCTCCAGCCGAATTTTTCCGGAAACGTCGCTTAAGGTGGCTTTCTCTCGGATTAAATTTTTAACTACCGGCTGAAATTGTAAAACAACAACCGCCAAAATTATAAGGACAACTGTTGAATAGCGTGTTTTTTTAAAAACTAATGCCAAAAAAATAATCCCCGCCATCACCCCCACCATCGCTCCCTCGGAAACGGCAAAAATAATTCCCAGCAAAGATAAAATTATTACTGCTAAATAAAAAATTATTTCTATTAAACCCCCCCTTAATTCTTTCCTGTCGGGGGTGGAATTTAAATCCCTCCCTTTCCCCCTCTGAAAAAGGGGGTGCCCGAAGGGCAGGGGATTTTTTAATTTCTGAATCAACAACCCAAAATATAAAACCGCGAGGGGCGCCAAATATAGACCCACGGCGTTGGGGTAACCGTAAACGCCGGTCACCCGCCGAGTTTCCGGCGCAAACCAATCGGCATTGGGAATGAGATAACCGGTAAATTTTTGATAAATCGCCAGCGCCCCGAGATAAATCGCCGAGCCGCCAAGCGCCCATAATAAAATTTTTAAATCTTCTTCTTTTTTGACCGTGCCAACTAAAACGATTAGAAATAAAATTGGCTCCACAAAATACGCCTTCCAAATTCCCAGCGCTGCGACTTTATCGGGCGAGACAAAAACGGCAATCGTAGCGGCCAGAAAAAAGATGGCGATTGGTAAAATCCAGCCCCTGAATTTTTCTCTAAACTCATAACTTATAACTTGAAACTTACTTTTTATCAACCAAATAGCAAATAAAATCAAAATAATCGCTTCCAACAAAGTCATGGGTATAAACCCTAAATGAAAACGAATCAAATAAATTGGCAACAAAAATAAAATTATGGCCAGACCCCAAAGGGTTTTCCGCCAAGCCAAAATCGCAAAAGAAAGACAAAAAATAATTAAAACTAAAACATTAACCATATTAATATAGTATAACCTAAATCTGCGACAAAAGAAAAAGCCCACGGATACTACCGCGGGCTAATGTGAAAATGTGATGATATTTTAGTAATATTTTCGAAACTGCACGAACTTGAAGATGGTATTTTTTTCTGTTGATCCATCTTTGACCACCTCTACTGCCTCTCTTTTGGTAGTGGAAGCTACACAGGTGGCTACTCCTTTAAGGGCCTCAAGGACCTTAAAAGTCAACACCATCTCTCCCATAATATGAACAATCAATCTGTTCGGTCCATATTCCGAATCGCTTTCTTCGGCAAGGGGGGCAATTTGATTCGCCCAACTAATCTCCCATATCCGATGAAGAATTTCGTCAGCTATGGCTTCCACTTCTTGCGAAGTAGCTTCGGGCGGCACCGACGGAAAGGCGATATCTAAGATTCTATCGGCCATTTCCCCAGCGGCCTTTCGCTGTTCTTCGGACCATCGAGAAGATTTGTGATTAGACACATTAATAAAAATAGTTTCCATTGCTATTTCTCCTTTCTGTTTTTATTAATCCCTTTTTAATCAGGGAGAGGAGAAAAAATCACCACATTTTAAAGATCTATATAAAACCTACTAAAATAGGCATTCTGCTGGTTTGGAGAGTATATTCCAAGACAACAAAATGCCTGTTTTTACTCTCTCCTCCCGAGTACTCGGGATTAATTGTAATATATTACTATAGCATGTTTTGATGATTTTGTCAATAGTTTAACGTAAAAAATGGCTTAAATAAGCCATTTTACCATACTCGTAGAGACAATTCATGAATTGTCTCTACGACGAATCGGGGGTTATATTTAAAGTCGCAATAATGAGCCCCACCAAAAACCAAACCTGCATTATATAAATAATGGAAAAGGTATTGTATTGGATAAAAACACCGACAAAGGCCGCCAGAAGTCCGACGGCTATTGGAAATACTGTAGGGGCAATCCTGCGTGATTGCCCAATAACTTTAATCTGCTTTATAAATAAAATAACCAACGCCCACAAGAAAAATCCTAGCCCCAAAATTCCGCTCTCGGCCAAAATTTCCAAATATAGATTGTTCACTATTTTCCACCCAACTTCCGGAATAATAAACGGACTCACATAAACCCATGGACCAAAACTGCCCGGACCAATGCCGACGATTGGATGTTCCTGCCATGCCTGAATCGCCAAGCCAAATGTCTCGGCCCGCTCAAAAAAAGCGGCGCCGGAAAAGGAATCTTTCAGATGCAAAACAAAATTTCCGAATTGTCCGCCTAAAAATTGGGAGGAGATAATCACTAAAAGCAAGAAACAAGCCAGCCAAAGGCTGGTCCGCCATTGGCGGAAAAACAAAAACCTGGGTTTCAAAAATTTCTTTCTGTAAATTATGGCCAGCGTCAGTAAGGCAAAAAATAATCCCAAATAAGCCCCGCGCGAAACCGTTAAAATAAAATTCACCAACGCCAAAACCAAAACAATAATTTCAAATACTTTCCATTTGCTTTTCTCCGTTCTGTATTCGCTTAAATTCGCGAACAAAAGACAAATCGGAATGATTAAAAAATTAGCAAAATAAAGCGGCTCCAAAAAGGTGGACTGAACGCGAGTAAAGCCCAAAATCTCCTTAGTGTATTGATGGCGCAAACCGGTCAGCCATTCGGGCAAACCCGCCATATCGCCGATAAATTGGTAAAGCCCGAAAAGCGAAACCAAAAAAGTGGAAACAAATAAAATTTTTATGACTTTAATCAGTTCGTCTTTTTGCCCGACCAAATTAGGCAGAGTAAAACCAAAACCGACTGTGAAAATAATAAAAAACAAAACCAAAATTGAGTGTGCCAAATTCGGCGCGTTAACTAAAGCGATTATATTGACTAACAAATATAAAGCAACTGGCAAAAAAATCGGATTGCGGACAAATTTTAAACTTTTTTTCCCCAGACCATCTAGAATCCAAGCTACGATAGTTAACACCGCCAAAACTTGGCTCGGGCGGATAGTAATGCCCCGCCAGTCATACGAGCCGATATATTCAAACGGCAGAAAGAAAGTAATTAAATAAATCCCGCGAACGGGATTTTTCAAAATATACAAAAATACTGCCGCTAAAAGAATTACTATAATAGTTAATAAAACGATGTCCATGGATTTTTATATTTTCCCCTCCTTAGACAAGCCTGCCTACGGTTCGACTGAGTTCACCGAAGTCCGGCAGGCAGGGGGGTGGTCTGAAGGGTTGGGGGGCTGTATTATCCAACCACCCCTTTCCCCTCCTTGTCTAAGGAGGGGAATAATATTTTACATTTTTTTCGCAAAATCTTTTTTGCAATTTTTATATTCTCTCCGCTAATTGATGAAATAATCTCTGGTACTCTCCCAACATTTTTTCTTCACTGAAACGCTCTTCCACTGCCTTGCGGCCGTAAAATCCCATCTCCCGACGCCACTCCGGATGGCGATGTAAATTGATAATCGCCTGTGCCATAACTTCGGCGTTTTTCGGCTCAACTAAAATGCCGCTTTTGCCCGCGTCTACCACCTCCGGAATGCCGCCCACGCGCGTGGCCACCACCGGTTTACCGCAAGCCATGGCATAAAGTGAAACCATGCCAAAAGATTCTTTTTTAACGGAGGGCAAAACAAAAATATCAAAACCCGAAATCCATTTTTCAAATTCTTGCTGGAAGCCCACAAAAAGCACGCTATTTTCTATGCTCAACTGCCGCGTCAGCCACATCAAGCGCTGCCTTTCCGGGCCGTCGCCCACCACCACTAGGCGCAGGGTGGGAATAAATTCTTTGGCAATAGCCATGGCCTGCAACAGATATTCCACGCCTTTCTCGCGGCTTAACCGGCAAATCGTGCCGACCGTAAAATGGTCGCGATAATTTCTGACTGCCGGAGAAAACGGACAAACGTCAAGGTCAATACCGTTATAAATAACCCGCACCTGTTTGGCTCTGACACCTAATTTTCTGATTTGTTTTTCTACGGCATAGGAAACGGTGATGATTTTGGCAAGCGGAGCCCAAAGAATGAATAACAGACGTAAAGGATTAAACCGCAACCAACGGCCGATGGAAGTATGCTCTACCCACACGACCCTTATTCCCAACAGCCGGGCCCAGGGAGTCATTAAAACTTTTTCCGTCAGCGAGAGACAATATAAAATTTTTATTTTTTTAAAAAACCGATAATACAATAAAACAAGAAATAATTCCAAAAAAATAAAGGGGGCAAAAAAGGGAAAAAGCAAAAGCGACCAAACGGCCACCGGCTCCACCCCGGCCCATAATTTTAAAACCGGCCAGTCGCGATGTTTAAATTCCGGAACCAACACCGAACAAGAAGAAACCAAATAAAAATTTATCCCCCGGTCTTTCAGTTTTTCCGTCAAGGCGATAGTATGTTTTTCTCCTCCGCCAAATTGGGAGGAGTAAGGAAATTTAAAAATTAAAATATTCATGGGAAATCTTATAACTTATACTCTATAACTTGAAACTCGCGATCGAAAGTAGAATAAAAATGCGAGCATTGGTGGAGCCGCCATTTAAAATCAGGCGAGTGGAGCGTAAAAAAATTGCGTGCTTTCACCTTTTGCGGATAGCAATTTTAGCGAAGCGAACCCGAAGGGAAACCTGCGAGCCGGTTTCCCTGCCTGCCGGACTTCGGTGAGCTCAGTCGAACCGCAGGCGGGTTTTTGCCCTTTTCTTCACCTAAAGAAAAGGACTGTTATATTTTATTTTAAACTAATTATCTCCCTGAAAAGTTTTTTATCAATGCCCCCCAAAAGGTAAAGCGCCGGGAAATAAACAACAAACGAAATCAGCGCTAAAATAAAAACGTTCAAGTCTTTAAAATAATAGAGGACGGCTCCCATCAGCAAACTGGCCACGACCGATTTACCCAAAACCCCGAAAGACACCCTGATTTTGGTGGCGCGGGTAACAACGATAAAAGTCAGAACGCAAATCAGCGCTTCGGAAAAAACCGTGCCCCAAGCGGCGCCGTAATAAGAATAAATAGGAATAAAAATAATATACGCCGCCAGCGAAGCGATGGCGGTAATGACATAACCCCACATCATCACCCGCTGTTTATTTAAAGCGATTACTAAATGACCGAAGAGGGTGCCGAAGAAAATAAAGCCCTGCGCTAAAATTAAAATTCTAAGCAAGGAACCGGAAATTAAAAATTCCGGACCGGCAATCAGAACCATCAGGCGCTCGCCCAAAAACTGCGCGCCCACAATCAGCGGTATGGCGGACATAGCCATGACATCAAAAGCCGCTAAATAAATTCTTTTTAATCTTTCCAGATTTTGCTGCGCCCAATCGGAAGTGAACACCGGCAGAAGCAAACCGGAAAACATCATTGGTATCATAGTCAGCACATCAATCACTTTGTAGGGAGCGCCATATAAACCGACTTCTGCCTGCGGGCGCACTAAAGACAAAATAATAATGTCAGCTTTGAGATAAATCAAATTAAAAATAATGGAAACTCCCAACGGCCAGCTTAATTTAATAACTTCTTTCCAAACATCGAAATCATACGCCCAGGAATATCTGGCGTAGCCCCGCGCGAAGATAAAATTTATCAGCCAATTGACAAAACTTCCGGCCACAATGGCCCACATCACGCAAAGCACTCCTTGCCCCCAATAGGCCGCCAGCGCCGTGCCGGCCACTAAAACTACCCGGCCAGAAATTTCCGCCAGCATCACTTTGTCCATTCGTAAATTTTTTTGGAAAATTCCCACTTGCACTTGCTGGAGGGCGATAAAAAAGAAAGAGAGGGCGGTAAAAGCAATGCCAATTTTTACCACTGCCGGATAGGGAAAAAACAAAGCCGCGAGCGGTGCCAGACCTAAAAATATCAAAGCCGACCAAAAACGCAGAGTAAAGATGTTGCTTAAAATTTTCTTCTGGTCAACCCCCGGCCGGGAAATCATTTGCGCGGTAATAAGCGTTAAACCAAAATCAACAATAATCCCAAAAAATTGTAAAAAAGAAGTGATAGTGGTGTATTGCCCGTATCCCTCTTGCCCAAGATAACGAGTCATAATTACGACCGCTCCCAAACCCAAAAGAGTGCTTATCCCTTTGCCGATAACTTGAATAATGGTATTGTGGGCGATTTGTCTGACAAAAGAAGACATAAAAAAAGAAAAAGAATGATTATTTTTATTTTATCCTAAAATTCATTTTTTGTCGATAAAAACTGGACAAAATAAGAGTATTATGCTATAATATAAACAGAAAACAAAAACACAAACAAATATGTACAATCAGTTTGGCTGGAGGTTTTTCCGGCTGAATAATATAATGAAAAACTCTGAAGCTTTGGTTTACGAAGACGCCTCGCTCCGAGGAGTGATCTTTACCGTTGCCTTAGCTTTTTTTATTTTAATCGCCACCGCCACGCTCTTGCGGTTTGTGGAAAATTCCATCGTAAACGCTCCCCACGCGGCCGCCGGGGAATCTTCAATAGAAAATTCCCTCGAAGAAATAACTGACAATGGAGTAGGTGTCAATCCGCTCCTTGTGATTAACAAAATTTTAGGCATCAAAACCGCTCACGCCGCTACGGCGACTAAATACGGCTACTCCGCCCAAAAGATGGTCCAAAGCCATAAAAGCATTGAACTTGCTCCGGGCGAAATCATCAGCTTCCAGGTGGGATTTAAAAATAACGGCAAATCTACCTGGAGAACGGCGACAAAAAATTACGTTTCCATTTACAATCGCAACCGTTACAAAGATTCTTTCCGACATTCTTCCTGGTTCAAATTAGAACAACCGGCAAAATTGACGGCTGACGTCAAACCCGGAGAAGTCGGCTATTTTAATTTTACCCTGCAGGCACCCGACATCCCCGGAAACTATACCGCGAAATTCCAACTAGCGGCGGAAAATTTAATCTGGATCTCTGGCGGAGAATTAAATCTTCCTTTTTCGGTAATTAAAGGAAAGAAAAAGGATACCACCGCCGCTTCTAATAATACCGCCACGGTTATTCCGGCGGCCAATCAGAACAATGTGGCCGCGGCCGCAACGGAGGTGACGCCAACAATCGGAACTGACCAGTCGGAAAACGAAGAAACTACTACGGCTTTTTCGGCATTCAAATTAATTCAAAGCCATCGTTCGCCGATTTCGCTTCCCGCCGGAACCAAACTTGCTTTCCGCGTCGGCTTCAAAAATATCGGCACGGCCAGTTGGACGACCAGCAACATCTACCTTAATACCCTGCCCAAAACTTATCTTAAAGAAGAAATCAGGCCCGGGCAAATAGGTTATTTTGAATTTGAACTTTCCCCGGCCGGCAGCCAAAATTTTAACTACGAACTCCGCGACGGCCAAGATAATTTTATCACTGGAAGTAATCTGAATTTCTACGTGGAAGTCATCGGCACGGCCAGCCCGGAACAAACTGTCGTTTTAGCCGTCAGCCAAGGACCGCTTATCAGGGTGGGGCTTTATAATACCGAGAATCAGGTAGTTATTACTGGCAGCGCCGCTTTTGAAGCCCGCGACCAAAACGGCCAGACCATTAAAAAATTTCAAGCCGGAGAAACGGCCACCGCGACTTTTAACTCCGGCACTTTACAATACTACGTGGAGGGCTACACCACCAACTCCTATCTTAAGTTTGTTTCCGAGAATCCGGAAAATATTTTTACTATCGTCAATTTTGAAAATCGTCCGGACTGGAATAAAACCCTGAACGATAATCAATTCCGCGGCGCTTTGGAAATCCGTTATGGCCGGAAGCTTTGGGTCATTAATGAATTAGCAATGGAGGATTATCTAAAGGGCTTGGCGGAAACTTCCAATGTTTCTCCCTATGAATATTTGAAAACCATGACGACGGCGGCGCGCAGTTACGCTTTATGGCACTACCAAAACCCGACTAAACATGCCAAAGATTATTTTACGGTTGACGCCGTTTATGACCAGGTGTATCGCGGTTATGGCGTGGAAAAAAGAATGCCTAATCTCGTCAGAGCAGTGGAAGAAACCAACGGACAGGTGGTTGCTCTTAATAGCGAAGTGGTGGTCACCCCTTATTTTGCCCGCAGCGACGGCCGCACCCGCTCTTGGACCGAAATCTGGTCCGGCTCGGAAAAATCCTGGCTCCAATCCGTACCCGCTCCTTATGACGCGGGCAAAACGCTGTGGGGGCATGGAGTGGGGTTATCGGCTTGGGACGCCTTATATCGCGCCAAAGAAGGTTCAACTTATGACCAAATATTGAAATACTATTACCAAGGGACAGAATTAGTTAAAAACTATTAAATAAAAATGTCCCTTTCCGGCAAAAGATGCCGCGCCGACCAAGTTCTTTTCAAAACTAAAAACAAAAACAAAAAAATCTCCCGAAAATGGGGGATTTTTTATTGCTCTAAAAAATTCCACTGATTTTGCCACTGCCTACTTTTTAACTCCTTTAGCTTTTTCGGAAAGTTCAATGATGGACTGGGCAATCCTGGCCGGAGCGGCGATATTTCTAAAAATAAATCTTTCTTTTTCGGCGGCGGTCTGCACATAAACATTGCCAAAATCAAACATCGTCGACAAAATTCCTTTTACTTCCGAAGTGACGTCCTGGATATTATATAATTTTACTTCCGAAACCGTCCGCGCGAAAAGTCCTTTTTGCTCAATGTTAATAATTCTTTCGTTGGTGACTATCCAGATGTCCAAATAATAATCAATAAACGCGGCAAAAAGGAATAACCAAACAGAAAGATAGTAAATACTAATGCCCAATTTAAGGAGCGGACCCCAGATTTCACCCCTCAGAAGGTTGGTGGCGTCGGCTTTGAAAATAAAATAAAGCAACGGCGGGATAACTATCAAAAAAATATGAAAAACCAACAGTTTCACAAAGGTGAGCCAATGGCGCCGCAAAAAAAAGATTAATTTTTCACCGGCTTGCGGTTTTAAAAAAGCGCTGCCCAGCATAGAAAATTAAAAATAATTAGAAGGACGGCTGATAAAATCAAAAATTTCTACGGACCTCTGCCAATCAATCACTATTAATTCGCTGTAAGAGATAAAAAGAATAACCACGGAAACACCCGCAAAAAGAAAAAACATACTAAAACTCACAAATGTCATTCCGCCATACCTTGCTAAATAATACAAAATAATTGCCGCGAAAATAAAATAGGCGATGAGAAAAAGTAAATAAAGAATGAGAAAAATATGAAGCGGAATGGACATAAAAAATTTATATCTTCATTATAGCTTCTGGAAAAGATTAAAACAATTTGCTTTTCCCCTCAAGCCCCAGATGTTCAAAAGCGAGGTCTGTGGCTTGCCGCCCGCGCGGCGTGCGTTCTAAAAATCCGGCCTGCATCAAAAAGGGCTCATAGACATCTTCAATGGTGGCCATTTCCTCGGAAATGGCGGCGGCAATGGTATTAAGTCCCACCGGGCCGCCTTTAAATTTTTCAATAATCACTTGTAATATTTTGCGGTCCACTTCGTCCAAGCCGTATTTATCAACTTCCAAATTATCTAAAGCGCGCAAAGCCAGTTCCCTGGTGATTGCCCCGCCGTCTTTGACCTGCACATAATCGCGGACTCTTTTCAGAAGGCGGTTGGCAATCCGCGGCGTGCGGCGGGCGCGCGAAGCGATGGTTTCCGCCGCTCCCCCTTCCAAATCTATTTTTAAAATTTTCCCGCTGCGCTCAATGATTTTTTTAACGTCTTCCGGTTCGTAAAAATTCAGGCGATAAACAACACCAAAGCGGTCGCGAAGCGGGGAGGACAGCAAACTCATTTTGGTAGTCGCGCCGATAATCGTGAAGCGCGGCAGTTCCAGGCGCAAAGTGCGGGCGCTCGGCCCTTTGCCCACGACAATATCCAAGGCGTATTCTTCCATGGCCGGATAAAGTATTTCTTCAATATTTTTATTCAAGCGATGAATTTCATCAATAAATAAAACATCGCCGTCGGCGAGATTGGTAAGAATGGCGGCTAAATCGCCGGCGCGCTCCAAGGCCGGGCCGGTAGTGACGCGGATATTGCTTCCCATTTCTTTGGCGATAATATAGGCCAAAGTGGTTTTACCCAAACCCGGCGAACCATGCAAAAGCACGTGCTCCAACGAATCCCCTCTTTTTCTGGCCGCTTCAATAAAAATGGCAAGGTTCTCCTTGATTTTTTCTTGCCCGATGTATTCCTTAAAATTATGCGGACGCAAAGTCAAATCAAACATTCTATCAGCCGTCTGTTCTTTGGCGTCAACAAACCTATTATTTTTTAATTCTTCTTCGCCCATATTTATTTATTAGCTTATTTTATCATTTCGGACGACAAAAATCAAGGCGTAAAAAAGCAGGTGCTTTAGACCTGCTTATTTTTTGTCTCTTTCTACACTTACTCCGTCATTGTTGATTATTATTGTGTATTTACTGTTGCAATGACCGCAACGGAGGGTGTGGCCACTTTGAATTTCTATTTCTTTGCCGGTTGGTGGCCGCCAGTACCACCTGTCACCATTTTTGTATACGTTTCCCATAGGGAACCCGCAACAACTTAAATCTTTTCTGCTGCACATCTCTGTCTCTCCTTAACTAAATATTTTTAATATATGTGAACCTCTTTATATTACGTTGAATAATAGCAAAACGCAGGGAAATTGTCAAGGGTGATAAACATCATTCCAACGGCATCCTTTTCTCATAGGTGCAGGATATTTGAATTAGTCCGAACGCATTTCTCCCCGCCACGGCGGGGCGAGGAAGTCCTTACACGAATCCGCCAGCTGGCGGACGGAAAGGCGGCAGAGCCGCACCGCTGACAATTTCAAGTTTTTCTTTGGCGGCAAATTCTTTCATTCTTTTACAAAAAGAAAAAGGGTTCGCCACCTTGCGATAGCGAACCCATGAATTTTGGAGCTTGTGAGTCATCGGACTCCGAGTGTTGCGCCGGAGTATTCGAGACCCTTCGGCTTGATGATGACTTTCTTCTCGTCGCTTCGTTCAATGTATCCGGCACGGAGCGCACCGAGTTTGTGCGAAGCGGCGACTTCGAGAACCGCGTCTGCGTCGGCTTCCGAAACATAAAGCGCGAAGCCCGCGCCCATATTGAAGTTGCCGTACGCTTCCGTGTCGTCCACCGGTCCGTGCTTCTGTAGGAAGTCGAAGATCGGAAGTTGTTTCGGTAAACGCTCGACGATGTAGGCGAACGATTGCGTTGCTCGCATAAGCTTGCGCCAGCCGTGTCCCGTGATGTTCACCGTGTAGTGGATGTTCACGCCGCGATTAAGGCAATCCTCGACAAGAGCAACGTAGATGTGCGTAGAATCGAGCAGTGTCTCTCCGTAGGTTCGACCATTGTCGAGCCGAGTCAGATAGCCGTCAGGCAACTTATCGGCGATCTTCCGCGCCATTGTGAGGCCGTTCGCATGGATACCGGAACTCTCGACGAGAACGATTACGTCGCCGTGTTGGATATTGTTCGCAGCGATAAGTCGTTCTTTCGGCTTCACGAGGCCCATCGCCGAACCTGAAAGAACGATCGCCTCCGGCACAACAACGCCTTTGAGCGTCGGCGTTTCACCGCCGCCCCAAACGCATCGCGCGAGATTGCAGGCGTTCTTCCAGCCCTCGACAAGATCGCAGCACCGCTTCTCGTCGTCGAACCAGCTTGAGTCGCCGACAGCGAGATGCATCGCTACCGAAAGCGGAAGCGCACCGAGCGTAATCATGTCGTTCACGATCATCGCCACGGTGTCCTGCGCAATATAGCCGTAGTACGACTTGCCGGTAAGACGATACATTGCATCGGCAACGAGATTTTTCGTGCCAAGTCCCTCCTCGACGTGCGCGAAGTAGCTCTTGGCCGCTTCGATAAGATACGCGCTCTCGCCACGGCTCATCTCGACTTCCTGAAACTCTCCGTTGTTGAGCCGCCTGATATTGTCTGCAGTTTCGCGGCCTGCGAGTTGTGCCATGCGCTTGAATGGGTCCATTGCGTCGTAATTCACGCCAACCCCAGCATAGGTCATCTTTTCTGTCATGTTCTTTCCTCCTTTTCCGTTTTTGAGTTTTCAGGGTACAAATTAAGCCAAGCATTAGCTTTACCTTCTATGACAGAGACTACAACAAAACAAGAGAAAAAGCAAGGTTAAAAACAAAAAACAGAAATTCCCTAGAATTTCTGCAACAGATAGTATGAAAAAATTTTCTTTTACTAAAATATGGTTCGAACCGATATTTTATCATGTCCTTTGGAAGTTTCTTAAACACGACACCAACGGACGAAATCGGGAGTACCAGTCCGCCTTGGGCGAGCTAAAATCGGTTCGGATTATTTTTAAAATACTCCACTGGTGCGTCCTGCCGGAATCGCCCCGAGTTTATCTCGGGGCGCCCCGTCGAATGACAGGGCGAACCCAAAAGCTTAGCTAAACGTCAAATCTATTTTATTAATTTAATATCCCCTGGTGCCCCCGCCAGGATTCGAACCTGGAACAACAGTTCCGAAGACTGCTGTGTTATCCATTACACTACGAGGGCTAAAATTTTAACGGCCACACCCTGTCCTTTGAGCCTGCCTGGCGGTAGGCAGGCTAAGGGCGCAAATTATTAAAACACATTATAGCTGAAATTGACACGGACGTCAATCTAAAACCGCCCCGAGTTCATCTCGGGGCGGAATAATTTTACCAATTCTTTTTCTCTAATGCTCTGGCGGCCGCCTCAATCTGCGCTTCTTGTTTGCTTGACCCCTCTCCCGCGGCGATTTTTTCTTTGCCCAAATAAACCCCGACAACAAAACGTTTGTCATGGTCCGGCCCGCTTTCCTCCAAAACCTTATAAACGGGAGTGATACCAAATTTTTCTTGCGACAATTCCTGAAATTTACTCTTGGGGTCTAAATATAACTTGTGTTCTAAAATATAAGACAACTTACCCAGTAAATGTTTTTTTAAAAACTCTTTGGCTTTTTTCATCCCTTGGTCCAAATAAATCGCCCCCACCAGCGCCTCCAAAGCATCGGCTAAAATAAACTGCCGCGCCTTACTGCTTCTGTCTTTGGCCTCGCCGCGAGACAAATAAAGATAATCTTCCAAATCCAGTTCCCGCGCGATTTCCGAAAGCATTTTAGCGTTTACCAAACTGGCCCGCCAGTTAGTAAGGTCGCCTTCCGGATTGGCATAATTGTTATAAAGATACTCGGTGACGATTAATTCCAGCACCGCGTCTCCCAAAAATTCCAGCCGCTCATTGTGGCCCAAATCAAAACTGGGGTGCTCGTTGATATAAGAACGATGTACAAGGGACTGCTTTAAATAATCCTGATTTTTGAAAGCCAGCCCGATTTTTTTTTCAAATTTTGATAAATCTTTCATGGCTTAATTGTTATTTTCTGTCTGGGGTTCTTCTTTTTTATCCTCTTTTATCTCTTTGGCTTTGGGCGGCTCTTTATCAATTTCTTTTACTTCTCCATTTTCCAGCATATTTTTATAGATGGAGCCCAAAACGCCGTTAACAAACCTCCCCGAGGATTCACCGCCAAAAGTTTTAGCCAGTTCAATGGCTTCGTTAATGGCTACTTTGGAGGGAATGGTCTGGTCATATTTCAACTCATAAACGCCGATTCTCAAAACATTGCGGTCAATCGCGGTTATTTGTTCCAACGGCCACTCCGGAGCGTATTTGGAAATCAGGGAATCAATTTCTTTCTGGTTTTTCACCACTCCGGCAATCAACTCCTCGGAAAAGCCCGCGTCATCAAAATCCGGAGCGAATTCCTTTTTGTTATAGATAAAAATATCCGGCAACTTTTTAGCATTTTCTTTCATGAAATCCCACTGATAAAGCGTCTGCATAGCCAAAGTGCGGGACAGATGACGGTTGGACATAAATTTATTTAATTGCCTTAATCTTAAATAACTATTTAAAGCTTATAATAATTTTTACCATTTGGCAACAAGCGGTGGCAATAAACAAAAACTCCCCGGTGCTACAGCGGGGAGTTTTTGTTATTTACTTTTTTTCTTTTTTAGAGGTCTTTTTCTTAGCAGCAACTTTTACCACCTGCCGACCGGCGTAAGTGCCGCAGTAGGGGCAGACACGATGCGGTATAATTTCTTTTTTACACTGCTGGCAGGCCACTAAATTTCTCTTTTTCAAAGCAAAATGCGACGCTCGGCGCCGCTTATCAGAGCTGGTTCTGCGATGTCCGGGTAATCCCATATTTGTTACTCTTAATTTAATAATTAGATAATAATACCTCAGCCCGTTGAAATTGGCAAGGGCCCTTTTATTATTATAATATTTTAAAATTAAAACGGGGATTTTAGTCCCCGTTTTAATTATTCTAAATAATTTTAGATAAACGCCACGCTGGCCACGTAATCACTCGCTTCTTTAAATTTCATAATCCTCACGCCTTGGGTGGCTCGGCCCAGAGAAGACACGCTCTTGCTCGGAATGCGGATTACCTGCCCGTTGGCGGAAATCACCAGAATGTCCCTTTCGTCTTTGGAATTCACCACTTCGGAGAAAATAATCTTGCCATTCTTGTCGGTGATGGCCGCGGTTTTTATTCCCGACCCGCCGCGTCCCTGCACTTTATAAAATTTAAGGTTGGTCTTTTTCCCATAGCCCTTGCCCATCACCACAAAAAGTTCCAGCATTCCTTTGCTCACCATTGAAGACACCACCACGTCCATACCCACTACCATATCCTTGCCTTTTAATCTGATACCGCGCACACCGGCGGCCGCACGGCCCATCGGCCGCACTTTGGATTCTTTGAATCTGATGGACTGCCCGTTGGAGGTAACCAAAATTATCTCGTCATTGCCGCCCGAGGGTTTGACCCATTCCAAAAGGTCATCGCCCTTAAGCTTGATGGCGATTAATCCGGAACGCCTCACTTTTTCAAAATCTTTAACATCCGCCTTTTTAATCAACCCGCCTTTGGTCACCATTACCAGATATTTATAATCACTAATCTCGGCCGTGGAAATAATAGCGGAAACTTTTTCATTGGAAGCCAATTGAAGGAAATTGACAATCGCCTGGCCCTTGGCCGTGCGCGAAGTCAGAGGCACGTCATAGGCTTTGAGCTGGAAGACCCGCCCGCGGGTCGTGAAGAAAAGCAAATCTTTATGAGTGGTCGTGGTCAAAACTTGCTCCACCACATCTTCTTCTTTGGTAGTCAGGCCGATAACGCCCTTGCCGCCGCGGCTCTGTGTTTTAAAAGTGGTCGGCGGCAGACGCTTAATATAACCGTCGCGGGTGATAAGAATGATAGTTGATTCGTCGGGTATTAAATCCTCGGCGCGGAATTCGCCCACCGGATGCGGCACAATTTCCGTTCTTCTCTCGTCCCCGAATTTAGCCACCAGTGCTTTAATTTCATCTTTAATAATTCCCAAAATTCTTTTAGGCGATTTTAAAATCTCGGATAACTCCTGAATTATTTTCTTTTTTTCTTTTAATTCCTGCTCCACCTTGATTCTCTCCAAATTGGCGAGTTGCTGAAGTTTCATTTCCAAGATAGCCACGGCCTGCCGGTCGCTCAACCTGAATTGTTGCACTAAATTCTTTTTAGCATCGTCTTTGTCTCTGGATTTTTTGATGGTGGCGATTATTTTATCTATGGATTTCAGGGCCAAAACCAAGCCCTCTAAAATATGCGCGCGCTCTTTGGCTCTTTCCAAATCAAAAGACACGCGGCGTCTCACCACTTCCTGCCGATGTTTGACATACTCCTCCAAAACCATTTTTAAAGTCAGCACTTTAGGCTGGATGCCGTCCACCAGCGCCAGCATATTGACGTGAAAAGTTTCCTGAAGCTGGGTCAGATTAAATAAACGATTTAAAATCTTTTTGGCGAAAACGTCTTTCTTAAGCTCAATGACAATGCGCACTTCCCCTTTAGAGGATTCATCGCGCAAATCTTTAATGCCTTCTATTTTTTTATCCTGCACCAAGGCGGCAATCTTTTCAATCAAACTTGACTTGTTCACCTGATAAGGAATCTCCGTGACGATAATATTATAATTGCCGGATTTGGCTTCCACTATTTCCGTTTTGGCGCGCATCACAATACTGCCCCGGCCGGTAGCATAGGCCTCTTTGATGGCGTTAATATCATAAATAATTCCGCGGGTCGGAAAATCCGGACCTTTGATATGCTCCATTAAATCTTCCGTGGAACAATTGGGGTTATCAATTAAATGGATAAGGCCGTTGCCAAGTTCGGTTAAATTATGCGGGGGGATATTAGTCGCCATGCCAACTGCGATACCCATGGTGCCGTTCAAAAGCAGATTGGGCAGTTTTGAGGGCATGACTGCCGGTTCGGCGTGTGAACCGTCAAAATTCGGGCGAAAATTCACGGTTTCTTTTTCTATATCCAAAAGCATTTCTTCGGAAATAGGAGCGAGCTTGGCTTCGGTATAACGATAAGCGGCGGCGCTGTCTCCGTCCAAAGAGCCGAAGTTCCCCTGACCCCAAACGAGAGGATAACGCAGGGAAAAATCCTGTGCCATACGAACCATGGAATCATAAACCGCGGTGTCGCCGTGCGGATGATATTTGCCCAGCACTTCACCGACGATGGTCGCCGATTTTCTGAATTTCGCGCTCGGTTTCAGGCCAATGTCCCACATGGCGTATAAAATGCGGCGGTGCACGGGTTTCAAGCCGTCGCGCACATCAGGCAAGGCGCGGGCGATAATGACAGACATGGCGTAATCCAGATATGATTCCTGCATTTCTTCAATAATCGGACGCTGTTCCACTTTCCCGATATTTGAAATCATTTCCTTCTCCTCGCCGGCCGGTTCCGCAATTTTTTCGTTTACTTTTTCCGTTGGCTTTGATTTTGGTTTGTCTTTGCCCCGCGGCAAGGATTTCTTTTTAAACATATAAAATCTATTTCTTATCTTGATTATTATTTTTTAATTCCAAAATTTTATTCTTTAACGATTCCACTTCCTCCTCGCTTAGGGAAACTTTCTCTTCTCCTCTTTCAATAAGCTGCGGCAATATTTTCTCCTGCAGAACATCTTTCTGCTCCGTAAAATTATTGAACAAACCCGCCGCTTCGTGGCGCAATTTCTGCCAGGCCTCGCCCGAAGCCGATTCTCCCGGCTGCCGTCCGGTCAAAAAATTAGGTAAAAAAATAAGCCAAAAAATAAAAATAACGGCGATAACAACAAAGGAAAGAATCCAAATGAGGCTATGTTTATCTTTAAAGCTCTTCATTGTTTTTTAGCTTTGTTCCAAAACCACCACTTCCGTGCGGTCTGGCGGCAAATCTTTTTTCTTTAACGTATATTTTCCAAGCGGCTGAACTTTAAGCGCGTTCATTTCTTTTAAGAATTTTTCCACTGAATCCAAGTTTAATTTCAATTGCGGAATCTTATACTGCATGGGTATCACCACGCTCGGTTCAATCTGGTTGATTATTTCCACCGCTTTTTTGGCATCCAAAACCTTTCCTCCGCCCACGGGCACAATCAAAACATCTATATTTTCCAGTCGTTCCAATTCTTTGTCATTTAAACTTTTGTTTAGACTGTCCAAATGAGCAATAGTAATTCCTTCTGATTCTATTCGGTAAATTGTAGTCCGTCTGGCTTCTTTCTGACCCTCTACGGCATCCAGCGCAATGCCATAAACAAAAATGCCCTTAATCTCGTACTCGCCCGGGCCGTTTATTAAAAAATATTC
Organism: Patescibacteria group bacterium; assembly: GCA_028716045.1. Classification (NCBI taxonomy): domain Bacteria; species Patescibacteria group bacterium. The sequence goes on from JAQUQO010000001.1 coordinate 721,642, forward strand.
TCCGGAAATAGATTCCAAACCATTGGAATCCGGGTCGCTCATCACCACAATATCCGCTTTGGCGCGCGGCGGTTTGAGCCCGATATCCTTGTTGTAAGGGTCAATAACCAAAACGGTTTCGCCGCTTTGGATTTTAAAACACCCTTGTCCCAACCAGCTGATATGCATAAAAAATAAAAAAATTAATGGTTAACCAGTGAGGTAATTTTAACATTTTATCCGTGAGATGTAAAGAGGGATTTAACCACAAAATATAGATAAAATTCTTAATTATTTTGAATTATAAAATATGCCCAAATTGTCATTCCGAGCGACCGGAGGGAGCGAAACAATCCAGTATTTAAGCTGATAATCTGAGATTGCTTCGTCCCCCGACGTAACGTCGGGGTCCTCGCAATGACAAGAGTCGTTCGGGGTTTTTTGTAAGGAATTTAAAAAGCCCACATTCGCAAGACGAATGTGGGCAAGGGTTAAAAAAAACAAAGATACAAGGAAACAAACTTAAACTACTGAGCGAACCCGCAAGCGCGGGAGGGCATTGTCAGGGTCGTACCAGTAGACGCCGAACCCGTCGTCGCTCCAGTAGGCGTACGGGACGCCGCCGTCCGAGCCGCGAGAACCGGCGCAAAGGGTAACGTTGCCCTTGTCTAAATGGCCACCCATAACTTTAAAGTAGACAATCTCCAAAAGAATGCGTTCCGTCAGCGTTATGCCTTGGATGCCTTCTTTTTTAACATCCTTGGCTGACTTGTTCCGATGTTCTTCGTCGGCCTCAATATTGGCCTTGAAGAATCTGACTGTGGTTTTTTTGGCCTTTTCGGAAACTGTTTTGTCCAAGTCATCGACATATTTCCAGGTCGGGAAGAGTTTACTGGCAATGGCGAACGCTTCACCCGGAGTCATACCTTTGGGTACCACCACGGGCCAGACATCGCCGGTGGGGATTTTGACGTCAGCGGGAAACTCACAGTCAATGCCCAGGTCGGTATAAATTTTCTTGACCATCTCAAGGGTAATTTCTACTGGCAGTATAAGCGCCTTGCGTAACACCTTGTTAAGAGCGTTGGGATTCTGAATCCACTCTTGAGCTGTTTTAGTATCCATATCTCTTGGCAGAGAACGGATTACTGCAGACGCTAAAGCTGCAAACTGGTCGGTTCTAATAGTAGATTTGCCATTTTCCATGGTTTTTTTCTCCTATTTTAAAGTTCTTTTTGACGCATAGAGACCATCTCTAGACATCATTATAGTATGACCTATTTTGATGATTTCGTCAAGCCCCCGACCCATCGGTCGCGACCGGCTGGTCTTGACCAGTCAGTCGCGACTGACGGGTCTTGCCAAAAAAACTCGCCTGTATTATAATTAGATTACTTATTTTAATAATCCCCCACTGGGGGAACTTTTTGTCCCGCCTTGGGCGAGACCGAAGGTTAACATCTAATAAATAATTTTTATGAAAGCTTCTGTTAAAAACAAAAAGGCTACCGGAGAAATGGAGAAAATGCTCGACGAGAGCGGTGATTATTTAAAACAATCAACTGTCGGGGAAATTGTCAAAGGCACGGTTATCAGCGCTTCCGGCCGAGCAGTCCACGTTGACCTCGGAGGATTAGCCACGGGTATCATCCGCGGACGCGAACTTCTTAATAATTCCAAAGAATACGGCAATCTTAAACCCGGAGACGAAGTGGAAGCCACGGTTTTGGAAAAAGAAAATGAAAATGGCGAAGTGGAACTTTCTTTCCGTTATGCCGGCCATCGCAAGGCCTGGGATAACGCCGTTAAATTCACAACCAGCCAGGAAGCGACTACCGTCAAAGTAGTCAACGCCAATAAAGGCGGACTGATGATTACCTTTGACAGCCTCCCGGGATTTTTACCGGTTTCCCAACTCATCGCCGAACATTATCCGAGAGTTCAGGGCGGCGACAAGAATAAAATCTTGGAAAAATTAAAAGAACTTATCGGTCAGGACCTTAAGGTTAAAATCTTGGATGCCAATGAAAAAGAAGAAAAATTGATTGTCTCGGAAAAGGCCGCCTGGGAAGAAGAACAAAAAGCCATCATCTCCCAGTATAAAGTTGGTGATATGGTGGAAGGTGAAGTGACGGCGGTCACCGATTTCGGCGTCTTTATCAAGTTTGAAAATTTGGAAGGATTAATCCATATTTCCGAACTGGCGTGGCAAAGGATTGACGACCCGAGAGAATTAGTCAGGGTCGGAGAAAAAGTCAAAGCCGAAATTATCAATATTGAAAATTCTAAAATTTTCCTGTCCATGAAAAAACTGAAAGACGACCCCTGGAAAAATGTCGCTGAAAAATATAAAGTCGGAGAAAAAGTCAAAGGCAAAGTGCTGAAAATAAATCCCTTCGGACTTTTTGTAGAGCTGGATAGGGACATTCACGGCTTGGCGCATATTTCCGAGCTCTCCACTAAAACAATTTCTTCTCCGGAAGAAGTTGCCAAACCGGGAGACGTTCTGGAATTCAAAATCGTTTCTCTTGAACCCAAGGACCACCGCCTGGGCTTGAGCATTAAAGCGCTCAAAGAAAAACCCAAGGCCAAGAAGGAAGATAAAGAAGATGAAAAAAAAGATGCCAAAGAAGAAAAGGAAACTCCGGCAGCGGCAGAAGAGGGAAAAGAGAAAGAGGCAGAAAAAAACGAAGCTAAAGAAGAAAAAAAATAAAATACTCCCAAAAAACATCCTGAGTTTGTCGAAGGGTGTTTTTTGTTGCCGGCGTTAACCCTTGGCAGTTGCAAACAAACACACTCTACCTTATAATATATATACCAATAAATAATTCCTTTTATTTTTATGAAAAGCCTGATAAAAAACATTCTTATCTTTCTTCTTGTCTTTCTGGTGATTGCCGCTATTTTTAGTTCTTATAATTTCACCCGGCCAAAAATTAAAGACGCTGACATCGGCCAGCTCATCGCCCAATTGAATAATGAGGAGGTGCAAGGCGTGGTCATTGAAGAAAATTCCCTTCTGATAACCTTAAAGAACGGGGAACAGGAAAAATTGCAGAAAGAGCAGGGTGAATCATTTGGCGAAATTATTAAAAATTACAACGTCGCTCCGGAAAAAATTTCCAGTTTAAATATCGCCGTTAAATCCAAAAGCGGCTGGGCTTATTGGAGCGAAGCTCTTCTGCCATTTTTGATTCCTTTTATTTTTATCGGGGTTTTTATCTGGTTTATGATGCGCCAAGTGCAGGGGGCGAATAACCGTGCCATGATGTTCGGCCAAAGCGGAGTCAGGGAAACGCCTAAAAATCAAAAAGATAAAATCACTTTTAAAGATGTGGCTGGAGTAAAAGAAGCCAAGGAGGACTTGGATGAAATCGTGGAATTTTTAAAGACCCCAAAAAAATTCGTCGCGCTGGGCGCCAAGATTCCCAAAGGAGCGCTCCTGATGGGAGCTCCCGGCACGGGCAAAACCCTGCTCGCTCGCGCGGTGGCCGGTGAAGCCAATGTTCCTTTCTTCCATATTTCCGGTTCGGAATTCGTGGAAATGTTCGTGGGTGTCGGCGCCAGCCGCGTGCGCGATTTATTCACCAAGGCGAAAAAAAACGCGCCCTGTATTGTTTTTATAGATGAAATAGACGCCGTCGGCAGGCAGAGGGGCGCGGGGCTGGGCGGTTCGCACGATGAAAGAGAACAGACGCTCAATCAAATCCTGGTGGAAATGGACGGTTTTGACCCTAATTTGGGGATTATTGTGCTGGCGGCCACCAACCGGCCGGACATTCTGGACCCGGCTCTGCTGCGCCCGGGCAGATTTGACCGGCGCATAGTTCTTGATTTGCCGGACATCAATGACCGGGAAGCTATTTTAAAAATTCATGCTAAAAATAAACCTCTGGCGGCGGGAGTTACTCTAAGAAAGCTGGCTGAACGCACTCCGGGATTTTCCGGAGCGGACTTGGCCAACTTGGTTAATGAAGCGGCTATCGCGGCGGCGCGACAAAATAAAAAAATTATTGATGAGATCAATCTTTTGGATAGCATCGAAAAAGTTCTTCTTGGTCCTGAAAGAAAAAGTCATCTGCTTTCCGACAAAGAAAAAGAAATCACCGCTTATCATGAGGCCGGACACGCTCTTGTGGCCCATCTTCTGCCACACACCGACCCGGTTCATAAAATTTCCATCATCTCGCGCGGGCGGGCGGCGGGCTATACTTTAAAACTCCCGGAAAAAGACCGCAGCTTAAAATCCCGCCAAGAATTTGTGGAAGAACTGGCCGTGCTTTTGGGCGGACAAATTGCCGAGAAACATTTCTTTGGCGATGTCACCACCGGCGCTTCCAATGATTTGCGTGAAGCCACAAAAATCGCCAAAAAAATTGTCACCGAATATGGTATGAGCGAGAAACTTGGCTTGCGAACTTTCGGCGAAAAAGAAGAATTAATTTTCTTGGGCAAAGAAATCCATGAAGGAAAAGATTATAGCGAAAAAACGGCGGAAAAAATTGACGAGGAAATAAACATGTTTATCAAAAACGCCAAAGAAACGGCGCAAAAAATTATCGGCGGCAATGAAAAACAAATGAAAAATATCGTGGAAAAATTAATGAAAGAGGAAACGATTGAAAGAGAGGCCTTTGAGAAAATCGTTGGACCCAAGCCGAAAAAATAACTTTTTTCTACAAAAACAAAAACGCTCCGGCGGATTTTTACCCCGCCGGAGCGTTTTAATGTATTCAAAATTTTCTGATAAACCCTTACTTAGAATTCCACAACTCATTAAAATAATCATTATAACTTTGCACGATATATTTATTTTGAGACACAAATATCACCGGCTCGTTCTCAGCCCAATTGGTAATCGCTATTTTATCTTTCAAAAGCCAGATGACGTTGGGATTCTTGGTCGGCGCCGACAAAAGATATTTAGTTTCCATCCAGGGCAGTTTAGTCAAAGCATGCCCTTTAAAACTCAAATCAATGATATTTTTCCACTTAAGCCCTTTAATTTTTTTGGCGTGTTCCACAATCTCGGCGAACATTTTGGGATAACGGTCCACGAAATAACCACGCGCGCCGATCCAGCTAATCCCACCTTGTTTGTCCGCCTCCAACCATAAATCCCGCAAGACCTCGGGTCCGCGAGCGATATAAGTGTCCTGCTCCCAAATTTCTTCAAAATATTTTTTAAAACCTTGATACACCTCGGGCTGCTCAAAATAAAATATCACCGGTTCAACACCGCTAAAAAGCAAACGGGTTTTGCCCCTGTACATAGTTATCTGCATTGGTATGGGCGGTGCGGAAATAAACGGTTTGATAAAACTTATTTTGCCTTCGGGATCGCCGCCCTTCACAAAAAATCTTTCCTTTATCTCTCTTAAATTTTCCTGATAAGACAACATTTTTACTATTACCCCTTTTTTAATGCGGTCGCGATGATATTGGTCAAAAAAATCTCCATACTTAGGGTCAGTGCCTAAAGCTGTCCCGAAAACATAATACTCCTCTCCGGGTTTTAGTTCGGTAAGCATGTCGTAAAAAACTTTTTTCAACGCCGGCATACCATTTTCCATTCTCACCGGCTGTTTCCAAAAATATTCAAAATATTTTTTAAATCCCTCTACTGCCTGCTTACTGCGGATGGAAAATGTCACCGGGTCAGTATCGGCCACGCTGATATTTAAAATATCGTGATAAAAAGAAAACCACATCGGGGTTTCGGCGCCAAAGGGTAAACTTTTCGCATTTTCCCCATAAGTCAAACCGCGCCGCTCGGCCATCTCAGAGCTGGAACTTCCTATCAGCGCCTTTAAATGCGCGCCCCGGGACATAATCTTTTTATTTAATTTAGCAAAGTATGGGTCCAGCACCGGACTGCTATTCTGCTCTGAAATTCCCAAAACATAATAAGTATCACCCGGCTGGATATTTTCTACTGCCCGCTGGCGCGTCAGAATAGTTCCTTCATTGCCTTCATAAACATTAATGTCGCGAGGGGTGGTAGTTTGTTTCTTTTTTAATTCTTCAATCACGCCAGCAGCAACATCCAATTTTCGCTCAATACTCTCTTTTAAATATTCGGGACTGTTGGCTTCAAATACTGCCACCTTACGACGCTCCACTTTAGATACCAAATCTTTTTTTACCAATTCTTCCAGCGCCGTGTACACCAAATTTCGATGCAAGCCGGTATGTTCAATGATTTTACCGGCCCGAGATTTGCCCAATTCAAAAAGCGCTAAATATACCGTGGTTTCATTTTTAGAAAAGCCCAATTTTTGTAAATTTTGTTCCAGCATATTATTAGTTTGTCATAATTTATATGACAATTTTATTATACCATTTTTAGCCAAAAATGTCAATATCTGACCGGGTTAGTCAAAATAAAAATGACTATATTTTAGCTTATTTTAGCCAAAAAACCCTTGACAAGTATATTAAAATATGATAAAATGGTGGGGCCAAGATAAAAACTTGGAAGAGGCCACACCAACAATCTTTGAAAACACAAGAAAGGAGATTGAAAATGAAGAATCTTTTGGTGTTCGTGGTATTATTCGCGGCAACAATGTTGTTCGCCACCGTGGTTACGGCGGCCGGAAACAACCAACCGGTAGCGAAGCTCGGCTATAATACGCAAGTGCTTATGCCCTTCGCCACCACGGATGGCCATTGGGAAGGAGGCGGGCTTGGCCTGGCAAATAGCTTTGCCCTGACTATCCCCTTCCCCGACGGCTGGGCCGTGGGCGTAGAGCCGGGGGTTCAGACCGGCTTGGCGGCATTTCTGCCCAACCCGCAACTGGCGGCATCAGCATCCTACCAATTTACCAACAAATTTTCTCTGGGAGCTGGCGGACTCTATCGTTACCTGCCCAAGTACACGGGTGGCGCACCGACCGATGGTCAGTTATTCGCTGCGGCTGTCACACCTATTTTCCCATTGGGGCCTGTGGTACTCGCCTTCCCAGTCGGACCGGCATACAACACCATCGCGAAAAAATGGGGCGGAGTATTCAGCGTTAAGCTGACTTTCCCGCTGGCCGCTTGGTAGCAACAAACCTCGCGCACGCCGAGCAATTAGCGTGCCGTTTGCCGAGAACGTCTCTCGGCTCATTCTTGTTGGATCCAAGAAGCATGCCCTGAACCCTTGTGGTTCAGGGATAACAAAAAACCATTGCGCCTTATCCGCCGATGGTTTTTTGTTTAAAAAATTTCACCTCCTTTCTTGTAAATCTCCCCGAAATTACTTATACTATATATAAGTAATTAATTATCAATAAAGGAGGAATTATGACTCAACTTTATAGGCCTATTATCAAACAGGCGGCGATTATCACCTGGCGTTTTAAATTTTTATGGATTTTTGGTTTTTTTGCCACCGCCCTAAGCGGCGCCGGAAACTACGAAATAATTATCCAGGCGCTCCAAACCATGCGCGGGGAAGGATTTTCTCTTATTGGGCTTAAACTGTTTTTCTCTAACCAAATTTTTGAAGGACTCACGTTTTCCAACATCGGACACTTTTTAGCCCAAAACCCGCTGGACGGCTTACTGATAATTTTAACCTTACTTTTGGCCCTGGTTATTGCCATTATTCTTATTTGGGTCATTGTTATCTCGGTGGCCGCCCTTATTTATAGCATCGGGAAGCTATACAAAAATGAACGGGTGAGTTTTGCCGAGGCCTTTGAAAACGGCGCGAAAAACTTTTGGCCGGTTTTGGGTATAAATTTTCTGGCAAAACTCGGCGTCGGCGTTTTTCTCTTTATAGTCAGCATCCCTCTTTTCTATCTGGCTTCTAATCCTTCCTGGTTAAACGTTCTTCTTTATCTTATTTTATTCATTATCATGGTTGCCGCTTCTGTCATTATTTCTTTCGTCAGCATTTTTGCCATCACCTACGTAGTTCTGAATAAAAATCGCTGGTGGGAATCTATAAAATACGGCTACGCCTTATTTAAAAAGAATTGGCTTATCAGCATAGAAACGGGAATCATCGTGCTTTTGATTAACTTTCTGTTCGGCCTGGCTTCTCTCGCAGTTATTTTAACTCTCAGCATACCCTTTGTTCTGCTTTTATCCCTTTTTGTGACCCTTTCTTCCTCTGTCGGTTATGTCATTGTGCTTGCGCTCGGGCTTATCGCCCTCCTTATTTTTATCATTCTGGCCAGCGCTTTCATATCTTCTTTCCAGTTTACCGTCTGGACTCTGCTCTGGTTGCGCATTCAAAAAAAGGCCCAGCCCAAAATTATGCGCTTAGCCGAAACTCTCTATAAAACATAACCTATGTCCTTCCTTAACCCGCGTTCTGATGATTTAAAAAAAATCAAAAAACACGCCCGCTCTTGGTCGGCCGAGGAAGCCCGGGAACAATTCACTGAAAAAATGCAGGAAATCAGAATTAAGGAAAAAGAAAAAACTACGGCTGAAGAAGCCGCTACTCGGGGATTGCCCTACATAAATCTCAAGGGAATTCCCATTAGTCCCGAAGTGCTTTCAAGTATTTCTAAAAAGCAGGCTGAAGAATTAAAGATTATCTGTTTTTTCAATAATGCCGGACAAATACGCCTGGGAGCATTGGAACCGGAAAAACCGGAAATGAAAGAATTGCTTTTTCAATTAGAGGAACGCTTCCACGGCCAAACCAAAATCTATCTGATTTCCGAAGAAAGTTTTAACCAAGCTTTTAAACTTTATGATGCCATTCCGGAAATCAAAGAAGTGCCGACGGGTGTCACCATCAGCGAAGAGGAACTTTCCAAATTCCGCGCGGAGTTAAAAACTTTTAAAGATTTAAACGCTCGAATTCAAAAAGCTTCTATCACTGACGTGATGGCTATGATTATCGCCTCCTCTCTAGAAAGCCGAGCTTCGGATATTCATATTGAGGCCGAGGAAGAAGACGTCAAAATTCGCTTTCGCATAGACGGCGTCCTGCAAGACACTGCCGTTTTGGAAAAATCCGTTTGGCCGAGGATTATCTCGCGGCTTAAAGTTGTCGCCGGACTGAAAATCAACGTGGAAGACGCGCCGCAGGACGGACGTTTCACTATTTTTATTAAAGAAGGTAAAACTGACGTCCGCGTTTCCACTTTGCCGACGGCCTACGGTGAAAGCGTGGTGATGCGCCTTCTTAAATCCACGGCCACCAGTTTACAATTTGAGGAATTGGGACTACGCGGCGGCGCGTTGGAAAAATTAAAAAAAGAAATTGAGCGGCCCAATGGAATGATTATCACCACCGGCCCTACCGGCTCCGGTAAAACCACCACGCTTTACGCAATTATAAATAAATTGAACGAACCGGGGATAAAAATCATCACCTTGGAAGACCCGATTGAGTATAAATTAAAAGGCATTAATCAGAGCCAGATTGATTACTCCAAGGATTACACTTTTGCTAAGGGGTTGCGTTCAATTTTGCGCCAGGACCCGGACATTGTGATGGTGGGAGAAATTCGCGATTTGGAAACTGCGGAAATCGCCATTCAGGCCGCCCTAACGGGACATTTGGTAATTTCCACTATTCATACTAACAGCGCCGCCGGCGCCTTGCCGCGTTTTCTTTCCATGGGCGCCAAACCCTTTCTTTTAGCTCCGGCCATTAACGCCATCGTCGGGCAGAGATTGGTGAGAAAAATCTGCGAAGAATGTAAAAAGGAAATCTCGCCGGACACGGAAATTCTAAAAAGAGTAAAGGGCATTTTAGCCGAACTTCCCGAAGCCGAAAAAAAGAATGTTAATTTGGATAAGCTAAAATTTTATGCTGGCCAGGGTTGCGCGGCTTGCAACGGTATCGGCTTTAAAGGGCGCGTCGGCATTTACGAAATTATGAATATGAATCCCGAAATAGAAAAACTGATTCTCTCTGGTAATCTTTCCGAATACCAGATACAAGACATTGCCGTTAAAGATGGAATGGTGACCATGGTTCAAGACGGGCTGTTAAAAGCGTTAGACGGTATCACTTCCGTAGAGGAAGTATTTAAAGTAGCGGAGTAAAATTAACTTAATCTTATGAAACCAACGGATTTGGAAAAATTTGGATTGTCGGACAAAGAGGCCAATGTTTATTTGGCCGCTTTGGAGCTGGGGACCTCCACCGTTCAAAAAATTTCCGGTAAAGCAAAGCTAAAACGCCCCACGACTTATGTGATAATAAAATCTCTTACTAGCAAAGGGCTGATGAGCAGTTTTCAGGAGGGGAAAAAACAATTTTTTGTGGCCGAAAATCCGGAACGATTAAACAGTTTCATGGAGAATCGAAAAAGAGAATTAGATGATAAAAAGGAAGAATTGAAAAAATTACTGCCGGAGCTAAAAACAATTTATAACGCCGCCGAAGGGAAGCCTACTGTAAAATTTTATGAAGGCAAGGAAGGCCTCCTGATGATGGTGGAAGAATTTTTGGAATCGGATATAAAAGAAGCTATGATGATTTATTCAAACGATCTGGTTGAAAAAGTATTCACGGAAAAAGAACGCGCTGATGCCAGAGAACGAAGAGCTCATAAACAAATACGCGTCCAAAGTATTTATACCTCCGCTGCGGCAGAGCGTCTGCCTTCAAAATTCAGCGAGAGAAAAAGAATCCCCGAAAATAAGTTTCCCCTGTTCTGCGATATAACTATTTTCGCCGATAAAGTCCGTATCGCTTCTTTGGGCGACCGACTATCCGGCATTATTATCCAGGATAAAGCCATTGCTGAAACTCTTAAATCTATTTTTAAACTGGCTTGGGAAGGTGCGGAAAAGTATAACCAATCAAAAACATAACAACTATAAACCCTAAAAAGTAAAAGCCCAGGATACGCATTGGTAATCCTGGGCTTTTTTGTTTTTGGGGCAAGGCTTAGAAATGTCCGAATGTACAAAAAATCGTGGAATCGGTAGATTTTAAGACACTCTTGATATCGCCCCGTTGCCGAAGGGAGGTTCTTCCTTCATCTTTTTTTCTTTCTCTTGTCTGTTTTTTGGTCTGATTGACAATTGGCAGATACTCTATCTGTGCTACTTACTAGTCGTTCACCTTACATACCTCCTTTCAATTTTGAGGGTAATTATTGGGATTTTTATAGGTCCTTCCCCAACCTCCATAGAGAAGGACCTACTTATTCCCTTAAAATTTAGTCAGGCATAACACCCTCCTTTGTTACTGGTTGACTAAATACACCGCTATTCTTTTAAAATAACAAAATTACTGCTGGCTCCTATATTATCATATGTCTTATATATTGTCAATAGTGGTTGACAAAGGCCTGTGGATAACTTTTTAAAAATACCCCGTAAAAAATTATTATTTTCTATAAATGTCATAAAAAAATAACAATATTATGAGCTTTATTTTTAGCTTAAATTAGCCAAAAAATTAAATAATATTTATAAATTAAGTCAGGGGGGCTTGACAAATTTTTTAGGGTGTGTTATAGTGGTGCTATCAGTTGTCGAAGTTCCTTAAAACTAAATTTAAAAAATTCTGACAAGCACCGGGATAAGGGTAAAAACTTCCCAAAATATTGTATTCCAACGGCCCCCTACGGCCTTGGGATATTACTCTTCCTTTTATGGAGAGTGCCCATGCTTGTTACTAGGGGCTACCACCCCCGGTGTTTGTCAGAATCTAAAATTTTTGCACAGTTTGGGGTAGTGTAGGAGCCGGTTACTTCGACTAAAAAGAGATAACCAATTTGTTGCTTAGCCATCCTCCGTTTAAGGAAGAAAATGGCTAAACGCAATTTGCTTTGCAATATGCTGAAGTAAATTGTGGCGGAATGAAAGTTCCACCTCTGCTCTGCGCGAAAGTGTAAAGCAGGGGCCAAAGCGATACGGCGCCGCGGCAAGCACCGACCCCGCCTCTTCTCCCCAAATTGAGCAATTTTACATGCCCGACGATAATTATTTCGTCGGGCTCCTTTCTCAAGTCAGAAACTTATCCGGCTTGAGAAAGGGGCTTGGTAGTGTAGATAAGGGATACTTCGGATATCGGTTTCTATTTAAGCATTGCCCTTGTCACTTTTTCTCCAGGAACCTTGTAATTTGATAACACAAAACTGCCGTCTGATAAATATCGGACTGGTGTAAGGAGGGAATTTAAATGAAGCAAAACGTAAAAGCCACAGTAGCTGAACAGTTTGCTAACCGTTCTGACGCCGTAGAAAATTATGAAGGCGGACTTGCGTTTACGCTTGAACCGTGTTCAAAACTCTATACGCGCGTTTGCTCCTCGCTCGCGGGTGAGGACAAATTTTACACCAATGGGAAAACTGTGGACTCGGAACTTCTTACTGACATTCAGGAAGCCGCGAAAGTGAATCCAGAATTCATACTCCGGCTTGCCGCCTACGCCCGTCAGAAAATGAACATCCGGTCAACTCCCATCGTTCTTCTCGCTGAAGCTGCAGCTCTGCCTGCCTGTAAACCATTTGTGCGCCGTTGGGCTCCGGAAATCATCCGCCGAGCGGATGAACCCGCCGAAGTCATTGCCTACTGGGTAAAACGGCACGGTCCCATTGGTTCGCACGGTACAGCTGGTGGTGAACATGCTTTCCCAAATTCTCTTTCTCGGGGGATTGGGGACGTGCTTGAGCGTTTTGACGAGTACCAATTCGCTAAATACGACAGGAATAACTGCGCAATTTCATTGCGCGACGTCCTTCGCATTGTGCGCCCTACTCCGAAAACCGCCGAATGCTCCGCTCTCTACCGGTATCTGGTGTCGGGTCAGGTTGACTCGCAACTTCTTCCCAAACTTGCCGCCAAAGCAGAACTTATGCGCAAGCAGGAGTTTAACGCCGAGGCGCGTGAGCTTATAACCAAAGCTCACGCCACCTGGGAAGTGGTAATTTCCAAATTTGGCTCACGAGCTGAAGTTTGGAATGAAATCAACTTGTCCTTCATGGCTGGCCTGCGGAATCTTCGCAATCTCCTTGAAAAAAACGCTGACCAAGCGCTTGCTCAAGTGATTGCTATGCTCCGCGACGCTGAACACGTGAAACGGTCGAGGCAATTGCCTTCCCGCTTCTACTCAGCATACCGAGCCATCACTCCGTACGAAAGCGGGCGTTGTATGTGCTACGAACAGCAAACTGAAGAAAGCGACAAGGTCGCCAATCATCCCATGGTCAATGCGGCGCGTGAGGCGATTTTGCAGGCGTTGGCGTCGTCAGTAGTGAATTTGCCGCGGCTTTCGGGCCGCACATTCATCACCGCCGACAACTCTGGCTCAATGCAGACGCCCATCTCCGCCAAGTCCACGGTATGCCGTCGCGACATCGCGAACCTACTTGCTGCCATTGCCCACACCATGTGCGACGAGGCAATCTGCTCTGTGTTTGGAACACACCACAAGGTGGTGCCGGTTGTTCGGGAGGACTCCATCCTCACGAACATGGACCGGCTCGCTAACACAGACGTAGACCACTCGACAAATGCCTACCTGGCGGTTAAGCATTTGCGCGAGACAAGGACCCGGGTTGACCGGATTATCCTTTTCTCGGACATGCAATGCTACGACCTCGAGGCTCGCAACAATGGTTACTGGTGCGAATCAGGCCAATCGCTTACCGAAGAACTGCATAAGTACCGCAGTACAGTGAATCCCCAAGTACATCTTTACTCGGTGGACCTTGCTGGCTACGGCACAGCGCAATTCCCGCAAAGCGACCGGCGCGTAGCGCTCCTTGCTGGCTGGTCTGAACGGCTCTTGGAGTTCATTCCGCTTTTTGAGCAGGACAAAGTCCAGGCAGTTGAACAAATTGCCAAATGGATGCCTTCTGCCAAAAACAGAGCTAGCAGGGAAACGGCCTAACAATGTTTTAAAAGGGAGATTCAATTCAAAATTGTCTCTCCCTTCTTTTCTCCTGCCCCGCAACTTAGTTTTGCGAGACAGAAGAAAGAGTTATTGTTGTGTCAATTATAAACAACCCTAACCTTTAAACGCGGTTGATAGACGTGTAGCTATCAACTTGTCTGCCCGGGGCGCGGCCAAAAACCACTATTGGAGCGCTCTAATAGTGGGCATCGCCCGGGAAGACGCCCGCCCTTTTTTGTGAAATTTATCGCCAAAGAGCGAGGGGCGGAGTGAGAGCGGAAGTTATATATCTCAGCAAAGAGCGCGAACTCTTTGTTGGGCCGCAATCACCCCGAAGGCGTTTCGCGATGACCTCCGGACTGCACAAATTTTTTGCTTTGTTAAAAACAATTAATCTAAGGAGGTGTCATGTCTAAGCCTTGGGATATCACAAAGGAAGAAGCTATTGCAGCAGGAGAGCGAAAGCGCAAACGTCGTGAAGCCGCAGATCGCGAAGATGCGCCGCTCTTAGCCAGAATGCTTGCTGAAAACGAGGAATTCATTACCGAAGTGGTAAGAGCACACAAAACAACTCAAGAAGGACAACTGTAAAAGGATAAGGTGGGTGGTTATGCGCAGCCATCTATCTACTCAAACTTGCCGCATGGGCTAAGGTAGTAATCATTGCCCCGTTCTTAGGGGACAGTAATCGTTACCTTACTTGAAATGACGGCAGGGGGTCCTATGGGGTAACACCATAGAGTGGCAATGTAATCAGCTAGAATTTGCGGCGTACTAATGTACGTCAACAAAGTCGCTGTACCGGTTGCCGGAGGACCGTGAATCCAACGCCGGGCATACGCCACACCCAGATACGCTTCGGGATAAAATTCACGGCAAGCGTTCTGGGGCTGCACAAATTTTAAAACCCACCATAATACGGCGGGTTTTTTAATACAAATACTTGACAAAATTTTGACTCTGTTATAATATCTGAAGATGCTTAAATGTTCTTTAAACAACGGAGGTATAAGTGAATAATGAATCTAGTAAACGAAATATGGTATGAAGGGCTGGTTGAAGCCGCAAAAAAAATTTTAAAGCCTGAAAACCGAACGCTTGGTCTTGAGGCCGTAGCCCGACCAGTTTGGGGGGAAACCATTGAAAAAATGATTCGAGAAGAAGGAAAAAACAATGCCCCCGAGCAAATGGAAAAAATTTTAAAAATGTGGAGAGAAAAATCACCGGAAGAAAAAGAGAAGGAATTTGATAATTCCGACCGAAGTTTCAGGGAATTTATAAAACAAATAAAGAGCCATTCTCTAATGGCTCAAATATCAAAAGCCCCCCTAAATTAAGAGACAACAAAAAAGCGCTCAATGATTAGGCGCTTTTTTTAAATTCTCTAAAATCAATCCCCCTAAATATAAAGCGGTCTTCCTCTTCCTCTGGTAAAACTTCGTCTTGAGGAAAATACTGTTTTGGTATTCTAAAAATCAAGTATTTCAAATTATCCTTACTGATTTCTCCGGTAGTCCGGCGACAAAACTGACGGTTGGGCCGCAATGGGTCAGCGGGGCAATCTTCAATTTGTAAATTATTCTTACTTAAAAACATCAAAGAGATAATTCCGGGGTCGGTTTGCCCCTCTGCCATAGCTATCTTTATCCCCTCATCACTTACTACAGCCGAATTACCTCCCCCGTGTTCTTGGCCGGAAATTTTTATACCCTTACCTAAAAATAATAAATCTACCACTCTATCTATCGCCTCTCTCCTAACTAACAAACCGCCGGCGTGTTGAAATATGTCTTTATAAATCTCTCCGATATCTTCTTCTATAAAAATTCCCTTAGCTTCCAAAGCATTTTCTATCGCCCTAAAAAAATTGGCGATAATTTCTTTTTTTTCCTGTTCGCCCACCGGCTTTCTCAACCTATCAATAATATCTCTTAAATTTCGACTGACTAATTCACCCTTAACTTCCCCACTAGTTATTTTTTCTTTTTCCATATAATTATTTCTCTTTTATTAGTCTTACCCGATTTTATCTTAATTTGCAAGTGTCGCCCGCCCTTAAATATCTTTTTTACTTTATCCGCCCATTCAATTACCACCACCGAATTCTTATCTCCCAGATATTCGCCGAGGCCGATGTCCAGTAAATCCCGCTCGTTATTTAGGCGATAAGCGTCAACGTGTACGAAATTTTGAATTTTGAATTTCCCTCGACCTGAGCTCGGGACGAAGGTTGAATTTTGAATTTTATAGACCTTCATTAAAACAAAAGTCGGGCTGGTGATATTTTTTTTAATGCCAAGACCCTTGGCCAATCCTTTGGTAAAAACCGTCTTCCCGCTGCCCAAATCTCCTGTCAAACCTAAAACTTCCCCGCCCCTAAGGCCGGCGGCGATTTTCTTCCCCAAGACGATTGTTTCTCTCTCGCTTTTAGTAATATATTTTTTCACCATACACTATAATTCCAAATTAGGGTCAACTTCCAAATCTCTCCAATTTCCCAAAAGATTTTTTTTGTTTCTAATTTTTTGGAGATTAAAATATCCGGCCACTGCCGCCATTGCCGCGTTGTCTCCCGCATATTCAATCGGGGGCAATAAAAATTCCGTGGCGAAGAGTTCTTTCTTAACTCCGCGAGTTAATTCTTCCCTTAATTTTTTATTGGCTGAAACCCCGCCGCCCAAAATTACCGTCTTAACTCCAAATTTTTTAGCGGCGGCAAGGGTTTTATAAACTAAAACGTCAACGACAGCCTGTTCAAAAGAAGCGCACATGTCAAATAACAATCTTTCTTTTAATTTTAATCCCTGGACTTTGTATAAAACCGCGGTTTTCAATCCTGAAAAAGAAAAATCAAAATTATTACTCTTCATCATGGCCCGCGGTAACTTAATCGCCGTCGGGTCACCCTTGCCAGCCAATTTAGAAATTATGGGTCCGCCGGGGTAACCGATATCCAACATCTTGGCAACTTTATCAAAGGCCTCGCCGACGGCATCGTCTAAGGTTTCTCCGATAACTTTGTAGCGCCCATAATCAGTCATCAGCGCGAGGAGCGTATGTCCGCCGGAAACCACGAGCACTAAGGCCGGAAATTTAATCTTCAGAAGTTTGTTTTTACGAAGCCAAGCGGAGAAAATATGCGCTTCCAAATGATTAACGCCCACCAGCGGCTTGCCCCACGCATAACTTAAGGTCTTGGCCGTTTCTACTCCGACTAAAAGTGAAGTAATAAGCCCAGGCCCGCGCGTTACCGCAATAACGTCAATTATTTCGCTAGAAATTTTAGCCTCTTTTAAGAGGTAAATTATAGTTTTTACGTGTTCCCGCGCGGCAATTTCCGGCACGATTCCCCCATATCGGGCATGTATTTTGACCTGCGAAGAAACTAAATTTTTAACAATTTTAAAACCACTGCCCCTGAAATCCAGAAGAGCAACGGCTGTTTCATCACAAGAAGTTTCAATTCCTAAAATCCTCATAACTGTCTAAATTAACATCATCTATATCATAAAGCAACCTTGGAAAAGAAGCAAAAAACTGTTATAATGCAATTAAGAATCTCCGGGGGCTAAATCTCCTTGACGAAACTTCTCCCATCTGTTAAATTAAATCTAATTTTACTTTTTCTGCCGCCATCGTCTAGGGGTTAGGACACCAGGTTTTCATCCTGGTAACCGGGGTTCGATTCCCCGTGGCGGTACTAGCTAGAAATTTTTACTAAACAAAATACGTCAGAGGGGTTCGCCCCGTCATCCGACGGGGCGCCCCGAGTTTATCTCGGGGCGATTCCCCGTGGCGGTACCAAAATTAAATTTTAAGTAAGAAGGAGGAGTATGCAAAATAAAAAAAGTTTTTTAAATAAAATAATCAGCTTAGATGGCGGCGAAGAGTTTGCTAATCCTTTTTTAAATTTGGAAAACGAGAATCCTAAAACTCAAGAAACAGCTGAATCGGATTGGGGGGAATTTGTGGAGGGGGAAGGGCAATTGGCCGTTGATGTTTATGAAACCGAGGAGGCCCTAACAGTTAAATCCACTATTGCCGGCGCTAAGCCGGAAGATATTGAGATTTCCGTAAATAATGACATGCTCACCATCCGCGGAAAACGAGAAGCGGAAGAACGGGTGGAAAAAGAAAATTATTTTTACCAAGAATGCTACTGGGGAAATTTCTCCCGCTCCATAATTCTTCCTAAACCCATAGACATAAATAAGATAACCGCTCAATTCAAAAATGGGGTGCTGACAATCATTTTGCCTAAAATAAAAACGGCCGAAACCAAAATCACCGTTAAAGAAATTGAGGAATAAAAAAATTATGGATACCCCCTTCTATTTGGAAGGCATCCTTGACCACTATGAGGGTGCTAACGCCATTATCGCTTTAGATAATCAACGACTGATTTGGCCAAAAAATAAACTTCCGCCAGAAACCACCGAAGGAGCAAAAGTCATACTTGAGTTGTATAACAATAAAACCCTGGAAAGAGAAAAAGCTGATTCGGCCAAAGGACTATTAAATGAACTGCTGCAAAGCCATGATTAAATCAGAATTTTTATCAAATAAATTACTAAAAAGGTGGCTGGGTTTTTTAGCCGCCTTTTTTTTAATTATTGTTTTTATCGGCGGGACAGTATTTGTTTACAACCACGCCTATGCTGAAGAATTTTTTCCCAGAATCTGCGTGGGGAACTACGACTTAAGCGGGAAGACCAAAGAAGAGGCTGAGGAAATACTCAAATCCCGGGCGGAGTTAATAAGCAATCAGCAGTTAATTTTTAAGATTGAGGGGCAAACCTTCTCCGTTTCTCTAAAAGAATTGTCGCCGGAAACTCCTCTTATTAAATTTAATATCTCCGAAACCATTGAACGGGCCTATAATATCGGACATAATAAAGATTTACTGACGGATATTCCGGAACAACTCAACGCTCTAATTATCGGGCAAAATTTCAAGGTTGATTTTGTTCTGGAAGAAAAATTGCTTCTGGAAAAAATAAAAGAAAAATTATCTCCCCTGGAAAAACCAACTCAAAATTCTAATTTTATCGCGGAAAAGGGGGTCGTCATTGGCGTCACTGAAGCGCAAGCGGGAAAAATTTTAAATTACGACGGAATTATAGAAATAATCAAAGAAAATGTAGAAAATTTTTCAACCATACCGGCTATAGAAATGGTCTGTGTTGAAGCCCTGCCGCAAATTATACCCACTGAAGCTGAAAAATATCTAACAAGCGCCAACGAACTTTTGGCTTTAGCTCCTCTTAAAATCTCCCTGGAAAACAAACAATGGCCGGTTGACAAAATCACTTTGGCAGATTGGTTAATGCTAAAAACCGGATTAAACGGAGAAATGATTATCGGGCTAAATTTCCCGAAGGCGACGGCATTTCTGAAAACTATTGCCGAAGAGATTAACAGACCGTCGGCTGATGCCATTTTTATTTACGAAGACAATCAAGTAAAAAAATTTGTCCCAGGGGTGGACGGCGCGGAGCTAGATTATCAAAACACTCTTTCAAAAATTGAGGGGGAATTCATTAAAAATAAAAATACTGAGATAACCGCGGTCATAAAAACGACGCCGCCAAAAATCACCCTTGAAGAAATAAATCCCTTCGGCATCAAAGAACTTGTGGGTTATGGGGAGTCGGATTTTAAGGGCAGTCCTAAAAACCGCGTGCATAACATTTATAATGGTGCCGCTAAACTGCAAGGGGTGCTTATTGCTCCGAACGAAGAATTTTCTTTGGTTAAAACTTTGGGGGAAGTTGAAGCCAGCACCGGTTATCTGCCGGAATTAGTTATTAAAGGTGACCGCACTATTCCGGAATACGGCGGGGGTTTGTGCCAAATCGGCACAACCACTTTTCGCGTCGCCCTCGGCGCCGGCCTACCGATTACCGAAAGAAAAAACCATTCCTATCGCGTCTCTTATTATGAACCAGCCGGCTTGGATGCCACTATTTATAATCCTAAACCAGATATGAAATTTATTAACGATACCGGCAACTATTTAATTTTTAATACTCTTATAGAGGACACCAAAGTGAGATTTGAACTTTGGGGTCAACCAGATGGGCGCACTCATAATTATACTACTCCGGTAATCTCTAAAATAACTTCTCCCGGGCCGACTAAATATATAGAAACCGAAGAATTAAAACCGGGCGAAGAAAAATGCGTGGAACGGGCCCATAATGGCGCTGACACTTATTTTGATTATACTGTTATCTACCCTGACGGCCGGACAGTTAAAGAAAGATTTGCTAGTCATTATGTTGCCTGGCCCAAAGTTTGCCTCATAGGAAAAGAATCGGCCGTGGAAACTGACACTGCCGAAACTAATACCGAGACAACTCCGACAACTACGGAAACAACTCCTGCGCAATAAAAAAATTCCTGCCAAGAAACTGCATCCAAGAAGATAGTTAATAGGAAAAATCGAGCACGAAGCCAGATTGTTCCTTCTAATTATCCCCATGCTTGTCGTGGATGCAGATTCTCAATAGGAATTTTGTATTTACTGACTGACAGTTTAATATACCATATCCCCAAAATACTGTCAAGACCCTTATACACCCCTTGTTCACACTTTTCTCACATTTTACCTTTTTTTGCTAAAATTAGATAAAAAAACCGCCCTTTACCCACCGCCGGACGGTTTTTATTTAAAATCAGGAGTTTATTTTATTATTTTATCCACTATCCCGTAACTCTTGGCCTCGTCCGCGGACATAAAATAGTCACGGTCAGTATCCTTTTCAATTTTCCCGATCGGTTGATTAGTGTGTTTGGCTAAAATCTGATTCAATCGGTCACGGATTTTTAAAATATGCTCGGCGCGAATCTTAATATCCGTAGCTTGCCCTTCGGCGCCGCCCATCACCTGATGAATCATTACCTCGGCATTCGGCAGGCAAAATCTTTTGCCCTTAGTACCGGCGGCTAAAAGCACCGCGCCCATGGAAGCGGCCATGCCGATACAAATAGTGCTGACATCCGGCTCAATAAATTGCATGGTATCGTAAATCGCCATACCGGAAGTTACCGACCCGCCCGGGCTGTTAATATAGAGTTTAATATCCTTGCTTTTGTCTTCGCTGGCCAAAAAAAGCATTTGAGCGATGATTATATTGGCGATATGGTCGTCAATCGGATCGCCCAAAAAAATAATTCTTTCTTTAAGCAGGCGGGAATAAATATCATAGGCCCGCTCGCCGATATTGGATTTTTCTATCACCGTGGGAATAAGGAAAGTTGATTTTGGCTCGTATTTTTTATCCATAAAATTATTTTTTACTTATAAACTGCTTCTAGCTTATCATTTTATTTATATAAAGTCAAAACGTCTTTTTTTAATTCTCGCTTCTTAATTCCTGACTCACACTCTTAAACTATTTCCCATTCTCCATCATCTTTCTCTTTTAAACTGCCTTTAATGGCAAAGCCGGCGGCCTTCTTGTGCCCCCCTCCGCCAAAAAATTTCGCCAAACGCGAAACATCCACGTCGTCATGGGAAGTTCTTAAATTTATCCTTAACTGTCCGCCTAATTCCTCTTTAATAAACATGGCGGCCTTAACTCCGCTTAAATTATTTAAAAAATTGGAAATTCCGGAAACCGCTTCTTCGTCAATGCTATTTTCCTCAATATCCCTTCTGGTGACAAAAGTGACGGCTAGCCCGTTAGCGGTAATTTTAAGACGGGATAAAACTTCCCCCCAAACTTTCAGACCGGCGACTGATTTATTTTTTAAAATGTGGGGCAAAATTTCACCCAAAATGACTCCGGAGGAAAGGAGCTTCGCCGCCACATTCAGGGAGTCGGCAGTTGTGGCTGGATTGGAAAAATTGCTGGTATCGGTCAAAATACCGGTTAGCAAGCAAGTGGCCATAGGTCGACTGATGGGAATTCTCCCGACTTCAAATAAATAAAACAAGATTTCGGTGGTAGAGGAAGCGCCGGGATTAACAATGTTCAAATCGCCAAAATTTTCATTGGTCGGATGGTGGTCTATGTTGACAATCACCGCCTTGGTCTTTAAATTTTTAATCTGCTCCTCAATGCCGGCATAACGCAAATCACCGCTGTCTAAAATAATAATCAAATCCGCGCCGCCGGCGAATATCTCGATATCATTTTTAAGTTTGTGAGAAAATGGCAAAAAATTAAATTGAGCCGGCAGAGGGTGCAAACAAAAAGAGGAAAAAACTTTATTGAGGGATTCTAAAAATAAACAGAGGGCAAAATTAGCCCCCAAAGTATCGCCATCGGGTCTCTGATGAGAAACCACCAAAATCCGCGAGGCGGCGTTTATTAAATTAAAAAATTTTCCCTGTAATGTCTCGTAATTCATAATAAGGCAATCAGACCAGCTTACAGCTCCTTCTTAATCTTGTCAAGCAAGGCCTCTATGGCCATGGCCTTTTCCTCGGTAACATCAACTGCCCACTGAATTTTGGGAAAAACTTTGGTGCGAAACTTTTTATTTAACGCCTGCTGTAATTTTTTGGTATTTTTGCGCAAAATTGCCAAGACCGTGCCGCGATAGTTTTCCGGCAGGACGCTCACGTAAACTTTCACAAATTTAAGGTCCGGGGCGGTGTCCGCCCCGACAATAGTGAGCAAGCTTCCCAGCGGCATTTCCAAATCACGGTTAATAATCCTGCCAAGCTCCTCTTGAATAAAAGAATTAAATTTTTCCTGGCGTAATGACATATTTTATTATCATAAATATACACCAATTATTTAATTATGTCTATATCCTTGCCGTCTCGCTCCAAAAGAGCTAAAATAATATAAAGAAATAAGCTATACACAGGTGTATTTAGAAAAACTGGAAATCCAAGGATTCAAATCCTTCGCCGAAAAAACCATGTTGGAATTCAGGCCACCCCAAAAGGACGGCCATTTTAAATATGAAACCACGGGCATTGTCGGGCCTAATGGCTCGGGGAAATCCAACATCGCCGATGCGGTGCGCTGGGTGCTGGGCGAACAAAGCATCAAAACCATCCGCGGCAAAAAATCCGTGGATGTTATTTTTTCCGGTTCGGATAAAAAAGCGCGGCTGGGCTTTGCCGAAGTTCATCTCTATTTAAATAACGCCGACAGACAAGCGCCTATTGAGTATCAGCAATTAATTCTCGGCCGACGCCTTTACCGCAACGGGGAAAGCGAATATTTAATTAATAAAAATAAGGCTCGACTCCAAGATATTCTGCTTCTTTTGGCTAAATCCAACATGGGGCAGAGGACTTACAGCGTCATCGGGCAGGGCATGGTGGATTCCGTGCTTTTAGCCACGCCGCAGGAAAGAAAAGAACTTTTTGATGAAGCGGCGGGAATAAAACAATATCAAATCAAACGCGACCAGTCACTCAACAAACTTGAGGCTAGCGAAGATAATCTCCTGCAGGCCGAATCACTGCTGCTGGAAATCGAGCCGCGCATGCGTTCACTCACCCGTCAAGTCCGGCGTTTGGAACGGCGCGCGGAAGTGGAGCAGGAATTAAAAGACAAACAAACTTCTTACTACGGTTCTTTATGGCAGGAAATCACCAAACAGTATAACAAACAAAAAATTACGCTTTCGGCCAAAGAACAAGAACAACAAAAAAACCAGGAGGGAGTCCGGGCGATACAGACAAAACTAAATTCTCTGGAAAAAGAAGAAACGCAAAGCAGCGCCTTTATCGCGCTCCAACGGGAGTACGAAAAAATTATTGAAGAAAAAAATAAGCTGCGCGAACAGGAATTGCTATTAAAAAATAAAGTTGAACTGGCCAAAAGGATGCAAGACCGCCTGCCGGAAATAATGCCCTTAGAAGAAGTTATAGAAACCTTAGAACAAATTTCTGGACTGCAAAATAAGCTTCTGGAAAAAATCCGCAACGCCAAAGATTTGGTAGACCTGGAAGCCATAAAATATCAAACGGCGGAAATTACTGAGAAATCTAATGACTTGCTGGAAAAATTAAAAAATCCCCAAAAAACAAGGGGGGTAAAAATCGACCCGGCACTATTGGCAAATATAGAAAAAATCAGCCAACAAATAACCGCATTAAATTCCCAAATCGCCGAGGTGCAGAAAAAAATGACCAATTTCCAAAAGGAAGAGGAACAAAAGAAAGGAAGATTTTTCGACCTGCAGAGAGAATTTCAGGAAAAACAAATGGCCCTAAACCGCATTACGAACGAAGTCAACGATATTAAAATTGAACTGGCGCGGCTGGAAACCAAACGAGAAGATTTAGAAAATGAAATGAAAGAGGAATTAAAGGATTACGAAACCGTAATCAGCCAAAGTGAAAAAATAAATACGCCAACCAACCGTGAAGAATTGTGGCCGGAAATTCAAAGATTAAAACACCAGCTGGAGCTGATTGGTGGCATAGACGAAGAAACCGTCCAAGAATATAAAGAAACCAAGGAACGTTATGACTTTCTCTCCCAGCAATCCGCAGACCTTAAAAAAGCCATCAACGATTTGGAAAAAGTTATAGAAGAACTGGATGAAACTATTAAAAAACAATTTGATAGTGCTTTTAATAATATCAATAATGAATTTGAAAAATTCTTTCGCATACTTTTTAACGGCGGCAAAGCCAATTTAATTAAAATCACCGAGGAAGAAGAATTAAAAAACAAAGAGGAAGAGCTAAAAACGCTTGGAGAAAACGCGGAAAACGAAGCTCCCGCCACCAAAGTTCTTCAAGAAAAAAAACGTTTGCGGCGCCGGCTGGCCACCTGCTCGGCCATAGAAATCCACGCCACTCCCCCGGGCAAAAAATTAAAGGGCATCTCTATGCTCTCCGGCGGCGAACGCGCCCTGACTTCCATCGCTCTTATTTGCGCGATTATTTACCACAACCCCGCGCCGTTTGTTTTACTGGATGAAGTTGACGCCGCCCTTGATGAATCCAACTCCATCCGCTTCGCGGAAATTCTGGCCATGCTTTCCGAAAAAACACAATTTATCGTTATCACCCACAATCGTTACACCATGGAAAAATGCGGCATCCTTTACGGCGTGACCATGGGCGACGACGGCGTGTCCAGATTGCTTAGTATGAAACTGGAAGAAGCCGCCCAGCTGTCGTCAAAGTAAAAAATTACCCTTCTTGGATAAGCCTATCTGCGGTTCGACTGAGCTCACCGAAGTCCGGCAGACAGGGAGGGACAAGGGGTAGTTTGATGTTAGGGCGGGAGAAAAAATAATTTAGATAAAATAACCCCACTTCATGTTTGAAGCGGGGTTTGTAATTTTAGGAAAAGCGGCGGTGTTGGCGGGTGGCAAAAATATCAATTAAGCATCCTATCTGCACGGTGAGATTATTATATCTTGCAACAATTCCCCGGGCTTCAGTCAAATAACCCCTTGTCAAATACGCTTTGAAAAGGGCTAGGTGACAATTTGCCTGCGCAGACTCCCAGCCAATTTTCTTAATATATTCAAACACCTTATCAAAGTCCTCTTTTTCGCCCGTCGTTTGAGCGAGGAGTATTTGAGAATTCGCTCTTGCCTCCGCATTAAGCCCTTTAAAATTTTCGTCATTTTCTAGAAACGAAAAAATTTCTTCAATATATTCTTCCGTACCTGTTAACCTGGATAAGGACAACATCGTGGAAATTGCCAATTCTTTCTCCTTAACTTTCAATATTTTTATATAATCTCTAACCACATTAAAACTTTCCTCATCTTTTTTAACTTCCGCCCAGGTCAAATAAATACTTGCGCCCAGAGATTTATAGATAAATAACTCCAATCCTTCTTTACTGTGAAGTTTCTTGTCCGCTTCCTCAAAATAACCGTGTTGCAAATATGCTTTTATTAATTCGGCATAAATACTTACATCGTAAATCTCCTTAATTTTACTGCTCGTGGAGATGTATTTCTCTTTGATATCGCGGATATATTCCTCGACCCTTTCAAAATCTTTTCTTCCGCCGAAGGCCTTGGCAAAATAAATGAGTGACTCCAATCGTGTCCGCTCGTCTTCAATTGTTTCAATAAACTCCGAAGCTTTTCCAAATTCCCCGTTGTTGATATAAGCTTTGGCCAACTCTCTTTTCCCGGTTCCATTGGCATCGCCGACACGCTCCCTGGCCCTAACAAAATCTTCGTCTTTTTTGGTAACCTGCGCCAAATATATCTGGGCGAAAGCTTTGTCTTTCGGATTTTCAATCTTTACAATATACTCCCTCGCTCCCTGAATATACTTGGCATCGCCTGTAATTTGAGCCAGGCGAATCATAAACTTTGTTCTTTCATAAATATCCTTTTCTTCTTCCAATAAGTATTCAATTACCTCCAAATCACTCGCCAATAAAAACGTGGGCTCTTTCAATAACAACACCACCAAAAAATGAGGGATGCGGCCAGAGTTAAGCTCTTTCATCAATTGTGTTGCTTGTCCTAAACTTGCTTTTTCCATTTTAATTTCTCCTTGTCCGTTGGCTATCGGCAAAAGATAGTATCGTTATGAATTATTATCATAGTGGTACTACCCGGCCCAATAGACAGTGGACTTTTTGAATTGTAATGAACACCATACGGCTTATTCCGTACTGGCTATATCTTGAATGAAAGCGCGATTTTTGTCAACCTCTTGACATTTTAAAGCCAAAGCTATACAATAAAAACACTATTATAAATAAACTTTTTTAATCGTTTTTGCTATGTTATCTATCAGATTATCAAGAGTCGGAAAAACTAAACAACCAAGCTACCGCCTTATTGTGGTGGAAAAATCTAAGGACCCGTTTGGAACCTATTTGGAACAGCTGGGGTTTTACAACCCGCGAACCAACCCGAAAACTATTCAGTTAAACGCCGAGCGCATTAAATACTGGATAGGAAAAGGCGCCCAGCCGTCGGACACTATCCATAATTTGTTGGTAGACGCTAAAATTATAGACCAATCCAAAGTTAAAACCGTAAATATCAGCAAAAGGAGAGCGGAAAAATTAGGTCTTAATAAACCCAAGGAAACGCCAGCCGCTGTTCCACCGGCCGAGGCTAAACCGGCACCCGAGGCCGCAACCGCTCCGGCGGAAAATACTCCGCCCCCGGAAAATGCCGCCGCCCCGCAAGAAGATATTCCCCCAGCGGGAAATATCGCCAAAACGTAACGCCTGACCAGTCAGTTGTAAACTGACGGTCTTGACCCGCCGGTCGCGACTGACAGGTCTTGACAAAAAACATCTTTTATGATACGCTTAATAACGTAAATAGTTCAAAGCTATTTGCTCATTAAACTAAGTAATTAAAGAAAACAAGTATGGCAGTAGGAGACAAAGAGTTTTTGGAGTACATCGTTAGGTCTATCGTCGGACATCCGGACGATGTGAAGATCGAACGTACGCTTGATGAAAGGGGAGTTTTACTCTCTTTGAGCATTAACCCGGAAGACATGGGTTATGTCATCGGCAAACAAGGTCAAACTGCTCGTTCCATCCGCACCCTTTTGAAAATTGTTGGTGCCAAGAATGATGCCAGGGTCAACCTCAAAATTCTCGAGCCCGAGGGTTCTACCCACCAGAGATCCAGAGACAGAGATATTGATACCTCCGCAGTTGACGATTTAAAAATCTAATTACTATCTATAAAAACAAAAGTCATCCCGAGACAAAAGGGATGATTTTTGTTATCTTATGTAAAATATGAAACCTAAAATTCAATTTGATATTATTACTATCTTTCCGCATTGCCTGGATTCTTATGCTAAAGAATCCATTCTTAGAATTGCCCAAAAGAAAGGGCTGATAAAAATTAATTTTCACGACTTGCGCGATTATACCGTAGATAAACACCGCACCGTTGACGATAAGCCCTATGGCGGCGGGCCGGGAATGGTAATGATGGCAGAGCCGCTGCATAAGGCCATTAAAAAAATGAGTTCGCTCGATAAAAAAATTCGGGAGAAAAGAAAAGAAAAAATAATTTTACTTTCACCGACTGGTAAAACTTTTGACCAGAAAAAAGCGCAGGGCTTGGCTGAACTTAAACGAATTGTTTTTATCTGCGGCCGCTATGAAGGAATTGACGCGCGCGTGGAAAAATTTATTGACGAAAAAATTTCCATCGGCAATTACGTGCTCTCCGGCGGCGAATTGCCAGCCATGGTCATTGCCGAATCGGTAACACGCCTCATCCCGGGAGTATTGGGCAGATACGAATCTGTCAAAGAAGAAAGTTTTTCTGATGGACAAAATTCGGAATATCCTCAATATACCCGTCCGGAAAAATTCTTAAAATGGCCGGCGCCAAAAATACTTCTCTCCGGCAATCATCAAAAAATCGCCGACTGGCGAAAAAATAAGCAAAAGAAAAAACCCCGTTAAATGCGGGGTTTGTTGTTTGCATCTCCTTCTATATTGCCATAAATAACATAGAGAATGGCATGGTGGAGAATATCACTTAAGACGCAAGACGCTCCAAGGGCCAAGAAAAAAAGAGCTGAAAAAAACGGGAGACCGAATAATAATCCAACGCCGGCCGAAAAAATAATAATGAACCCCCAGTGCGCGTGATGCAGACCGATTTTTTTATCTCGCCAAAAAATATAAATTCTTTCGCGACTGCCTTTGGCGCCAATGATGAATCGAAAAAATATCATCAGGCCTTCTTGTAAAAAGACCACAGCAAAAATAAAAATCAGATAGGCCTGGGCTTGGGAAAAATTTTTAATCGGGGAGGTCAAGAACTCGCCATCAAATTGAAAAATATCTTCCCAATTATCAACGAGCCATTTTGAACCAGCGTAAGCGATAAAAAAAAGAACAAAGGTCACGGATAATGGAAATAAAAATTTTACTATCTTCACTTTCCCCTCCTCGGAGTTTGGTGTTTTTAATTTTAAAAGTCCAATGAATAAACTTACCACGAAAACGCTTTGGCGTCAAGCCCTTATAAATAGCCCAATTTCTTTGTGGATAAAGTGTTAATTCAACCCTCAAAAATCCTTGACAAACATTTGACCTTATTGTAAGATTATTTCACGGTCTTTGAAAACCGTTTTTTAGCTAAAATTAGCAATCTTTGCGGTTACAACGTCTAAAAGTGGTTAGAGATATCCACGATAAAAAATCTCAAGAGACAATCACTTAGGTGTGGTGGTCTTATTAAGTAAATCCGTTTAACTTAATATTCTCTTATATTTTGAGAGTTTTGTAGTCGGGGCTATTGTAAAATAGTTCCGATAAAACTCTTTATTGAGAGTTTGATCCTGGCTCAGGATGAACGCTGGCGGCGTGTTTAAGGCATGCAAGTCGAGTGGGTTTAGACCCACGGCAAACGGGTGAGTAACACATTGGTAACCTACCTCGAGGACGCGCATAACTCTGCGAAAGTGGAGATAATACGCGATATGGATGGGGGGACAAAAGTCATTCCCATTGAAAGTTCCGACGCCTCGAGATGGGCCTATGTCCTATCAGCTAGTTGGTGAGGTAATTGCTTACCAAGGCGATGACGGGTAGCGGGTGTGAGAGCACGACCCGCCTCACGGGGACTGAGACACTGCCCTGACTCCTACGGGAGGCTGCAGTCAAGAATATTCCTCAATGCGCGAAAGCGTGAAGGAGCGACGCCGCGTGATCGATGAAGCCCTTCGGGGTGTAAAGATCTTTTCTTTGGGACGAACTAATGACGGTACCAAAGGAATAAGGGGCTGCAAACTTCGTGCCAGCAGCAGCGGTAATACGAAGGCCCCAAGCGTTATCCGGATTTATTGGGCGTAAAGGGTCCGCAAGTTGCTTGTTAAGTCAGTGGTCAAACTCCAGAGCTCAACTCTGGAACTGCCGTTGATACTAACAAGCTAGAGGTCGGGAGAGGCGAGCGGAATTGCCGGTGTAGCGGTTAAATGCATTAATATCGGCAAGAACACCAAATGCGGAAGCAGCTCGCTGGAACGCACCTGACACTTAGGGACGAAAGCGTGGGGAGCGAACGGGATTAGATACCCCGGTAGTCCACGCTGTAAACCATGGTCACTAGGCATTGGGAGTAATCGACCCTCTCGGTGCCGTTATTTTAAGGTAACCCGTTAAGTGACCCGCCTGGGGAGTACGGCCGCAAGGCTAAAACTCAAAGGAATTGACGGGGACCCGCACAAGCGGTGGAGCATGTGGTTTAATTCGACGGTAAGCGAGGAACCTCACCAGGGCTCAACTACTAGCTGCAAATCCCGAGAAATCGGGACGCCTTCGAGGGTGCTAGATAGGTGCTGCATGGTTGTCGTCAGCTCGTGTCGTGAGATGTACGGTTAAGTCCGATAACGAGCGCAACCCCCATTCTGTGTTTTACGTGTCACAGAAAACTGCCCCGTATAACGGGGAGGAAGGAGGGGATGACGTCAAATCAGCATGGCTCTTACGTCCTGGGCAACACACGTGCTACAATGGCCAGTACAATGGGTCGCCAAGCCGTAAGGCGGAGCTAATCCCATCAAAGCTGGTCTCAGTTCAGATTGAGGTCTGCAACTCGACCTCATGAAGCTGGAATCGCTAGTAACCGCGTATCAGCTATGGCGCGGTGAATACGTTCTCGGGTCTTGTACACACCGCCCGTCACGTCAAGGAAGCCGGCAATGCCCGAATCCCGAGTTCTCGGGAGAAGGTAGGGCTGGTGACAGGGACGAAGTCGTAACAAGGCATCCGTAGCGGAAGCTGTGGATGGATCACCTCCTTTCTAGGGAGAAAAAACAGATAGAATGTTCGAATTCGACATTCTATCCATTTAGGTCGACTCCGAGCAATCGGAGTAACGTTGTAACCACAAAGGTCTGCTAATTAGTGAAAAAGATTGGCTCTTTACTCTTGATAATGCCAATCTTTTTTGGTATAATACATAAATAAATTGAGGCCGTTGATTAATTTAACGGACTCATCCTGATCCCGCTTAGCGGGAGAAGGATCTCGGAACGCTACTTAAAAGACCCCTCGGGCGCGTAGCTCAGTTGGTTAGAGCGCCACTCTGATAAAGTGGAGGTCGATGGTTCAACTCCATCTGCGCCCACCAAAGAAAGATATTTAAATACTCTTTTAACTGGCGGGATGATAAAATAGAAGTTGATAATAAAACTCTCGTAGTCCCGAGTATTCGGGACGGAGACCCCGACTTTATGTCGGGGCATCTGCGCCCACCAAAATAAATAAAACCGGCGGGAGGGCACCTAGCTCAGTTGGTTAGAGCGTCACATTGACATTGTGAAGGTCAGAGGTTCAACTCCTCTGGTGCCCACCAAACATTTATGGACAATCAACCGTCTGTTATAAAAAAATATATCCTGGAATCCCTGGAACAGCTTGAACCGGTGGACGAGCAGGAAATTCAGGATAAAAAGAAAATCAAAAATTTTTTGGTTTTGCATCCGCAAAATTTTTATGACATTGAAAATTATAAAGGCCACGTCACGGTAAGCGGTGTTATTGTCTGCCGCGACCAGCTATTGCTTTTTAAAAAAAATAAATCCTCTCCTTGGGGACAGCTTCATAATCATTGTGAGGAAGGAGAATTCCCCTTCGCCACCATAAAAAAAATACTGGAAGAAAAAACCGGAATAACCGACCTTAAACCAAGGTTTATAGATGAGGAGGAAAGACCGCTCCCCTATCAATGTGAAGTTTATGACATAGATGTCACACCGGACATTAAAACCGACCCCAATCATACTCATTTTGATTTGCTGTATCTTTTTGATATTAAAGACAAAAAAGCAGAAACGGAATTATCAGGAGAAGCGAAATGGTTTCCCAAAAACGAAGCGGCTAAACTAAACAAGCGCCTGCGGAAAGTGATTATGAAATTAATGGGGAAAATAATAATGTAAAATACGCCGAGGTAGCCCTGCCTGCCGGCAGGCAGGTCAGCGGCCCGCTCGCAACGCCAAGACATCGTTTTGGCGGACGAGTAAATTAAAATATTAAATATTAGAAATAAGTTAGTGCATCTGCCATTCATTTGCCGAGGTAGCTCAGCGGTAGAGCGAAGGACTGAAAATCCTTGCGTCGTGAGTCCAACTCTCACCCTCGGCACAAAACAAATTCAAAATTCAAAAATCAAAATTAAAAATGGGTACAAAATTTTTGAATTTTGAATTTTTCATTTATGGCGGGGCATAGCGCAGTTGGCTAGCGCGCCTGCTTTGGGAGCAGGAGGTCGTGAGTTCAAGTCTCACTGCCCCGACCAAGTTAAATCTTTTTAATAAAATTATGGCTGAACCAAGATTTGGAGAAAATTTTAATCCCGACGCAACCAATCGATTAGATATTCTTAAAAAGACAGAAGATCTACCCGAGTATGTTGACACTAGCCGAGAAATCAGGGAAGCGTTAAAATCAACTATTGAAACCAGGGGATGGCCCGAATGTCCGGAAATTAAAACTGTTGAAGATTTATTTTTATTGGCCAAAAAAGAAGTAAGCCACAGGTGGACCGAGGGAGCGCAAAAAATTTTATGCGAACAGACAAAAAAATGGGCGGAAGAAATACCTGACAATCAAGAGAATAAAGAATTACGACAAACTCTTCTCTCTCCCGATTTACTAAGTAGTGAAATGGAGATGCAGAGATTCGGAGCGATGGAAAAATTACGAGACATCAACCCGTCAGCCTGGAGAACCCTATTATTGGCTTCATCCGAAAGACAATTAGCCTCAATAGTTCTTCTAAGAAAATGGGCAGCGGATTTGCCGGAAGAAAATCTAAAATCTCTCGGAGTCAGCCGAACCGAATTAGAATTACTGCTGGACTCTGCTGGTATTGTTGGAAAATATGTTGACCAAGCTTATATAAAACAAGTTGAGTTGGCTGATGCCCCCGGCGGATCGTCTAAAAGCGCTTGGGCGGGGAAAGTCGGCGCTGAATATCTTTACGATATTCAACCTTCACCCGAGAGCCAAACGGTTAAACCGACAAGCTACAAGGATGTCTTTGCTTTTGAATGGCCTAAATTAATTAATCGTTTTCAAGTTTTGGCCCAAAAAGTGGAAACCCTACTTGATGACAAAAAACTGCCGGAATCATATCGGGGTCTGCCGGAATATCTGCGAGAAATGTCACAAGTATATGGTTCTGAAAGTGTTTCGCCAAAAGAATTAAAAAAACTCTGGAACAGCTTGCTCGCGAAAAATTTGAATCTGGCTAACGCCGGATGCCCGCTGATGTTTATCCCCCAAAGCTGCGATATGGTGGCCGGGGAAGCGGCTAAAATAGATGTGGAAATTCGCTTGGCTATTCAGACTCCGGAAACAAAAAAATTAACCCAAACGATGAATGATTTTGGGGGCGCCGCTCAAGAGCTCTTGGCTGAAAATAAGGATGCTTTAAAAAATTACTACGACATCCCGGCGGTTGTTATTAATGTCCAACCCTTTGCTTTTGGCCCCAATTTATACTACTTTACCGAGGCCGAAGCCGGGAGAGAATCAATTCTTTTACATGCTAATATAAATCAGGAGTTGTCATCCAAAGAGAGAATTCCGCTCTTGGAAAAAACCTTGGGACAACCAATTGATAAAAATAAATTTAAAGAGGCCTCAGGCAAAGATACGGTTCTTCATGAATTGGGCCATACGGTTTGCGTTGAAGATGACCCTTCTGTCAGAAAACGCATCGGCACTGGTTCTGACGCCGCTATTATGGAAGAGCTAAAAGCCGAAACCGTAGGAATGGAAATACTGCTTAGAAAACAAACGGGCGATTCCAAAGAAAAAGAACAAATTATTGAACAACAATTTTTGGCTAAACTGGGAGCGCTGGAGCAATACTTAGCTTACTATTCCAGCGAACCTGGCAGCAGTACGGAGCGGTATTATTTTACCGGCGTGGCCATTATCTCAAAACTTTTAGAAGAAGACGTTTTAGTTGAGCTTGGAGATAAATACATAATTACCGACGCTGAACGCGGTCTGCGAATTATCGCCGATATGGGTTTAGATATTCTTAAAAAAATCTATGCTAATACCGCTGACCAGCCAAAGAAAGTAAAAGAAGCAATGAAAGAATATGTTAGAGATGTTAAACAAAAAGAAAAAACTCCGCCGGTTGACAAATTTATCAAAAATGTTAAAAAGGATATCCGTGCTTCCAATTAGGCCAAATCTTAAAAATTCGCGGGTGTCGCCTGCCTGCTCGCCTCGCTACCGCTATGGCGAAACAGGCCGGCAAGCAGGTATAGTGGTTTATTACCCGCCCGACTGCCTAGCGGCAGCAAGGCGAACGGGTGTCAGTCCCGCTACAAGAGCGGGATTTCGTCCCGAGCACTCGGGTCTCAACCTTCCCAACATATTTGCGGGAGTAGTACAATGGTAGTACGCTAGCCTTCCAAGCTAGACACGCGGGTTCGATTCCCGTCTCCCGCTCCAAAGAAAAAGCCCCCCGAGTACTAGGGGGGCTTTTTTGAAGTATCTTTACGACTGCGCTTGAATAAAAATGTAAATAAATTATCAACTATCCCAGTTTATCTATTTCTTTTTTAAGATATCCCTCCATTTTTTTGATATTTTCCTGCAGTCTTTTCATCACAAATTCGTCGTCCGCCTCGGTAGGAGTCCCTATGGCTTGTTGTAATTTTTCCAAATCATCCTGTATAAGTTTAAAGACTTTAGCCATGTCGGTTTTAACGACTAAGAGTCGCAGTGCCAATTTCTTCCTCCGATTTTTATAAAACCAAGCTCCTCCGCCAAATCCTCCGGCTATTATTACAAGAAGAAATATCAAAGCGCCCCCCATCCCCAGTTGAAATTTCCCGATCTGAATTATGGGTTTTGATTTGACCTGTATATTTTGAGATTCAACCGTAAGACTCAAAGCTCCTCTCGCATCTTGACTCTGCGCCAATACAACATACTGTCCGTTTCGAAGCAGCTGATTACCAAAAATAAACTCCCAATTTCCTTTATCGTCTGCAATGGTAGTACCTTCTGTGACAACTTCCCCTTTCCCCTCTGGTAATACCCTTTGCACCCTAAGGAGAATATTGACATCGGGTAAAGCCGTGCCTTTTGCCGCTAGACCCTGCTCATTTTCAGAAAAAAGCTCTCTTGGCACAAAGGTAATGGTCGGCGAAGCAATAGGAAAAATCTCTATCTCTACGCTATCTTCAACACTATTCTCCGCTAGATCAATGGCCTTGACGAGTACTTTCTTTACCCCCGGGGCCTGAAGTGGCAATTTAAAGCTACCGGTAAAATCCGCGGCGGGAAGATTGATAAAATCGCCATCGCCAACTCTTATTTGATACTCTTTAAGACCCGAGAGGGCATCCGATGATTGGAATTGAAAAGTGGGCGCAGGATTGTCGGTTTTTTCTCCTTCCAGAATATTTACCTCGAAACCAAGCGGCGGTTGAGTATCAACAGCTATTTTATGATGTGCACTTGGCCCCCAGCCGATATTATTTTTAAAACGAACATGGAGATAGGAAATGCCATCAGATAAAGCGGCGAACATTTTGTTATTAAAAAGACCTTCTGATTTTTCTCTTACGACAAAATTGGGCTGCTTGTTAATCGCGGTACTCACGCCGGAAATATCAAGCGGTAAATCCCAGCTTGCTGTAAATTGCGCCACCGAGTTATACCAACGGTCCTCTTCGGGATAGAGTGAAATTTTAAGAATGGGTTCTAGGGGCAACTTCCCCGAAGGTACGACTTCTCGAACGATTTGTTGAGGCTCGGGAATTTTTTGCTGGGGTTCCGGAACTTTTGGAATAATCCTTTGAGGGACTACTGTAATAACTGCGTCATTCATCCTTGATAATATATTTGCCCCACTTCCATCAGAAGCGGTGATGGCGGCTTCCGTAAATGAAAGCGTGCCGCTGCCGGTTCCCTTTGCCCGAAACTCTATTTTGAGAATCCCGACCGCGCCGCCCGAAACTCCAAAGGGAGTTCCGCCTGTAAATGATATGGCGCCTTCGGAGTTAGAAAATTGAGGTTCTTCAAGCCAAAAACTGAGTGCCGATTCTGTTTTATTTAAGGCCGTCACTTCCAGCGTATCTTTGGGAAACCGAATTGTCGCCTGAGCCGCGTTAAAACCCACCCCTTCGCTATCAATCCTAAGTTCAACCGTCATTTTTTCTCCGACTCCAATTTCAGAACTGACGGGTGTCAAAGAAAGTGTAGCGGCCTGCGCCGAGGAAAAAATTCCCGAAGCAATGACGCCGACCAATATGGCTATAATTGTTTTAAGTTGAGGTTTCATTTTTTTATAGTGCGAATAAATATGCTAAAATCCGAAATATCTATTTTCCCATCATCATTTAAATCTATTATTTTTTTCTGATTTTTGTCTTTCGCTCCCCAATTTGAAAGAAACATACTCCAATCTTTAATATTAACCGCTCCATCACCATTTAAATCAGTTTTGGGTAGTGTCAAGCGAGATATCACTAAAGTATTCGTGGGCGAGTAATCGCTTTCTCGCTTTTGACCGGTGTCAACCTGCTTTACCCGCACGCGATGAGTACCAAATTCCAATATACCAGTATCTACTGCCACCTTGTATGACCCGTCTTTTTCTACATTCGCTTCTTTTTTTATTATATCATCTATTTCAACAATAACGCTATTATCCGGAGAGGCATTACCGGCAATAATGGCCGTTTCCCCTCGGCTGACCAGGCGCTGCGGAAGTCCAATGGTGGGTGGCACTAAAATATCTTTTACTATAAAGTCGTTTTCGAGAGTGCCAATATTAAAAAATTTCGTTTGCGTGGCGTGATTGTCCCTATCTTTAATAAGGAGGCCAAAACTATGCAGCCCCTGCGAAACGCTGACAAAATTTACCTGAAAAGTTCCGTTCTCATCCGCGACAATATTCTGATTTACCATTGTCTCAAAACGAACATCTTTATCTACTATAAATATTTTAGCATTAGGGAAGGCTCTCCCGGAAAATGCTACGGTAATGGGTTTTGCCCTGCCTTCACTAGATGGAATCGGCTCTGGTTCTGGCGAGGACAATGCGGTGGTCTCTTGTGTTGAGATATTATTTAAAGCTATGGGATCATCTGTATCGCTTAATACCGACGCAATGTTTGTTATGGTGCCAATGGTACTTGAATCAATAGGAGAGGTTACTGTTATACTAGCCGACTGACTACTTGCGATAACACCAAGATTGCAGGGAAAAATAGAGCAAGCGCCTTGTGAGGAAGTAAGAGACGGAGAAGTAAGAGCGAGCGGCAAGGTGTCTGACACTACTACATTCTCGGCATTGTCAGGGCCATTATTGGTGACAGTGATGCTATAGGTAAGGGTATCTCCGGCAATAACTGGATCGGGGCTATCTAATTTTGTTATTGATAGATCAGCCGATGCGCCAGTAGTCGCCGCAGTGGCGGCACTTACAACATTAGAGAGCAAGGATTCATTTAGTACTTCATCGCTGGTTTTGATGGCAAAATAATATGTGGTTCCGGCAGTCAGCCCGGAAATGGTCAGGGACTGCGCGGTGCCAGCTATTTGCGGAGTTGGCTCGCCGCTGACTTGAGTGGCGGAATTCCACTTGCTTTCATTGTTGATATCACTTGTTCTGTAACGGATATCGTAGGTTGTCGCAGTACCGCTGTTCTCATCATCACCGGGCGCGGTCCAGGAAAGATCGACCGAAGAAGTGGTGGGGTTGGCAGCGGCCAAATCGCTGACTGCCGAAGGAGCGGTTGTGTCAGAAGCCGTGGCAAAAATAACCTCTTGCGTAGAATCCACATTCAACCCAGTTCCTGCCGAGTCAAGAAGCGAAAGGGTGACGGTTTCGGCGACTAAATCATTAATTTCAATAGTCCCGACGCCGTTGACAATGGTTACTGGTCCTTCGCCCGTGGCTGAACCACCGGCAACCAGGGTAACATTTCCTTGATAAGAAGTGTCAACCTTGTTGTTGTTTTTTTGAGCTTCAACGGTGATGGTGACTGGCGTGCCAACTGTGCTGTCGTCTGGATCTAAAATGACAAATTTAACCGCGCCTTCTCCCCCCGGCGGTTTAGCCGCCGCGACAGTCGAAAAAAGAAACAAAATCAACACCAAAATAAATAATGGGAAACGTATGTATTGAAGTTTCATTTGGTCGACTGTTAAGGATATTATTTCGCCGCTTTTCTGCCCTCAAGATAATCTTTTACTTTTTCAATTATTTCTTGGATTGGGTGCTGGGATTTTACAAAGTAGTCATCAGCGCCCAGCTCCAGGGCCCGTTTGATTGTCATATCTTCTCCAAGATTTGATAAAACAATCACCGGAATCAATTTCCATTCGGGGTTCTTTTTTGTCTCCCCTAACACATAAAAGCCATCTTTTTTGGGCATCAAGATGTCAAGTAAAATAAGGTCTGGTTTTTTTCTCCCTATTTTCTCAATTGCCTCCTCTCCATTTTTAGCGACATCAACCGTACAACCCTCTGCGGTTAAATTATCTTCAAGCGTCCGAATCAAAAAATCTTCATCCTCAACAATTAATACATGATTCATATTTTAGTTTATTTATCTTTTTATTTTTAACTTTTACACCCCCTCGACCTTTTAGGGATGCGTAAATAAAAGGTGGTGCCTTTATTTTCTTCTGATTTAAACGAAATTTTTCCGCCAATCTTTTCAGCCAGCATCTTGGCGATGTTAAGACCGAGACCCGTGCCATTTGGTTTTAGGGCTTTTGCATTGGAGGCACGATAAAATCGCTCAAACATTCTTTTCTGCTCCCTTTTGGGGATACCAATCCCGGAGTCACGAACAAAAAATATTACTGCCCCTGATTCTTCCTTAACATCTAAAATCACTTTCTGGCCCGGCATTGAATAATCAACGGCGTTAGAAAGAAAGCATCCAAGAATTGCTTTTAATATTTCCGGGTCCGTTTCAATGGTAAGCACCCGATGATTTAAGGGGCCCGATAACACCACCCCTCTCTCTTTGGCGGCGGCGGCCGCTATAATTAAAACGTCTTTAAAAAGAGATGCTACTGAAATTTTTTCTTTTTTTATGAGCGTCTCTTCACTCTCCAACCGCAATGTGCTCAATATTTCGGAAATAAGTTTAATCATCCGTTCATTAATTTTATAAATATCGTCAAGATACTCTTTTTGTTTTTTTGTCGTCCGGCCTATAACCCCCTTGTACATCGTCTCAATCAGCCACTTGGTGCCGGAAAGCGGAGTGCGCAATTGATGAGAGGCCAGCGATAAAAAATCCATCCTAATCCGCTCCAATTCTTTTTCTTTAGTAATATCATAAAAAATTTCTACCGCTCCCGCTATCTTTCCTCTAAACAGCAAGGGGCTGATAACACTGGTTGCCGGAAATCTGCTTTTGTCTTTTCGGATATAATAAAAAGTAGGTAGTTTTTCAATACCACCGGTAGTGGTAGTGGTAGTGGTAGTCAATATCTTCCCTGCCAATACCTTTGAAAGAATTCTTTCTTTAAATGGCACTTTTTTTCTATTTTCATCTTCCCTTGGAATAATTTCAACCAAAAATTTTCCAATAACTTCTTTTTCTTTCCAATCAGTCAGCGATTCAAAGCCCTTGTTGACACGAATTATTTTCCCATCTTTATTAACAACCACCAACCCCATTACATGATCACCGGCAGAGGAAAAAATCGCCTCCTGTTCAGCAATTCTTCTTTCTGGAAGAAGAATTCGTTTTCCCCACCTTTTTATTTGTCTTGATTTTTTAACTTTTTTCATAACTCAATAATAAACTTTTATTAAAACCTTCCTCAAATAAAAAACACCGTTAAAAACGATGCTTTTATTAAAACTTTTTACCAAACCAGAAAATCTGCGGGCGTTTCTCTCTCTCGTGTTCGGATAGTATTAACGTAATTTTCTTAATTTCGACACAAACCATACCCCCCTCGCTACATTATAAAAAATAAAATACACTTTATTTAATCGACTTAACCACTCTAATAATAGTAAAGAATTTCAATCGTGACAAGACCGGTTTTTCCACAATTCCCGCTCGCCTCGCTTTGCTTGCGGTAGCGAGGCGAGCGGGCAGGTTTCAATAATTTTTTGTATCTGATTCACCTTACCTTATCCGATAATTCAAATTAACTTCAATAATTAACTCTTGCGAACCTTGGGGAACCGTAGGACTGGCTCCGCTACCACCCTTGCCGTCCCCATAATAATATCCGGCCGTGTCCGGAGAAGAAACCACATTTTCCCACCAGCCGACAATCTTCCCTAATCTGACGTCAAGCGCCGAAGAAATGTCCGTGGCTTTGGTACGGGCGTCGGCAATGGCTTTTAACCTTGCTTCCTGCTTTAAATCATTTAACAAAGAGGTTTCAAAGGCCACACCAGTGATTTGATTGGAACCCGCCTTGGTCGCCGCGGCTATCACCGCCGAGACCCTGTTGGAATTTTTCTGGATGTCACGGACTTTCACGATAATGCTCTGGTTGGCGTTATAGCCGCTCAATCTAGAAATATTATCTACATAATCATATTGCGGATATAAAGAATAATTTTGCGTCTGGATATCTTCTTTGGAAATCCCCGCGGCTATCACTGCTTTATAAACTTTATCCATTTTGTCATTTAACTGCGTAAGCGCGTCTTCGGCTTTGGCCACTTTATCAACCTGAACGCCAAGATTTATTTTGGCAATATCCGGCTCATAAGCAACTCTCCCCTGCCCGACCACGTTAACCTGCCATTGGGGTGGATTTACGATGCGGTCGCGGATAAGGGAAATAGTTAAAACGCCGGCAACAAGCAAAACCACAATAAGGCCGATAATGACCTTGGGACTGCGCCAACTGGCGCAACAATTTTCACTCATATTATCTTTCCTTTTTAAACGGCCGAAAGGCCGTTTTTTAATTATTCAACAGAGTAATTATAGCAAAAAGCAAACCCCTTGACAAAACCCCTGAAATATGCTAAAATTTACGGTTAATCGTTTCTTGAAAATAATGGTCAAAAGCCGTTTACATAAACAAAAAACACACAACTAAGGAGGAATTGAAATGGGAAAGATTTATCCGATTAATATTGTGGCTCTCCATAAAGAGCCCCACGTTGATGATGCCGGGGCCTATTTGCTTGCCAAAGAACACGGGGGAAAGATTTTCCCGGGTATTGAAACAGCAAAAATAGAATTTCTTGGGGAAAGATTCAATAATGG
Source organism: Patescibacteria group bacterium (assembly GCA_028716045.1). NCBI lineage: Bacteria > Patescibacteria group bacterium. Next base: position 762,570 of record JAQUQO010000001.1, read on the forward strand.
TGATGAACTCCTGAAAACCGGCACTCTTTGTTTGGGAATCGGGCGAGGAAGATTTGACGATCACGCTCCCGAAAATAAAGGGGAAACTGCGTCGTCACTCATGGCTATGTTTCTCGGCATAGAAAACGAAAAGGGCGTAAAAAACTTTCTCCGTTACACTCATAACGTTGACAGTCGCGCCAACGGGGACTCGTTCGACCTTGCCAATATGTTAAAGGTATATTGGCAGGCCTACGCCAATATGCCCTTATCGCCAGAAGAAAGGCGGGAGAAGGAAATGATGGTCTTTGATTGGGCAGCCGCCGCCATAATCGCAAAACTTGAAAATCCGGAAATGCCGAAGGGGTTTCATGTCAAAAAATTGCTAAAACAATGCCAGCAAGAGGCAGAAAAAGAAAAATTAGACATAACGCCTTCGGACTACATCGACATTGAAAAGTATGTGGAACAAATTGATAAGGGTCAAAGAATCCGACCCTGGGGATTGGCGGTGTTGGCGGAAATAATCACACAAAAAACCGGCGACCAGCAATGGTTTTATGATGCGGTGCTTGTAAAAATCCGCGACAGAATCTACTATCGTTATCAACTCGGGGAATTCGATAGGAAAGCAAAAATTTTTCAAATCACCGCGCCCAATGGACAGCAGATACGAATTGCCACTCTTAATGACGACGGCGCTTACCACAACAAAATTTTTAGAAACGAAAATGGCGGCAAGTGTGATATTCTTATCCAAAAAACCAGCGCGGGGAATGTTCAAATCTATACCAATTCCCGCAGTAAAAACAAATTGCCGATTAAAACAGTAATTGCTATTATACGCTCGGTAGAGTTGGAAAAGAAAAAAATTGATTCCCGCCGATTCCCTATGCCCTACCTTGAAAAATACGGAGAAATAGACGAAATACCCATCTGGTTTTACTCCGAAAGGGGAGAAATGTTGCTGAACGGCAGTTTAACTGCCGATAAGCCGGCGACAACACTAACTCTTGAGCAACTTTTACAGATAGTCAAGTTCGCTTTTGAACCTGACCGTCTGCCGAAAGAATGCTGGCGGAGCAAAAAATGTTCCGAACCTTCTTGCATCCTGTCTGTTTTGAGAATGGAATTCTGCTCTAATCTGAGACGCTTCGCCTCCCAAAACAATCCCCGCCGCGATAAGCAGCCGACGCCAACCGGGCGTAAACCTCAACACCTAAATCCGCGCCCGGAGGAAATCAAAACACCTCCGACGAAAGAACAACCTCGGTAAAAATTTTTACCACTTACAAGGCCCTTCAAAAATGAAGGGTCTTTTTTTATTGATTTTTTTGAAATCTCAGAATGTGTTATAATTAAAGATAATAAATAAAAATTTCTTATGAAAAAAATTATTTTTGCGTTGAGCGTCGCGCTTTTCGCCTGCGCGCCTGCCTTGGCCAGTCCCGACGCATTATCTAATAATAAAACCACGGCGGGAAATAGCAACGGACAGGCGACAGAAGAAGCCGCCGCCGAAGAAGCAACTTCTCCGACCGAGATGGTCGAACCCGCAACGCCGGTTGAAAAAGTTGACGTAGATGAAGTTACATCTTCTTCTGAAACCCCGACCGCTTCTTCGGCTAGCGGAACAACGAACCAAGCCACCGTGGAAGAATCAACTCAAAATGCGGGGGAGGATAAAGCTATCCAAGTTCAGCAAGAATTACAAATTAAAGCGCGAAATATAAATGAACTCAAAGAAATAATCCAGACAAAAAAACTGGAATTAAAAGAAGAACTGCAAAACTTACGGGAAAACAAACTTAAAAAAATCTACGAAAATCAAAATATAGTCAGAGAAGCAGTTCACTCCCTGCTTTCCGCGGAAAATCTGACCGGAGGTATCGGTCCGCAAATTTCGGCGATTGCCCAAGAGTTTAACAATTCAGTCCAGTCCACAATCCAAGCCGAGGAAAAACTCCAGACCCGCAACCGGATTATTAAATTTTTTACCGGCGGAGACCAAACAACCGCCAGCGTGCTTGAGCAAGAAGCGGAAAAAAATCGCACCCGAATAGAAAAATTGAACCAACTCAAAAATGAGTGTACAAATTGCGCCGAAGAAGTTAAAACGGTCCTACAAGAACAGATTCAAAAAGTAGAACAAGAACAAACTCGTCTGGAAAAAGTCGCCAAAGCAGAACAACAAATCAAAGGCATTTGGGGCTGGGTCAGGGGGTTGTTTCAAAAATAATTACTTTACAAAAACATCCCGATTTCTCGGGATGTTTTTTTATTTTCAAAATTAATCTCTTTTTACTTCTTTGTCTTCCACCGGAACCTTGCTCCGCCGCGCTTTCTTCACCGCGTATTTGATAATCTCTCCGGCAATGTCGCGGCCGGTGGCCTGTGTAATTCCTTCCAAGCCCGGATTGGCGTTCACCTCCAGAACCTTCGGCCCTGTCTTGGTGCGCAGAATATCCACGCCGGCAATATCCAAGCCCACGGCTTTAATGGCCGCGAATGCCACGTCCTTCTCTTTGCGACTCATGCTGGCCACGCGCACCCGTCCGCCCAAATGAAAATTGGAACGGAATTCACCGCGCTTAGTAGCAATCCTTTCCATCGCCGCGATAATTCTTTTGCCCACGATAAAAACCCGGATGTCTTTGCCCTTGGCTTCTTTGACATATTCCTGAATGATAAACGGCGTCGGCCCGGAGGCGCTAATCATCATTTCCACGACTGACCTTAGCCCCCGCTTACTTTCAATAATAGAAACGCCGCTACCGTGAGAACCGGAAATGGTTTTTAAAATAACCGGAAACGTACCAATGCCTTTAATGACATCGTCCATATATTCGGAAGAAACAATGACATAGGTTTTGGGCACCGGAATTTTAAGTTTGCTCAAGGCCTGCATAGTGCGCAATTTATTTTTAGCCCGCACCACGGCCAAGTGATTGTTAATCACCGGTATCCCCGCCATTTGAAATTGCTTGATAATGGCGCTGTACGACTCCAAATTATAATGTAAAAAATTGGCCCGCACGAGCAAAACTTCCATGTCCTCGGGTTTTTGGTTTTTAATTAAAATTTCCGGTCGGCGAGTGGTAAATTTCAGCTGGCAATCTTTGGCGTAAATTATTTCCAAAACATGGCCCTGCTCCCGCGCGGCTTTATCCAACAACTCCAAATCCATTTTAGTCACCGGGCTTAAATTGGTCGGGCTGGAATAAGTGAGAACGTGGATTTTCATATTTTATTTAAAATTATTCAATAAAACTTGCGCCAATAAATCAGCAATGTATTTTCTTTTATCTTTACGGTGCCTTAGATAACTGCCGATTTCAAACTGCAAAGCATAATCATTCCGCCCGCCGTGTTTATGAAATTGTATGGCTGATTGTTTACTCCAGCCGGAATAACTTTCGCCGACGGTTACTTTTAAATTATAACCCTGCTCAAGCTCGCGCGCCAAATCTTTTTTTATCTTTTTTAAAGTATTAATCTTTAAAGTTATCTCTCCGGTATTAAACCCGACGTTCTTATGCCTTTTAGAACCGAGTATTTTGTTGCTGGTATTGTGCCTTTTGGCCCCCACGCCGATATCCACCCCTACTCCGACATCCTGCGCTCCGTGAATATACACTGCTACCGCCCTGCTGTCTTGGCTGTGTTTTTCCGCTTCAGCGCAATAACCGGCGATGTCCCGAAAAAATTTTTTCATCTCCGGCCGCTTCTTTTTCCAAAGATATTTATTGTAAGAACGCCCCCAGCACAAATTATTAAAATCCTCCACTCGTTCCGGATATTGAGCCGCCTGTTTATTCTCTTTTTTAAAATATCTATTATTAACCACTAAAAACCCGCCAAGAAGACGCGCCAACCGGCTGGCTATCACTCCGGTTTTTTTATCATCGCCAGCGGCATGAGGAGCGATAAAAACAAAAAACGACGCGCCGGGCTTCTTAAATCCATAACTGGTGATAATTTTTTCTTGGCGAGAAAAGTTCATAGCCAATCTTTAACTTTTTCTCCCCATACTGCTGGCGCAACAAAAAGCCACGGCTAAAGCGTCGGCGGCATCGTCCGGCCGGGGGATGTCTTTTAATTTTAAAATGATTTTAACCATCTGCTGTACCTGATTTTTGTCAGCCCGGCCATAGCCCGTCAACGCCTGTTTGACTTCCAGCGGCGTATATTCGTAAATCGGCAAATTATTGTTAATGGCCGCGAGAATTATCGCACCACGCGCCTGTCCGACATTCAGCGCCGTTTTGGCATTTTTACAAAAAAATAATTCTTCAATGGCCAAACAATCCGGCCGGTGTTTTTTGATTAATTTATTCAACTCCTGATTGAGCTTTTTTAAACGTAAACAAAAATTTTCCCCTTTGTCTGTTCTGATACAGCCGTGGCTAAGGTGAGTTAAGTCCACTCCCTGTTTTTTTAACAAGCCAAAACCGGTAATGGCAAACCCCGGGTCAATGCCCAAAATAACCATACTTATTCTTTTAGGTTTGAATAATAATTATCAACGTCTTCGTCTTCATCCAGCGCTTCAAAAAATTGCTCCAGACGCTCCCGCTCTTCCGGCGGCGGGGAAATTTTTTCCTTGGCCACCCATTCTATTTCAGCATAATCAACAATCAATCCTTCTTTTTCCAGCGACTCTTTAATAAGTTGCAGTTTTTCCGGCGGGACTAATATCGCCAAAAATCCTTCCTCTTCCTTAATATCATCGGCCCCCAAATCAATGAGTTTCAATTCAAACTCTTCTCTGGGCATTTTAACAGTGTCCATTTTGATTCTTAAAACTCCCTTCCTTTCAAACATCCACAAGACGCTGTTCGGAGAACCGAGATTGCCGCCGTGTTTGGAAAAAAGATGCTTGATTGACGAGGCCGTGCGATTGCGATTATCCGTTAAAACCACGGCTACAATCGCCATCCCGGCCGGACCAAATCCTTCGTAGATAATTTCCTCAATTTGTTCTCCGGCGATTTCGCCCGTGCCGCGCTGAATCGCCCGTTCAATGTTATCCTTGGGCATATTGGCGGCTTTGGCCTTGTCCACGGCCAACCGCAATTTAAAATTAGCCGACGGGTCCCCGCCGCCTTCGCGGGCGGCTACTGTCAAGGCCTTGGCTAAACGGGAAAAAAGCGCGCCGCGTTTTTTGTCGGCCACGCCTTTTTTCTGTTGGATATTGTGCCACTTAGAATGCCCGGACATAGAATAAATTTATAATTCTGTATAAATAATAATAACAAAAAGGCAAGGAAAAATCAAGGGGAAAAATCAAGATAATTTAGGAACATTTTACCGACAAAACATTAAAAGAAAAAACCCGTTGCGATAATTCGCAACGGGTTTTAAAAAATTGAAAGGATCGGAGTTATCTTGCGTGAACACGAGGTAACGAAAGTCCAAAAAACGAAATTCAAGCGCCGGTCAATTTAACTCTTGACCGAGGGACGCTGGCAGAGGACGAGCCAACTGCAGTCCGGGTCAGCCTCGCCATCAAGGTAGCACAAGTCCAAGAAGCGCCTAGGGCCATCGTGGCAGAAGATCGGCACAACCCAGCCGCCATTGGAGTCCTGCGCGCGAAGCGGGAGGATAATTGAATAATCCAGCTGAGCATTTGGGTGCGCGGCGATGTACTTCATTGCCCGACGCGAGCCCTTGAGCAGACGAATTTCGCCCTTAGTTTCCATTTCGGATAGACGACGTAAACCTTCTTCTATGGTCATTGTGCCAGTAAAGTGGTGCTCGATTTCTTCATAATCATCCTCGTCTGGAGCGACGGGTTCCAATGGCCAGCGCGATTCAGTAAACTCCGGGTCGCGATAGCCATCCTGCTTGCAGGCGGCGAGAAGATTTTGAAATGATTCTTTGACAGCAGTGGCTACAGCCGCAACCGGTTGGGACACGGCTTTAGCATACTTCATAATTACTTCAACCAATTCCTTCAGCAAATTTTTGTCGGTCTGAATGCGAGCGACATCTTCATCAGTCCCGCCGGCTGAAAGCACCGCGTCGGTCAGGACCTTCCAAATTTCAAACGCCTTGCCGAACGCCTGTAAAAACTTACTGCCCTTTTTTCTCTTACCCATTTTTTGCACCTCTATTTTTTGGCTCGCCCCTAACCCGCGCACTACGCGCAAGTCCCAGGCCTGCCTTTGAAAGAACAATAAAATAGTATATTAAATCTCGGGAATTTTGTCAATAGTCATTTAAAAATTTTACTAAAACTTTAAAAGAAAAAACGCTCCGGTTAGGGAGCGTCTTTTCTATTCGCAATTATTTCTTCTTAAACCCCGTACCAGCCGGAATAACGCGGCCGATAATCACGTTTTCTTTCAGCCCTTCCAGGCGGTCCACTTTGCCGGTGATAGCGGCCTCAATAAGCACGCGGGCGGTTTCCTGAAAAGAAGCGGCTGACAAGAAGCTTTCCGTGGAGAGAGAAACTTTGGTAATGCCCAAAAATAATTCCTCGGCCTTGGCTTCTTTACCGCCATTCTTTTTGGCCGCCTCGTTAGCTTTCTCAAATTGATTTTTTTCTATTACTTCTCCGGGCAATAAATCGGTGTCGCCGGTATCCCTCACGATAACGCGGGAAAATAATTGCCTGATAATCACTTCAATGTGCTTATCATTCAATTTTTGGCCCTGTGAAGAATAAATATGCTGAATCTCTTTGACTAAATATTTTTTGACATCTTCTTTGCCGCGAAGAACAAAAAGTTGATGTAAATCCAAATCTCCTTCGGTAAGCTGGTCGCCCTTTTTTACTTTATCACCATTTTTGACAAACAAGCCATAGCCCGGGGGAATAATATACTCCCTTATTTTTTTGGCAGTGGTGACGACGGAGATTTTATTTTTATTTATTTTAACCATCCCCGGCCGCTTGGCGCGGATTTCTTCCGTATGGTCTTTGCGGATGAAAACGATATTCCCCTTATCAACAAACTGGCCTTCTTTGACAGCCACCTCGGCGCCGGCAGGAACTTTATAATCATCTTCTTCCATCTCTTCGTAAGAAATTTTCAAAGTTTTCTGGCCATGAATGCTTTTTACCACCATTTTCCCCGAAGTATCCTCAATCGTGCGGTCCGCTTCTTCAATTGTGACATCACCGTCAACTTCAGCCAGCAGGGCTTTCTTCTTCGGCGAACGCGCCTCAAATAATTCTTCAACGCGCGGCAACCCCTGGGTAATGTCTTGACCGGCCACACCACCGGTATGGAAAGTTCTCATAGTAAGCTGGGTGCCCGGCTCACCGATTGACTGGGCGGCGATGATTCCCACCGGAGTTCCTAATTCCACGAGTTTATTATGACCTAAATCATAACCATAACATTTAGCGCAAACCCCCTTGTGTATCTTACAGGTCAAGACCGAACGCACCCTTACTTTATCAATATCCAATTTAGCCAGCTCTCTCGCGTGCGCTTCGGTAATGGCTTCTCCTTTCGGCACTATCACTTTATTATTTTTAGGATTAACAACGTCGTCCAAAACAAACCTGCCGGCAATGCGGTCAACCAACGGCTCCCCGATTTCTTCGCTCTCTTCCTTGGTAATAACCACACCCTCTTTGTCGCCGCAATCCTCTTTATTAACAATCACATCCTGGGCAACATCAACCAAACGACGAGTGAGATAACCGGCGTTGGCCGTGCGCAGAGCGGTATCGGAAAGGCCTTTGCGAGCGCCGTGAGTGGAAATAAAATATTCCAAGACGCCGAATCCTTCTTTAAAATTAGCTTTAACCGGCAATTCAATAATTTCTCCCGAGGGGCTGCTCACTAAACCCTTCATGCCAATCATCTGCGTCAGCTGGCCCCACGAACCGCGGGAGCCGGATTCCACCATAGAAAATACCGGGCCTTGGGGATTAAGGGAAGAACGGCATTCTTTTACAATGCGGTCTTTTATTTCCGTCCAAACCTCAATAATTTTCACGTGCTTTTCAGCGGAAGTCAAAAGACCTTCGGCATATTGCGTTTCTATTTCGTCAACTTTTTGGTTGCCCTCTTTCACCAAATCCTGCTTTTTTGAAATCGTCGGCAAATCATCCATGCCCCAAGAGTAGCCGGCTAAAGTTGCATGATAAAAACCAAGCTCTTTAATCTTATCCAAAAATTCCACTGTTTTTTCCAGCCCATAATATTCCAGACACAACCTGACCAGCTTGGCTAATTTTTTAGTATCAATAATTTCCTCCACGCGACCCAACTTGGGCGGCAAGATATCGTTAAACAACAACCGGCCCACCGAGGATTCCACGGTTTCTCCGGGTTTCTTCGCGGAACCGCCGACTCTTACTTTTATTTTTTCTCTAAGCGGAAGTTTGCCTAATTGGTAAGCCATCACGGCCTCATCTTTTGACGAAAAATACTTTTGCGGTTTGGCCGATTCGTCCAAATAAGAAGTTATGTAATAAATCCCCCAGCTGATATCTTTGCCGGGATTGACCACCGGATTGCCGGTGGCGGGTTTTAAAAGATTTTTATCGGCGGAAATTATTTCTCTGGCTTCCACCTTGGCTTCTTCGGTCAGAGGAACATGGACGGCCATTTGGTCTCCGTCAAAGTCGGCATTAAAAGCCGGACAAACCAAAGGATGCACCTGGATGGCCTTGCCTTCAATCAGCACCGGCTGAAAGGCCTGAATACCCAAACGATGCAGAGTCGGCGCGCGGTTAAGTAAAACTCGCGCGTCCTTTACTATATCGCCTAAAATGTCCCAGACATCTTCGTGGCCGGCTTCAATGTAACGCGAAGCGGAACGGATATTGTGCACCACGCCGTTTTTAATAAGCTGGCTGATAATAAAAGGTTTAAATAATTCCAAAGCCATTTTCTTGGGTAAACCACATTGATGCAGTTTGAGATTTGGACCGACGATAATCACGCTGCGTCCGGAATAGTCCGTGCGCTTGCCCAGTAAATTCTGGCGGAAACGTCCCTGCTTGCCGCGCAAAATATCGGCGATGGATTTTAGTTGTCGCTTCTGACCAGTGGAAGCCACCACGGTTTTGCTTTGGCGGGCGCTGTTATCAAGTAAAGCGTCTACCGCTTCCTGCAGCATTCTTTTTTCGTTGCGAACAATCACTTCCGGAGCGTTTAAATCCAACAATCTTTTTAAACGATTGTTGCGGTTAATCACGCGGCGATACAAATCATTCAAATCGGAGGTAGCAAATCTACCGCCATCCAATGGCACCATGGGCCTTAAATCCGGCGGAATAACGGGGATAGTGGTGAGCACCATCCATTCGGGACGAATTTTATTAATCTGTAAACTTTTGAGCAAGCGCGAACGTTTAATCAGCCGGTCTTTTTTAGCGCCGGAGGCGGATAAAATTTCTTTTTCTAAAATATTAATAGTTTTCCCTAAATCAACCTTACTTAATAAATAACGCATTGCTTCGCCGCCGATACTCGCTTCAAAAACATGACCATATTTTAAAGACAAATTTTGATAATCATTTTCGGAAATAATTTTTAACGGAACCAATTCTTTCAGTTCCCGCTCCGCCGTTTCAAACTCCTCTTTTAACTCTGCCTGGTTTTTTTCTTTTATTTCAATTACGTTGGCGAGTTCTTTGGTTATCTTTTTTTCCGACTCTTTATTTTTTTTGTCGGCTTGTAATTTATTGCGCAACTCATTGGCTTGCCTTTCAAAATCGTTTTCTAATATCTTCCCCTTGCTTTTAAATTCCTGCTTCAACTGTTCCATGGTTTGCGCTTTAATTTCCTCATTGACCTCCGTAATAATAAAGCTGGCGAAATAAACCACTTTTTCCAGCGACTGAACCGATAAATCTAAAACTAAACCAATGCGCGAGGGCACGCCGCGCAAAAACCAAATGTGCGAAACCGGGGAGGCCAAATCAATGTGGCCCATGCGTTCGCGGCGCACTAAAGAATGCGTGACTTCCACGCCGCACTTATCACAAATAATTCCTTTATATCTTATTTTTTTGTATTTGCCGCAATAGCACTGCCAATCCTTGCTTGGCCCGAAAATTTCCTCGGCGAATAAACCGCCTTTCTCCGGTTTTTGCGTGCGGTAATTAATGGTTTCTGGACGGCTTATTTCGCCGTAAGACCAATTATGGATCTCCTCCGGGGAAGCCAGTTTTAATCTTATGGAATTAAAGTCAAGAGATTTTAATGTATCTACTATCATAGTATTTAATAGATTATTTTTTATCGTAAGGATTTCTTTCTTCTCCCTTGTCTATCCCTTTGATTTTCTGGCCATCCCTTAAAAGCTCAACATCTAAACACAGACCCTTGAGCTCGCGGACCAAAACATTAAAAGATTCCGGAATGTTGATTTTTCTAATCGGCTCGCCTTTAATAATGGACTCGTAGGCCTTGGAACGTCCCGGCACATCATCTGATTTTATGGTTAAAATTTCCTGCAAAGTATGGGAAGCGCCATAGGCCTCCAGCGCCCAAACTTCCATTTCACCAAAACGCTGGCCGCCGAATTGCGCCTTGCCGCCCAGCGGCTGCTGGGTAATAAGCGAGTAAGGGCCGATGGAACGCTGGTGAATTTTATCTTCAACCATATGGTTCAGCTTGAGCATGTAAATATAACCAACGGTCACCGGATTTTCAAAAGGATAACCCGTCCGCCCGTCATATAAAGTAACCTGGCCGCTTTCCGGAAATTCCGCTTTGCGCAGCTCTTCCTTTATTTTTTCTTCGGAGATGCCGTCAAAAACCGGCGTCACTACCTTATAACCAAGTTTATGGGCGGCCATGCCTAAATGCGTTTCTAAAATTTGTCCGATATTCATACGAGAAACCACGCCCAAAGGACTTAAAATAATATCTACGGGTGTGCCGTCCTCAAGGTGAGGCATATCTTCCACCGGTACAATTTTGGAAATCACGCCCTTATTGCCATGACGGCCGGCCATCTTATCTCCTCTTTGCAATTTGCGCATATCCGCCACCGCCACCTGAATGGATTTAATAACTCCCGGCGGAAGCTTGTCCCCGTTTTCTTGAGAAAACATTTTGATATCCACCACTTTACCGTGCTCACCATGCTCCAAATACAAAGAACTGTCGCGGACATCGCGGGCTTTCTCCCCGAAAATAGCGCGCAATAATTTTTCTTCGGCTGATAACTCGGTTTCTCCTTTGGGCGTAATTTTACCGACTAAAATATCTCCGGAAGTAACTTCGGCGCCGATGCGCACAATGCCATTAGCATCCAGATTTTTAAATTTCTCTTCGCTGATATTGGGAATATCCGAGGTCACCACCTCGGGTCCGAGTTTGGTATCGCGAACGTCAATCTGATAATTTTCAATATGGATTGAGGAAAAGCGGTCTTTCTGGACTAATCTCTCGGAAATAATTATGGCGTCTTCATAGTTGTATCCTTCCCAGGACATAAAGGCCACGAGTATATTCTGCCCGAGCGCCAGTTCTCCCTTGTCTATCGCCGGTCCGTCAGATAATAAATCCCCCTTAGATACTTTTTGTCCCTTGACGACCGTCGGATGCTGGTTAATGCAAGTGGAAGCGTTGGAACGGATAAACTTATTTAAGTAATAATTTTTTATTTCGCCTTTTTTGGTCTGCAGTTGTATCTGACCCGCGCTGGCCGCCGTAATTTCTCCGCTGTCTTCCGCCACAATGGCGTGTCCGGAATCCTTGGCGGCTCGGCCTTCCACGCCGGTACCCACCAACGGAGCCTCGGGTTTAATGCAAGGCACCGCCTGACGTTGCATATTCGTTCCCATCAGAGCTCTGACCGCGTCATCGTGTTCCAAAAAAGGAATAAGAGCAGTGGCAATGCTGACGATTTGTTTTGGAGAAACATCCATCAAATCAATTTCCGAAACATGTTCTACCGTCGGCTCGCCGAATTTTCTGACTTCAGCCCTGTCTTTAATAAAATATCCCTTTTCGTCTATGGTCGTGGTGGCGGCAGTGGAAATAAATCTTTCCCCGCTGAAAGCGTCCAAATAAATAATTTCTTTGGTCACTCGCGGCTTAAGCGGTATGGTTGGCAACCCTGTTTCGCTGATTTCTTTGGCTAACTTTTCAGTGATGAGTTCACCGGCTTTGGCTAAAACTTCCCCGCTTTTCGGATTTTTAATATCTTCCCTTAAAATTTCTCCACTAATTAATTCCGGCTTATTGGCCGGGTCATGGATAATCTTACAAAAGGGAGTTTCAATAAAACCAAATTCGTTGACTCGCGCATAAGAAGCCAAGTGCCCGACCAAACCGATATTCGGTCCTTCGGGAGTGGCAATCGGGCAAATTCTGCCGTAGTGAGTGCGGTGCACGTCGCGCACGTCAAAACCGGCCCTTTCGCGGGAAAGTCCCCCCGGACCCATGGCGGAAAGGCGGCGCTTGTGTTCCAGCTCGGACAAAGGGTTGGTCTGATCCATAAACTGGGAAAGCTGGGAAGACATAAAAAATTCTTTGACCGCGCTGATGAGCGGACGGGCGTTAATTAAACGCGCCGGCGTGAGCGAAGTGACATCCAGCGTGCTCATTCTGTCTTTGATAATTCTTTCCATGCGCGCCAAACCAATGCGAAAACGATTCTGCACCAACTCGCCGACCGCGCGGATGCGGCGATTCCCCAAATGGTCAATATCGTCCGAATCGGATTGCGTGACATTCAATCTGATAACTTCTTTGATAATACTGATGAGGTCTTCTTTTCTTAAAATTCTCGTTTCTTTATTAATCGGCAGCTTCTCGTTAAAACGGATATTTAATTTATAACGTCCGACTCGGCCAAAATCATAACGGTCAAAACGGAAAAACATGGAGTAGATAAGCTGTTTGGCGTTGTCAGCCGTGGCCAAATCCCCCGGCCTGATTCTTTTATAAACTTCAATAAGCCCGTCGGCTTCGTTTTTGGCCGCGTCCTTATCCAGCGTGGCCTTGATATAACTATGCTCCGGGTCAGTATCCACATCAGTAAAAAGATTAATTATTTCTTCGTTGCTGGACCAGCCGAAAGCGCGCAAAAGAGAAGTTATGGCCACTTTTCTTTTGCGGTCTATCTTCACCCACAACACGCCGTTTTGGTCTGTCTCTATTTCCAGCCAAGCCCCGCGGTTCGGAATAATTTTTGCTCCGTAATAACGACGGCCCTTGGCAAATTCCGAAGAAAAGAAAACGCCGGCCGAACGGATAATCTGGGAAACGACCGACCGCTCAATGCCGTTAATAATAAAAGTCCCGCGGCTGGTCATCAGAGGAAAATCACCCAAATATATTTCCTGATTAACTTTTTTGCCGGTGCGATTATTGACGAGTTGCACCTTGACTCTCAACGGCGCTTCATAGGTGACATTTTTTTCGCGGCTGGTCACTTCGTCAAATTTTGGTTCGTCTAAATAATAATCCACGAAATTCAGTTCCAAATCTCTTTTGGTAAAATCGGTGATAGGAGAAACTTCTTCAAAAAGTTCCTTGACTCCTTCTTTAAAAAACCAGCGATAAGAATCTTTTTGAATACAAACGAGGTCAGGGAGGGGCATCGCGTCTTTAATATAACTAAAGGCCACTCTGCCGTTTTCAGTTAAAACGTATTTGCCGTCGTTCATATATATTTTAAAAATTATTTTATTAATTATTAAAATTTTGGATAACAAAAAATCTCCCCACAAAGGAGTTTCGGGGGCGAGTTTAAACTAAAAGATGGATTGTTTTTCAGCTAAGATAAGCATGAAATTTTTGCCAAGCCGTTCACAATTTTTAATGGGAAAGTCCCTTTTTGCTTTGAACGGATTCCTTCTGACGAAGGAAAAATGGCTAATATAAAAGAAAAAACGCTCGATAGAAATAATTGACTTTTACGTATCTTTTATACTAACAAAGTTTAAATAAACTGTCAAGCAATTCTAAGTTGTCAAGTATTTGATTCTTTTATCTAAAATTAGCCAAAATTGACGAAATCTCTGATTTCTATCCACAAGCGCATATTAACCCACTAATAACACTTTATCCACAAAATTATTTTTTTATCTAATATTAGCCAAAAAATATGGGATGCGTCTTGACAAAATCGTTAAAATATGCTATTATAATTTGTTATGGATAAAAATCCGGACGATGTAACGCTTGACCCTGTCTTTAAAAAACTTGAGCCGGGCAAGATAAGGGGATTTAAAAAGCTTGAATTATATCAAAAAACCCTTATTTTTCAACAAAATTCAGGCAAGGGTCTTGACAAAATCATCCGAATGTGGTATAATAAAAGGTTAAAAATAAATGAACTTTAAAACCTATTGGGGAGAGAGTTATCCCGATTTCTCGGGATAAGCCCAATTGTTTTTATCGGCTTTATTATAAATTTATACCAGCAGATACCGTTAACCAGTATCTGCTGATATATGATATATATGGAAGCTTAAAGGCGGTTGGAAAACTCTCTCATTAACCAAAAACGGGACAGTTTTTCAACCGCCTTTTTGGTTGCCAGAAACAGGAGGGGTAGAAACTTATTTGACGCCCGGCCTAAGGAGGGCCGGCGGCAAATAAGCGGCGCTAACTTGGATAATTCCGGTTCTACTGGAAATATCCCAGCCAACCGCCATGCTAAGCGGTGCGCATGCGCACAAAAACTTGGCCTCTATCCTCCGCTTTCTGACAATCAAAATTGCTTCTGACATGGAGAGTTGGAGGGCACAAAATAATTTAAATAAAAATTAAACAACGCTCGGCCCTATCAATTCTCCATATCAGAGGCAATTAAGGCAATCGTTCGCGATTGCCCGTCCGTCCGAATCTATGAGGTTTATCTCCTTGTGAGGTAAATTTCATAGATTTAGACGGACCTTGATTAACATTTGATTAACAATAGAGGAGGAAAAGGGAAATGATGACGAAAACCCATAATGAGAAAAATTTCGGCGGCGTAAATCATTACAAGAGCTTCTTTGATTACAATTCGCTGATGAATTTTTTCTTCTTCGTCGTATTGGCCGGCGGTTTAATCACTATGCTCGCCATCGGAAACTAAAAAAAAATCAAAAAATGGGGGAGCCAAAAACTCCCCTCCATAACCTTCGTTAAAAAGTTTTTAGCGAGAGTTATGGAGGGGCGCGACAGTCGCAAGACAATCCGTAAGGATATTTGTCGCCTTGCCTTTCGCGGCTTGTGTGAGCTTAACCCTCACCCCCTCCAGACAAAAATAACGGCCTTTTTAAAAGCCGACTAAATAAATTTCCTCCTAGATACGGGGGCGAACAGAAACATCTGTTTGCCCCCCGTTTCTTACCAAAAGAAAATAGTTGATAAAATTTTTATCAAACTTTTTTTCTTGATAAGAGAGTTGTTCTTTAAAAACCTTTTTGCCAATCGGTAAAAAGTTTAAAATAAATTTTTAACCTTTTAATTTAAGGAGGAACTAGCAATGGCAAGATGTGAAAGATGCTTCGAACCAGTTGAATTCCCAAAGGAAAAAATCATTCAAAGGGATTCTAAGACTGGCAAATTTACTAAGGAGTGGAGGTGGAGGTGGTGGGCAAAGCCCAAAAAACCCGGAAGTCACCATCCGACGAAAATTTTTTGCTTTACTTGCATGCGGGAAGAAGACAAAAAAATCCGCAAGCCGTGGGAGAAAGGAAGACTTTTCTTCCCCTTGGCAGAATCATTAGAAAGAGATGCCGAGGTGGATAAACCCCTGAAGGAAAAACAGGCGGAAGTAGGCGGAGAACATCCGGAAATCGTCTGCTCCCATCCAGGGTGCAACCACCACCATGGTCAAATAGTGGAAGCAAAGTTTGGCCCTAAGGTAGTGAGAATCGATGATGTTCTCGCCGCGGACCGCGAAGAAACTTTTCACGAAGTGATTGAGCGGATTAAAAAAACCGGAAAAATTCCTTACATCTGCTCTTTCCATAAAAAAGAGAGGATTGAGGGAAAAAAGCGGGGAGAATTCATCAAGTTCTTCATCGCCGAAGAAGTGGAAAACATTCTTCGCAAAATCGGCTTCATCTACCCCAGCGCAAACGCTCCGAGGGAAGAGAATGAGGCAAAAGAAATTTTCAATAATCCTTTTGCCGAAAAACTTCCGTCGTTGATTGCGGTCCACAAAGAAAAACTCCAAAAACAAAAAGAACACCGGCACCAACAACCGGTAGTAAATAACTAAAATGCCGAAAGGAAAAAGGTAAGAATGAAATTAAACAACTTGTAGGGGAATTACGAATCCTCATTTGCATCCCTACAAAGTAAAAAAAGAATGGGGTAAGGCAGACAACAATCTGCCTTTCTTTACCAGCCCGTTAACGAGTTAGCGGTCTGATAAAGAAACTCTTTCCAAGATTCATAATTTACAATATAATAAATGAGGTGCAGCCGGCAGAGGGCTGCGAACACACGAACTTCAATCGGGTTGGAGAAAAAAAGTCTCCCTAAAAGCGGGGACTCTCCGATCCTTCGGGTGAGGAGTTTCCCGTGATACGGGGAAAATCTCTCTCCTCGACTTTTTGGCTTTAATTCGTAAATTAAAGTTCTAGTGCCGTTCGCAGCCCTCTGCCGGTTTTTTGTTTACCCGATTGGCTAATCGGACTGAATATGTTATAATTTCTAAATAACCGAGTTTAAAATTTTATCTTATTTTTACAAATATGCGGCGGAAAAATAAAAAAACAAACGGTAATGAACCGTTAATCAAAAGGTGGGATTGGGAACTGGACCCGGAAGCCAAAAGGCAAATTCTGGTAATTATTTTCTTTGCCGCGGCGGGCTTAAGCATTTTAAGTTTATTTGACATTGCCGGGTCGGCGGGAAAATTTATCACGCATATTTTAGGCATGGCTTTCGGCTGGGCGGATTTTTTCTTCTCGATAATTTTAATAATTCTCGGTTATGTTTTGCTTTTCCCCAGCCGTTACGATTTGCGCCGGGTTAATTACCTGGGGCTTTTTTTATTTATTTTAAGCGTCACGGGGTTAATGCATCTTTCTGTCCCCTTGGAACAGGCGACGGACATAATTCCCGCGGGCAAAGGCGGCGGATATATCGGATTATTTTCCAGCTACCCGCTGCAAAAAATTATGGGATTTTGGGCTACGCTCATTGTTCTCGCGGCGTTGCTGGTTATTTCTTTTCTCACGATGTTTAATACCACCCTTTCCCGCATTTTGTCTCCCGGCGCGCTAATCGGGTCAAAATTAAAATCAATTCCGGACCGATTTAGAAGTGACGAAGAAGCCGAAGAGGAAATAGAGGAAGAAAGGGACGAAGAGATTGACGAAAAGACGGAAAGAGAAAAATTTTCTAAAAAACCGCTCTGGCCGAATGCCTCCCGGCCCCTGCTGGAACCGCAACCCCCGGCCAAAATCAGAAAAAAAATTGACCTGCCCATAGACCTGCTTGATAACAAACCCAGCAAACCGACTTCCGGCGATATTGAAGTTGGCAAAATTCTTATCCAAAAAACTTTGGAAAATTTCGGCATACCGGTGGAAATGGGCGGCGTCAGCGTCGGGCCGACGATAACCCAATATACTCTCAAGCCGTCGGAGGGAATCAAACTTTCGCGCATCACCACTCTACATAATGATTTGGCCTTGGCTTTGGCCGCGCATCCCATTCGCATTGAGGCGCCGATACCGGGTAAATCGCTGGTGGGCATTGAAGTGCCAAACCAAAAAGTCGCTATCGTTAATTTGCGGGAAAATTTGGAATCGGCCGAATTTAAAAAACGCGCCTCTAATTTAACAATCATTCTCGGCAAGGATGTGGCGGGGAAGACATGGATAGCGGATATCGGCAGAATGCCGCACCTGCTGGTCGCCGGCGCGACCGGTTCCGGCAAAAGTGTCTGCCTCAACACCATCATTATCAGTTTACTCTATCAAAACGGACCGGAAGATTTAAAATTTATTTTAGTGGACCCCAAGAGAGTGGAACTGCCGGTTTATAACGGCATTCCCCATCTGCTGACGCCGGTAATTACCGACGTCACTAAAACGGTCAACGCTTTGAGATGGGCGATTCTGGAAATGGACCGCCGGCTGGAACTGCTTTCTAAAACTCAAAAAAGAAATATTGATTTTTATAATACCGCTCATCCGTCAGAAAAACTTCCTTACATTTTAATAGTCATTGATGAGCTGGCTGACCTGATGGTGTCCGCCGGCCACGAAGTTGAGGGCGCCATTGTCCGGCTGGCGCAAATGGCCAGAGCAGTCGGCATTCATTTAATACTCGCCACCCAGCGGCCGTCGGTGGACATTATTACCGGACTGATCAAAGCTAACATCCCCGCGCGCATCGCTTTCAGCGTCGCCTCGCTGGTTGATTCCCGGACGATTTTGGACACTTCCGGCGCGGAAAAACTTTTAGGCAGAGGGGACATGCTTTACACTTCAGCTGAACTCACTTTATCCAAAAGAATCCAGGGGGCTTTTGTTTCCGATGAAGAAATAAAAAGAGTCATTGATTTCTTAAAGCGGGACAGCGACGGTCCGGATTATAATTCTGAAATTATTGCCAAACCAAAAATCACCACCACCGCTTTTGATTTTTCTCCGGATGGGGACGACGGCGACGAACTCTTAGGCGAAGCCAAAGAAGTCATTTCACAGGCGGGCAAGGCCTCGGCCTCTTTGCTCCAGCGCCGGCTGAAAGTCGGCTATGCGCGGGCGGCGAGAATTTTGGACTTGCTGGAAGAACAAGGATTTATCGGGCCGGCTGACGGAGCTAAACCACGGGAAATCTTGATAAACGAAAGCTCTGATGCTAATATGGGTGAAACCGAAGAAGAGGATAGCGGCGAGGGTGAATATCCTGAGGAAAATGGGGATGGCGAAGAAATTGAAGACGAAGAAGAAACCGAAGAAAAAGAATAACTTCTATGCTTTTCAGACAACGGCCAATCCACGACCAAAAACAGCTGGGAGAAAAACTGCTGGAACAACGGAAACGGCTTAACCTTCAACTGGAAAAAATTTCCGCAAAAATAAACATCCCCTTAAAATATCTGCTGGCGCTGGAAAACGGCGACTATAAAAATCTGCCGGCCAATGTTTACAGTAAAAATTTTTTAAAAAGATATCTGGAAGAATTAAAACTTCCGGCCGAACCTCTCACCAGACAATTTTTAGAAGAAAGGAGCAACTACGAGGCCCTGCATGAAAGGAATAAAAAAGAGCCGTTCGTGGCCAAAGTTTCGGAAAAAAATTTAATAAACACTCCCCGAATTATCCGGATTACTTTCGTTCTGATTATTGTCGGACTGCTCATCGGTTATCTGGGGCTGGAAATCAAAGACATTATTTCCCCGCCCCGACTTGCCATATTTGAACCGCCGGAAAATCTCACTCTTAACACTACCCTGATTACCGTCAGGGGGCAGACGGAACCGGAGGCCAAAATCACCATCAATGAGCAGGAAGTTTTAGCCGACCCGACCGGCAATTTTTTCAAAGAACTGCAACTCCAAACCGGAATAAATACCATAAAAATAACTGCCAAGAAAAAACATAGCCGAGAAAATTTTATCTATAGAAATATCTTCGTAGAAGAAATTCCTAAATAATCAACTAATAAATATGACCAAAAATAAACAAGATGGAGCGGAGGGAGAATTACGAAATAAAGCCACTGAAGAGGCCATCGCGCAAATTAAGGAAAGGTTCGGCGAGGGCGCGATTATGCGCCTCGGCGAGGCAAAAAAAATTGAAGTGGAGGCCGTGCCGACCGGCTGTCTTTCTTTGGACTTGGCTTTGGGCATCGGCGGCGTGCCGCGGGGACGTATTACTGAAATTTTCGGACCCGAGTCCTCGGGAAAAACCACTTTGGCCCAACACATCATTGCCGAAGTACAAAAGATGGGCGGGACCGCGGCGTTTATTGACGCCGAGCACGCGCTGGACCCAGATTATGCCAAAAAAATCGGCGTCAACGTAGAAAATCTTCTGATTTCCCAACCGGACACCGGTGAACAGGCCCTGGAAATTTTAGAAACTCTGGTGCGCTCCAACGGCGTGGATGTGGTGGTGATTGATTCCGTGGCCGCCCTGACGCCCAAGGCGGAAATTGAGGGAGAAATGGGAGCACAGCATATGGGACTGCAGGCGCGCCTGATGAGCCAGGCCCTGCGCAAACTCGCCGGCATTATCAGCAAGAGCAAAACCGTGGTGGTTTTTATTAATCAGACCCGCCAAAAAATTGGCATTGTCTTCGGCAATCCGGAAACCACTACCGGCGGCATGGCTTTGAAATTTTACTCTTCAGTCAGAATAGAAATCCGCCGCGCCGCGCAAATCAAGCTGGGAGAAAAAATAATAGGCAATCGCGTAAAAATTAAAGTCGTAAAAAATAAAGTGGCGCCGCCGTTCCGCACCTGCGAATTTGACATTATGTACAACGAGGGCATTTCTCTCTCTGGCGACCTGATTGACGTCGGCCTGCTCTATGGCATTATTTCCAAGAGCGGCAATTCTTACAACTTTGGAGAAATAAAATTGGGCGTGGGACGGGAAACCGCAAAAATGATGATTAAGGAAGACAAAAAGCTGGCCAAAGAAATTTCTGCGGCCGTCAGGAAAGCGGCGGAAGCCAAAGAAAACGCGGAATAATTGTTATCGCAAGCTAAATAAAATTATTATTTAAATACCTAAAATATATGTTCAAAAAAGTAATCAAGCATCTTTTAATCGATCTAATTCTAGCACTTTTATTTGGAATAGGTAGTGTACATTTTTATTTTAATCCAAAAATAACACAACTAAACGAAGATCTAACATTGTGTCAGAAGAACCAAATAAAGGCGGGCGTGGTTGGAATTTCTAATGGAGGAGGAACAGGACTTAATTGCGAAGGTGGTAGCGGTGGATCTGGTTGTGTAGGGACTACGGAGTCAAAATAACTCTATTCTTAATGCTCGTCTGCCTAAATCCCACATTGGTTCAATCTTAAAGATTGAACCAACTATTAGCGGTTCACGAGCTAAATAAAAACTGTTTTCTTTTAATAAAAAACTTGTGTTTGATAAAAATCAGCTTTGTAAATTTCTTGTAAAAGCAAAAAAATCTACCTACGCGGCTGGTGACAAAGCTAAAAAAATTATTGAAAATGATAAATCGACGACTCTGATTTTTGAAGATGGCGATTTAAAATATCACGATAATTACTTCGGCGGTGAGCCGTTTGGCGGTAGAGAGGTTGTATTTCTGAAGAATGAACCGATTTATATCATGGTTTACTATGGCTTGGTTGATAGGCCTGCTCCGGATTTTGAAGTAGTTTATCGATTTTTACAGAAAGCCCTGTCATTGATTCCCGAAGACCACCCTTTCCGCGGTCCGAAAGAATACGTTGAGGGTGATTTAGTCTATGCCAATAAGTACGATGGCGAAATTGACAATTTTTTTGGCGAAGAGACAATCGTGATGAGTGGAAAAAAAATTTATAAAGCTAAGTATCTTGGAGGTTTTGTTAATCAAAGAAAATAACAAAGGAGGATGGCACCGATGGCTAAATTAAAAATGGGTCATGCACCAGAATGGAAAGATTGCCGATTGGAAGACGTTAGGGTTAGAAAACTTAGATTGCGCAACCCGGAACAAAAGTGCGAAGTAGACAATGAAGACGCGGAAAATCCTGCCGGATTTTTGAATCCGCAATGGGTCAGGAGGGATTTACTGGGCATGCCCAAACGTTGGGAAGAAAATGGTTCAATCCTAGTTATTCCATCAACGGCGTTTGACCGAGTCGCAGAGGAATTTAGAGACTTCCAAATTAATTTTGCCGAAATTCTTTAATGGGAAAACTTTCCCTTTCCCCTACGTTGGTTCAATCTTAAAGATTGAACCAACTATTAATCGGCGGAAGGCAGCTTGCCTTCTTTATAAAAATCAAAAACATCCCTTCTCGGGATGTTTTTTTATGAGATAAATTTAATTGGCTCGTTCCACGTATTCTCCCGTTTCCGTATTAACTTTGATAATGTCACCGACTTTGATGAAGAGCGGGGCGTTAACCTCCAAACCATTTTCCAATTTGATGACTTTGGTGACGTTGCCGGCGGCGCTGTCGCCCTTGACGGCATCCGGCGATTCAATCACTTTATACTCCATCTTGCGCGGCAATTCTATGGTCACCGGCAATCCTTCATAAAACATCGCCACCACTTCCTGGTCATCTTTTAAAAACTTGGCGTTGTCGCCGATAATATCCGCCCCTACTCCCACCTGTTCGTAATTCGTATTGTCCATAAAATAATAATTGGCGTCGTCGTGATAAAGATACTGTAAATTGCGATGCTCGGTTTCCACGTTTTCCAATTCCTCGGCTCCGCCCTTGAAAGTTTCTTCCACCACTTTTCCGGTTTTTACATTTTTTAATTTAACTCTGGTAAAAGCGCTGCCCTTACCCGGGTTAATATGTTGAAAATCGGTGATAACGCAAAGCTCGCCTCTGAATTTTACAATGGCCCATTTTCTGATGTCTGACATATTTTTATTATTTTAATTTTCTTTGAATAATTGGCTGGCTGGCAGAGGCAACACTTCGTCTATGATTTTGGCATCCGCGAACAGCATAGCCAACCGGTCAACTCCCAGCGCGATTCCGGCGGTGGCCGGCATTCCGGCTTCCAGCGCTTTGAGCAAGCCCTCGTCTAAAACATCCGTGTCTTTACCTAACGACGCCCGCGCTTTTTGCTCCCGTAGAAATCTCCGGCACTGTTCCACGGGGTCAATCAATTCCGAAAAGGCATTGGCTAATTCCATGCCGCCGAGATAAACCTCAAAACGTTCGGCGTAAAGCGGGTTACTTTTGCTCTGGCAAGCCAAAGCGGCCATGGGCAAAGGATAATCATAAACAATCAGCGGATGGTCAGCCGGGAAATTCGGTTCAATTTTATTAAGAAACATTTTGAAAAAAATATCGTCAAAGGAGTCTTCCTTTTTAATTTTCTGCCCTCTCTTCTCGGCTTCGCCGGCCAATAAATCGCGTTCATTGCGGCAAACATCCAAATCCAAATCTAAATGCTGCAAAAATAAATCCCGAACGCTTGCTCTCTCCCAGGGACGTTTTAAATTTATCGTCTGGCCATTATAAGAAAAACTGTTAACACTGAATATCTGTTCGCAAATAAAATTCAATAACTCCTCGGTTTCATCCATTAAGTTTGTATAATCTGCTTCAACGCGATACCATTCCAGCATCAAAAACTCGGGATTGTGTTTGCCCCCCACCGCTTCGCCGTTGCGGAAACATTTGGCCAGCTCAAAAACATTGCCGAAGCCGGCGGTAATCATTTTTTTTAAAGAAAATTCTGGAGAAGTAATAAGATAAGCGTCGCGCTCGCCGATATTTCTGGTAATTAATTTTGTTTTCAGGGGGTCAAGATGCGGCTCGGTGCCGGGATAGCGGACCAGTGCCGGCGTATCAACTTCCAAAAATCCGCGCTCCTTGAAAAAGGAACGAATTAACTCTATCACGCGCCATCTTAAAAGTATTTTATTTTTAAGATTAGCGTCGCCGGATTTTATCCTTTCCCAATTTGCAGACATACTCGCAAACGCGAAAAATTACTTGGAAGTAAAGGGCAAAATCGCCATAATCCTGGCTCTTTTGACGGCAATGGCTAATTTCCTCTGATGTTTGGAACAAACGCCGGTGCGACGGCGCGGTAAAATTTTGCCATAAGAAGAAAGAAATTTTCTCAAAAATTGACCATCCTTATAATCAACTTCCAAAATTCCGTTAACGCAGAAATAGCATTTTTTCTTTTCCGCTTTTAATAAATTTACGGGGGGTTGTTTCGTAAACATAAAAACTGTTGGCTAATAATTTATTAAAAGGGTAAATCCTCAACTTTGATTTCTTCTTTGCTTTCTTCCGCTGACGGGGCATTTTCTTCCTCTACTTTCGGTTCGGAAGAACTGGCCGCCTTGGCAAAATCGCCACCGCGTCCGGCGCCGCCATCAAGCAAAATCATATTATCCAAAATAACTTCGGTGCGGTATCTTTTAACGCCGTCCTGACCTTCCCAATCTCTGGTTTGTAAACGCCCTTCAAAATAACCGCGGCGTCCCTTGGTTAGATATTGAGAGCAGATATCAGCCAGTTTGCCCCACGCCACCATATTATGATATTCCACTCTTTCCTGTTTCTGTCCGGAATTGTCCGTCCAGACGCGGTTAGTAGCCACGCCAAAAGAACAAACGCTTTGCCCGGTTGGCGTAGTGCGAGCTTCGGGGTCTCTGGTTAACCTCCCGATAATCATCACTTTGTTTAAGTCCATAATGTTTGAGTTATTTATTTAGAATTAAATTATGTCTGTGTCCAAAATTTTATCCAGCTTCTTTTCCAGCTCCTCCAAGTCAATTTTTTTCCTGGGTTCTTCTTTTTTCTCTTCTGGTTTAGTCGGGGTCTTTTGTTCTTCTCTTTGCTGTTCCAATTTTTCTTTCTTCTCTTTTAAAATTGCCTGTTTTAATCTTTCCTCGGAGCCGGCCACTTTTTTCACCATTTCATAGCGCAAAATTTCCGGCATTAATCTAAGTTCTCTCTCCATCTTTTTTACTTCTTCGCCCTCCAAATCAAACTCCATCAGCGGATAATGCCCCTGATAAACGTGTTTAATAGGATAAGCCAAGCGCAGTTTGCCCAAACTGTCCTCGCGGGTAATTTTACCTCCTCCGGCAGTAATCATACCGGCAATGGTCTTCACAACCTTCGCGGCTTCTTCGTCACTATACTTAATCGGAATGATACACAGTAGTTCGTAATGTTGCATAGTTTATATTTATTATTTTATAAATAAAATTAAAAAATCCCGAGGTGTCCGGGATTATAAAAAAAAGATACTCTCGGAAACACCTTTGGCAGGGCAACGCTCGGCCCCTGCCGTTTATGTTAAACATGGAAAAGGTATCAATCAATTGTGTCTGTATCTTAACAAACCGTAAAAATTATGTCAACTCTTGACAAAATTCCCGATTTTGGCTATACTATATTGTAAACTTGAACCTTTAAAATAGGAGATAAAATGGCAAAACAAGAAATTAAAATTTTTAAAAACGGGGAGATACTCTTTGGGGAGGGAACGGAAGCCGATAAAATTTTCTTTCTCAAAAAAGGCATCGTGGAACTATATAAAGGTGCAGAACAAACCGAAAGTAATCTGCGAGCTTCCTTTATAGTCAACCCTGAACGCGACGGCTCAACAGAGCTAATTATCGGCGCTTCAGATTTTTTAAGTAAAGGAAAATACTTTTATACCGCTCGGGTAAGAAAATATGCCGAAATCGTGGTCATTGAGAGAAAAGAATTAAAAAGCCTTTTTAAAAACAACCCTCAAGATTTTATGCGGATAGTTTTTGGCTTAATAAACGAAGCTCATTCCGCAAGGTCACAGCTAGAGACCGTGATTAAAAACCAAAATCTCACCAATGAACAATCGTTTGATTTCTTCTGCGCTTCCTTGGCAGAAGAAAGGAAAGATGCGGACGATATCCAACATTCCCTCTTAGAAATGTTCACCACCCTGGCCGGTGTCAAGGTTACTAATGTTAAGCCCCACCCCCAAAAAAATAAAAAATAACTCTCCTAAGCCGTTCCGATAAAATATCGGAACGGCTTTTTAAATTAAAAAAGGCGCTGATTTTACCGGCGCCTTTTTATATTCTAATAAAAAATTTTACTCCGCGAATCTGAACACCATCACATCGCCGTCTTGCGTCACATACTCTTTCCCCTCTAATCGGATTAGCCCCTTTTCTTTAGCCGCCGCTTCCCCGCCGACATCCACTAAATCTTTCCAATTTATCACTTCGGCGCGGATAAAACCTTTTTCAAAATCCGTATGTATCCGTCCGGCGGCTTCCGGCGCCTTAGCTCCTTGGCGCACTGTCCAAGCGCGGGTTTCTTTTTCTCCGGAAGTGAAAAAGGTAATCAAATTTAAAAGCCGGTAACTTTCTCTGATTAATTTATCCAAACCAGTTTCCGCGATATTCAAATCCGCCAAATACTGACGCTCCTCCACTTCTGACAATTCCGCCAATTCGGCTTCCAGCTTGGCGGAAATTTCCAGACAATCTTCTTTACCAAAATCGCACTTTTGGCTGTCTTTCTTATCTTCATCAACATTTAAAACATACAGCATGGGCTTAAGCGTCAGCAGGTTTAAATCTTTGATTAACAACTTTTCTTCTTCGCTCAAAGTCAAAACATTGGCCAATTTCCCCTCTTCCAAGGTCTTTTTTATTTGTTCCACCACTTCTACTTTTTTAAGCAACGTTTTATCAGCTCCGCCCTTGGTTTCCCGATGAAGTGTTTCCAATCTTTTTTTCACGGTATCCAAGTCGGCAAAAATCAGTTCCAGATTTATAATTTCCGCATCGGCTTTGGGGTTAACCCTGTCTTCAACGTGAATGACATTAGGGTCGGAAAAATTACGCACCACCTGACAAATAGCATCCACCTCGCGGATATTGGCAAGAAATTTGTTGCCCAGCCCCTCGCCCTTATGCGCCCCCGCGACCAGACCGGCGATATCAACAAATTCAATCACGGTCGGGATAATTTCTTTGGACTTGGAAACTTTAGCTAATTTTTCCAGCCGCTCGTCCGGAACCTTAACCACGCCAACATTGGGGTTGATGGTGCAAAAAGGATAATTGGCAATATCAACTGCCTTTTTTGTCAGCGCTTTAAATAAAGTTGATTTTCCGACATTGGGCAAACCGACGATGCCGATTTGAAGAGACATAAGATACGAATTAAAGCGAATTAGAAGCTACTAATACGCGAACGGGTTTTACTGTTTTTTTAATATTGTATTCTTTTTTATAGATTTTGTAAACCGTTGGATTATTTGGGGTGTACTTTTAAATAAAAAATCCCGCCATTTAAAATGGCGGGAAACTTGTTTGCTATCAAGTTCGTTTTAAGAAAGCAATTCGCTTTTTACTTTCTCCAGCTTTTTCTTTTGTTCTTCCTCGTCTTTCTTTCTTTGTTCCCTCCACGCTTTTTCCATTTCTTTGCCCTCTTGCTCTTTCGCCCCTTTGTTTTTCAGATATTGTTCGTATACCTTACCATAGCCGTAATAATCAGCTATTTGTTGGTCGCTGTGTTCATGGGGCAGGACGATTTGGATTTTTTCATCTTCCAGCGTCCACCAAGCAGCATGCTCATTGGTTTGAGGCGGTGGGTCAAAGTCAAAGGCCAATTCATGGGAATTATGAGGGCAGCGTTTTTCTTTGGATAATTTGAGGTGGTACCAATTTATAATAAATTGGTAATACCCTTCCTTGGAAATCCTTGCTTTTTCAAAAAGGACGCGTTGACTCCAACTGATGTCCTCCCAAAAGGGATAGAGAAATTCAGCCCAAATTTTTATTTGTTTCACGGCTTCTCTAAAATCTGGCGGAACATCAGAAAGAACAATTTTCCCTCCGAGCTCCAAGGCTTCTGGTTTCTTTTCTTGGTCTTCTTGACACTTTTGAATAAAGTCAAGTAATTTATCAAGAAAAACTGGGTTTTTCTTGAACTGTTTTTTGAGGCAATCATCATTGAGCTTACATACTGCTTCGAATATAGCCCCCTCATCCCTGGTCTCCCAAGTGATAATCAGCTCACAGTTCTCATAATCACCGTTGTGTAAGTGGTGCAACTCAATCTTCCTCGCTCGGTTAATCGGCGGTAATTCATGCTGGCGGGTATTTAAGCTTAAACGCGGTATCTCAAGATAGTGGCCCTCAATTGTAGTGCCGCCTCCCCAACGAAAATAATCTGTATTCATTTTAATCTCCTTGGTTGTTTTTGTTGTTAAATAACTGTTTATATTAAATCAATATTTGTTTAAAAAAGCAAGTGGTCAATGATTCAACCATCTCAATATAAGCCACCGTAACGTCATGAACTTCTTTTCTATTGCGGTGATGGGAAAAATATTTTTTAACCAAGCAATAAATACATTTGTCTTGGTCCGCGATATTTTATCGAGACCCCCCGAATAAGGAGGGGGATTATTGTATTGTGGATTACATTGTATTCTTTTTTGGAATTTTTGTAAACAACTCATTCTAAAATAAAAAACCGTTTGCATTTATACAAACGGCTGACCTTCTCCAATTTCGGGCCTTGTATTTTTGCCGGCTTGTTTTTGCGGGGCAACGGTTACAACTTCTTTTTCTTTATTGTTTATACAGAATTTATGCTTGTAAACCGTAATTTTTCTAGTTTTTTTGCCCGCAGCTACTTTAGCTTGGATTAATTTCAAAGGAATTTTGCCCTTACAAGTATCCACAAAATCCTCCTCGTTCGGCTCTTCGGTTATAAAAAATTTGGCTCTTTTGAGATTAAATTTTCTGAGCGTTCTTGCGTTTTTAAGAGCTCGAAGAATTTTATAACTTTCAATTTCTAATTTACTTGTCAAAGATTTTACAAACTTATTCAGGGTCATTTAATTTCCTCCATTTTGTATTGTTAAATTTAACAATAGACCAATATAACATACTATTGAATTTTAGTCAAGTGCTTATAAAAAACCGCTCCGAGATATTATCGGAACGGTTGAATAATTTTTGGACGGATTACTTGTCGGGCTTGCTCCCCTGCTTTATCATGCCGGTTTTTTCAAAATGCTTCACGATTATTTCGGCGTCATGAAAAGAGGTCTTCGGACCGAAAAAATTCCCGGCAAAAATTTTTTTTGGCAACTTTTCTTTAAGGTATTTGATTGCCTCATCATAATCAGGCGCCTTGCCGGAGTTTAACTTGGCCTTTTCAAGTTTTATTTCCTCAATCGGTACACCCGGGTCTTTTTCTATGACCTCTTGGGTTTTCTTCATATCTTTTGGGGTTGATGAGGTGTCCCCAATATGAATTTCTGACCCATCGCCAATTAAATTTTTTCCTATTCGTCTTTTTCCCATTAACTTTTTCTCCTTAATTTTTATTGTTAATATTCTTTTTTTGGTGGACCCGAGGAGGATCGAACTCCTGACCTCCTCCATGCCATGGAGGCGCTCTACCAGCTGAGCTACGAGCCCTGGTTTGACAGAGTAATCCGTTGTGTTAAAATTATTTTTTCAAGTATTTTCCTGCTTTTTAATTGTTTTAATTTATACTCTAGTTGTCTTGCCGCAACGATTGTTTTTTGCCGAATAAAATAGTTTTATCTGACCTCCCCGACATGATGTCGGGACGCTCTACCAGTTGAGCCTGCCTACCGGCAGGCAGGCTACGAGCCCGGGGTTAACAACCGACAACTTATAACAAACAACTAAACCGAACTCACTAAACGTTAAAATGTAAAAATATTATAACATAGACGCTAAAAAAGGCAAGATAATAAAACCCCGGAAAATTACTTTCCGGGGGAGTGACGGCAAAAAAGAGCGAACGCTCTTTAAGCCTCACGGTCCGGCAGGTTACTGATCATAACCTGTTCGGACGCCGACTGGAGATCTCAGCCGACAGACCTGCCGACACCCCAAACGCCCACTGGTAGAAATACCAATAAGCGCAAAGGGGTACCGCCAATCCTGCTCAACCACCATAAGGAGGAGTATAGCAATAATTATAAAAAATGTCAAGGATTTTTATAATAAAACACTAGAAACAAAAATATTTTTAAAATTGCCCACATTTTATTAACACAAAGGTGTGTTTTATATATTTTAGCTAATATCCGTATAAAATAAGTGTCGTAAAATACACTTTACTAATAAAACATCTTAAATTAGCTAATTTTAGGCAATTTTATCCACATTTTAGTTATTTTTCACTATTTTTGCTAATTTTAGCTATAAATCAACATTCTACTCTATTTTACGACACACATCTATAAAAAACAATAAAAATGTTTCACGTGAAACATTTTTTAGGTCTGAACCTCTCTTTTTCTTCCAACTACTTTAACCTGGGATTCCAAAACATCTTTTCAACCTTTCTTTTACCCCCAAAAGTCCAATTATGTTCCACTGGACATCTCAATTTATAACTATTACTTATTGCCCTATTTTGTCCAAGATAAAACCCGACATGTTTATGGATCTCGCCATTTTTAAACCTCAATTTCTCCCAAACCAAGATACTTCCAATTTTGGGCTTTTTAATTGGCCGCCATCCAGACGCCAGCAAATCCTCTATTGTTGAATCTACGGTTCCGTGCACCCCCTTTATCATTTTAAATAAAGTCAAAATTGAGGAAACAAAAAATGCGCAAGAAAGCTCCCCATTCCGCGTAATATCTAAGCTTTTCCCCCTTGCTTTTGCGTAAAAATTACGAAATAAATGACTTCCCGGGCTATTTTTTATAACAGCCAAATATGTATCAAATATAAGGGGCTTAACCTCGTTTTTATTGGTTTTAGACATATAAGTAAAGACTTCATTTGTGGACCCACCGAGAATCGAACTCGGGTCTCAGCAATGCGAATGCTGCGTTCTACCGCTGAACCATGGGCCCAAAAAGAAAATACTGCGCGCCGGCTATGAACTATAAGCCCTAAGCCATATGTGCCCTCAAGAGGAATTGAACCTCTATTTAGACGTTAGGAGTGTCTTGTTCTATCCGTTGAACTATGAGGGCAAAAGCGAAATGTTTCACGTGAAACATTTTTTATAAAAATTGTAAATAAAAACCTATTTCTTGTTTTATATTAGAGTAAAAGAAGTGTCGTAAAACATTTTTCTAACCAAAATTACCCTAAGAATGGGATAATTCTTGAATATAGTATTTCTAAAACTCCTTTTAAAAATCAAATGATTAGAGTTAATCTTAACATAAAAAAATGATTTTTAAAATATAAAAGAGGATATTGCTATACCCTCTTTAAAAAGCATTTAATCTACGATTCCCCCTGAAAATGCCAGCCTAAACCCCTCGGTGACTTTTTTTGCCTCTTTTTTCGTAAAGTGTAAACGCTTAATTGCGTAATTATAAATATTTTTACATATCGCTTCGCAATCAGGATCGACATATCTCCGCGTTGTTTTCTTTAAGTCGGCAAGGGGTCTCTTTTTTCTTTTACCCATTTTTATTCCTCCTAAAAAGGACTACTTAAAAGTCGCCTTATCCTAAAATGCTCTTTTTATTATAAATTACCCCACTTTCAATGTCAACTTAAACAATTGACAAGCTTTTTATTTTATGTTAAACTAAAGTATATTAATAAGAATGATTTTTACTTTATGCCTATTAAAAAAGCGGCGTTTAAGGCCATGCGCCAAGCGAAGAAAAGAATGCTTCATAATGACAACATAAAAAGCAACATTGATTATCTCCGCAAAAAGAGTTTACGGGCCATAGAAAAACAAGAAAAAGAAGCGGCGGAATTTGTTAAAAAACTTTCCAAAGCCGTGGATAAAGCCATCCAAAAGAAAATCTTCAAGAGAAACACTGGGGACAGAATAAAATCCAAAATGATGAAGCGGCTGAATGCTATGTTAAAAAAATAAATTTAGAGTCCTCCGGTTGGAGGACTTTTGTTTAAGCGGCGTAAATGGTAAATTGTTTATAGGGCAAGCGCCACGGCCAGAATAATAAAAAAATAATTTTCTTCTTATGACAAAAAAACAAATCATTGTAGCGGTGCTGGTCGCCGTAGTAATTGTCACCAGCACTCTCGGATATTCAACCTATCGCGGAAAACATAACCTGCGGGCGTTTTCTTTTGACTTGAGCGGCATCGTGGATGACGCTTTTTACGCCGCCTACAAAGTTTACATGTCCTGGGTCAATGATGGCGTGGAGGGAGGGGATAATAACAAAATAAAATCTTCACTGCGAAAAATACTAAAGCCCTATTATGCCAATGACCTTAGCGATGTCCGCTATGCTTACACCACGCGTTTTGATAATCTCGGGATGACTGACTGCAAACTTATCTATTTTGGCAATAAAGAAATTGTGAATAAACTTAAGCAGGGTGAAAAACTCACCAAAAAACAATTCAAATGGCTGGGGCATGAACTCACCCACACCGAGCAGTGTGTCCGCGTGGGTGGAAGAAAAAAATACGCCCTGCGCTGGTTTAAAGAAGTTAAAAAAGTGGTTTTAAAATCCATCCAAAGCGGCAATTTTACCGACATCGTGCAGGATATTTTTAACGCCCAAAAATTGGCCAAGTACGATAATAATATGCCGATGGAAGTGGAAGCCGAGGAACGCGCTGACAAAGTGGTTGAAAAGGCCTACTCCAAACAGTAAACTAACATGCGTTATATTTTTATACTCGGCCGCAATCCGGAACTTTCCGCCGCCGAAATTCTAAGTTATCTTCAAAAAGAAAATATAAAAAATTCTCCCGTGGAGCGCGGGGAGAATTTTTTAATTTTAGAAATAGCGGATTTAGATGCCGCCCCAACCCTCTCCCAACTTGGGGGCACAATTAAAATCGGCGCCATGGATGCGGAGGTGGGAGATATAAAAGAACTGGCCGTGCCGGATATCTTAATGTTGCTGCCAAAAGAAAGTAAAAAAATATTTTTCGGTTTTAGTTCGTACGGATTCGGCGACCAGATAAAAAAACAGCTGGAAATTTTAGGTTTAAAAATAAAAAAACAGTTAAAGGATTCCGGCGCGGCGGCGCGGATGGTGACTTCGCGCGAGGAAATCCTGTCTTCGGTGATTGTGAAAAAAAATAAATTGCTTACCCACGGCGCGGAATTTTTAATACTGCGCGGAGAAAAATCCGTTTATCTCGGCCGCACGCTGGCTGTCCAAGAGTTTGAAGAATACGGCGAGCGGGATTACGGCCGGCCGGCCAGCGACAGTTTATCCGGCATGCTCCCGCCGAAACTTGCCAAAATGATGTTAAACCTCGGACAAGTTAAGCGCGATGACTTTCTTTTGGACCCCTTATGCGGGTCGGGGACGATTTTAACCGAAGCCGCGGCTGGGGGCATAAAAAATTTAAGCGGTTTTGATTTGAGCGATAAAGCCGTGGCTGATACTGAAGAAAATCTCCGGTGGATAATAGAAAAATATAAAATTCCCGGCGTTAACTACAAAGTTGAAAAACTGGACGTAAAAAATTTGTCAGAAAAATTAGAGAAAAATTCCATAGACAAAATTATCACCGAGCCATATCTTGGCCCGCCCCTCAAAGGCAATGAATCTCGCGACAAACTTCAACAAATTATTGCCGAACTGGGGGAGCTTTACTTAAAATCTTTTAAAGAATTTTTTACGGTTTTAAAAAACGGCGGGCTGGCCGTGGTGGTCTTCCCGTTGCTTAAATATAATGATGAGATTTTAGAACTGCCAATAAAAAAAGAAATCACGGCGCTGGGATTTAGGGAACGCAAAATTTCTTCTGAAAAATTAATTTACTCCCGCCCCAACCAAAAAATCTGGAGGGAGATAACGGTTTGGGGTAAATAAAAAAATCGCCGTTCGGTATTACCTACTAAGCGATTTTGCTGTTTATTTACTTTTTTTAGAAACGGTTATTTCGGAACCCAGGACCGTCAATTCCGTTTCTTTGATGTTGGAGAAGGGGAGCTTGGGAATCTCTATTAAAGAAAAAATCTTTTTCTGCAGGAACATCTTATTTAACCCGGGCTCTATTAAGGTATCATCGTCAGCGAGCTTTTTAATACTCTCTTCTTTTTTCTTAATCTCTTCTTTAAAGATATTTCTGAGGGCCTCGCCCATCGAGGGGATTTCTCCGGCTTCTATTTTATCTTTTTGATATATTTTGAGAAAGTCCCATATCTCTTGGAAATTAAATTTATCATTCGTAGAAATGGTCCACTCAAACAGCCACTTCACAGAAATATACTCGCTTGTTCCCGAAATTTCAACGCTTGTTTTGTACTCCTTCCCTCTCTCTTTTTTAGACCCCCTTAAAACGCTGACTTCATATAAACCATACCCCTTCTTATTCCATAAAACATCGCCGGTCTCCTGTACTTTACCACATTTATCCACTTGAAAATATATGTTTTCCTCTCCACACAAACAAATATCCTGGCATTTTACAATATAACCCCCCGCCCGCAAAAAGATATACACCATCCATAAAACGCAAACTGCCCCACCATCAATAATAAGCCCCCAAAAAAACAAAGACCTATTGATAAGATTGCCAAAATCACACCAAAATATAGCGGAACAAACCCATATAAGCGCACCAATTATCCCTATACTTATAGGGTAACCAAAGGGTGCTGCGGCCAGCTCCAAAAAAAATCTCTGAAACAAGTTCTTCTTTTTCATCTCATCATTCTCCTTCCGTTTTTATGTCAAAGTTAAATTTTCAAACACCAAAACATCGAATTACTTTAACACTTTGTCTTATTTTTGTCAAGGCCGCCATATTTTTGTATAATAATTTAATCACACATAGGAGCGGGCGCGACTCGCTCCTATAAAAATATTTAACTAACAAATAATTTAGGAGGGTAAAATGAAAAAATGTTTTTATGGTTTGACGCTACTCATCTGTCTGGCGTCTTTTTTATTTGGGGGAAAAATGGTTAATGCCTCAACGGCTGACCATGTGGCTATTAGTGAGGTGCAAATAGCGGGGGCAACTGCTGACGATGAATTTATTGAAATTTATAATCCAACGACCTCTTCTATTGATTTTGAGACTTTGCCACTTAAACTTCACATACGCAATTCAAATGGTACGGATCAAAACCGTGCTTTAACTTTTTTCAATAAAACGATTCTACCCCACGGTTATTTTTTAATCGGTCCCTCCTCTGGATATACCGGCAACATTTCTCTTGATGCCACCTACTCTGCTACTTCGGGAAATAAATTAGTCCCAAATGGCGGAATTTATATAAGCAAAAGTACTACTGCAGATACGGATATTATTGATAAAGTTGGTTGGGGCTCGCAACCTACTCCGGGTTATGAAGATTCGCCTTGGCCGGAACCTTTGATATCTAATCAAAGTATAGAGCGTAGACCCGGCGGAGAGGATGGTAATGGCGAGGATACTGATAATAATTATGATGATTTTTCTCCACAATCTATCCCCAATCCGGAAAATTCTTCTTCCCCGCCTCGCCCAACAATTGAAATCCCTCCGCCCGCCGACACCACGCCGCCGGAAGATATTACTAATCTCGCAACTACGGTCGGAGATGGTATTGTCAATTTATCATGGACTGCCTCGGTTAATTCCTACGGGGATCTCACTGACCAAATTCTATACCAAAGCACCGACGGGGGAACTACTTTTGATTCCGGCACTTCTCTCGGCCCGACCGCTATTACTTACCAACTTTCCAACCTGACCAACGGCACTACTTATGCTTTAAAAATAACAACGCGCGACAATGCTACACCACCAAATGAAAGCGTTGGCATTACTATTTCTGCCACGCCCCAAACCGAAACTCCGCCAACGGAACCACCGGCCGAAATCAACCCGGGGGAGGTGGTAATTAATGAGTTTGTTTATGACCCAGCCGAGGAAGAAAAGGAATGGCTTGAGCTTTATAATAAAACTGCTTCGCCGATTGATTTAACCGGCTGGATTATAGAAGATGGCACCGGGGAAATAATTTCTTTGACGGAAACAATCGCCGCTTCTTCATTTATCGTCAAAGAATTATCGTCTAATAAATTAAATAATGACGGCGATATTATTATTTTAAAATCTCCAGCCGGAGTAATTATAGACCAAGTAGCTTATGACGATTGGGACGACGGCGACAAAACAAACAACGCCCCGCCAGCCAGCAACGCTAATTCTCTCGCCCGCTATCCCAATGGCGCTGACACGGACGTTGATAATATTGACTGGCAAAATTCTTCAGCGCCAACCAAAGGAACGGCTAATCAAATTTCTATAATTATTCCACCGCCCGTTCAGAGCGGCGGCTCATCCATTTCCATAAATTATAATCCGGGCGACTTAGTGATTAACGAACTGGTTTCCGACCCGGCGGACGGCGGCACGGAGTGGATTGAAGTTTATAATAACACCGGCAGTTCCATTTCTCTTTTTGACTGGAAGATTGAAGACGGCGCGGAAGACATAACCGAACTGGCCGGCGACATT
Organism: Patescibacteria group bacterium; assembly: GCA_028716045.1. Classification (NCBI taxonomy): domain Bacteria; species Patescibacteria group bacterium. The sequence continues at coordinate 798,538 of JAQUQO010000001.1, forward strand.
GCCGCGTATGGATTTTTTGTTTTTAAAAATCCCAAAGGACTCTTGAATAATGCCGGAGATAAAATTATTCTAAAATATCAAGATAAAATTATTGATGAAATGACTTACGGCGACTGGGACGATGGTGAAGAGGGGGACAACGCACCCATGGCCAAAGACCCGGCTTCTCTGGCGAGAGTTAAAGACGGGCAGGATTCAAATAATGACTACCGGGATTTTGCCATCACCGAAAAACCCACGCCCGGGGCGGCGAACATTTTGGAGGACTCGCCGGCTTATTTGGAAAGCTCTGTGGTTATCACCGAATTTTGTCCTAACCCCGAAGGGGCTGACAATGAAAATGAATTTATTGAAATTGGCAATTTCGGCACCGCGCCCGTTGATTTAACGGGTTGGATTTTGGCTGACGCCAGCTCCAAAAAATATGTCATAAAAAAAGAGGACTTGCCCGCCGACCTTGGCCCCGGCCAGTATCTAGCTTTTTATCGCCGCGCTACCGGAATTGCTTTAAATAATAGCGGCAAAGAGGAGGTTAAACTTTTTGACCCGACCGAACGGCTGGTTTCCTCCGTTACTTACAGCGGAAAAGCGGCGGAAAATGAAGCTTACGCGCGTGATGAAAATAAAAAATGGTTTTGGACAAAAACTCCGACCCCCAGCCAGGCCAATGAGTTTGTCTCGTCAAATCAGAAACCCTTAGCCGTGATTAACGCCCCGACCGAAGTACTGGTTGGTGAGCTTATCGCTTTTGACGCTTCGGATTCCTCGGACCCTGAAAACGGCGACTTAAAATATCTTTGGGATTTTGGAGATGGGCAGACCAGCGCCGAAATGAGTCCTTTATATTTTTACAACGCGCCCGGACAATATAAAATTTCTCTGACCGCCACTGACCCGGAAAAACAAACCGGACAAACTTCCATCTTGATTACCGTGGCGGGCGACGGCGGCGTGGGCGGACCGGAAGAATTTATAGACGACTATTTGGGATTGAGCCAATCAATTATCATAAATGAATTTTCCCCCAACCCCGCCGGTTCGGACTCCGCCGAATTTATTGAATTAAAAAATATCGGGGCGACCGCCATAAACCTCGCCGGCTGGAGCATTGACGATGAAGAAGGCGGAAGTAAACCATATGTTTTCAAAAATGAAACTATTATTGGACCCGGCGGATTTTTTGTTCTTAAAAAATCCGAATCAAAACTATCCTTAAATAATGATGCTGATTCTGTTCGATCGCTAAATCCCGTGGGCGGACTCATGGAGTCAATTTCTTATGAAAGCGCTGTGGAGGGCGCGTCTTATTCGCGAAAAAATAATGACTGGCTTTGGACAACCGAGACCACCCCGGGCGAAGAAAATATACTTAACGTCTTCGTTAAAAAAGCCGTTGCAACCGGCAGCCAAAACAAAAAGTTTAAACCGACTCTCAATGTGGAACTGGAAAAAATCCGCGAACAAGATGTCGGCGACCGCGTAAAAGTCAAGGGTATCGTAGCGGTTTTACCCGGCATTCTCGGCCAACAAATTTTTTATCTGGCGGGGAGCGGCGTTCAAATTTATATGTACAATAAGGATTTCCCTAATCTCCAAATTGGGGATTTTATAGAAGTTGCCGGAGAACTTTCGGAAAGCGGCGGGGAGGCGAGAATTAAAATTCAAGATAAAAGCGATATCACCATTTTAGAGCAACGCGAACCGCCCCAGCCGCATCCCCTAAAAATCGGCGAAATTGGCGAGGAAACCGAGGGTTTTCTCGCGACTATTGAGGGCGAAGTGATAGAAAAACGCGGTTCCAGCGTCTTTATTGATGATGGCAGCGATGAGGCGTTAATTTATATCAAAGACACCACCGGCATAGATAAAAATATTTTTGCGGAGGGCGTAAGGGCAAAAATCACCGGCATTATCAGCCAGACAAAAACCGGCTACCGCTTGCTCCCACGCTCTGACACGGATATAGAAATTTTAGAAAATACTGCGAAGGATAAATTATCGGAAACAAAAATTTTGGAAACAACCACCAAAGGACAAAATACTTTAAAATACTTAAACGTCGCCACCATGGCGCTGGTGGTGGTTCTTGGCGGAATGGTAATGCGCCTGAAAAAAGAAGTAAAAAAATAAGGGGTTTTAAAAACCCCTTTTGGCTTTGTTAATCCTTAACATCATGATTAACTTTTGTAACTCCCCCGCCCATATTGGTGGGGCCAGCGAAAGTAGAAGCCCCTCAAGCTCTGTAATTATTTCTACCAGCCGCTTTTCGGGTATCTCTTTCTCTCTAATCATTTCTTCGCAAAGTTTTTTTAATTCGGTGGTTTTGTCTTTTGATGCTTTTAAATCTTTCGGATTCTCAACCCAAATTTCTTTTATGGCCGTGAGTAGCGTCTCATATTTGGGCCCTTGCTTGGTTCCCTCCATTTTTTCTCCTTTCCTTATAAAAATATACTAATACCGCATTATATCAGAAGTGCATAATTTTGTCAAGACGCGTCAGGGTTAAGTAAAATTTTTTTGTGTTTTATCGGCTTCTAGCGCGTCTCTTTTTTAAAAAAATTTACGGCCTTCGCGTCACACAAAGAGGGGGGTATATCTGGTGAATAATTTTGTTGATATTTCTGTTTATAAACTTGGTATAAAAAATGGGGACATAAAAAATCTTTTTCTATCCACCGCCAACCAACAATTCTTTCAAAGTTTTATTCACCGACGGCACACAGCAAAAAAACGAAAAGCAAATGTTTTTTTAAAAAAACCAAGGTTGTCCCCTCGCTTATTGTTATTACCGTATTTATATATACTATAAATAATATAATAGGGGGCACTTTTAAAACGACCCCGGGTGTAGTAAAATAAAGATGTAAATAATTAACTATTATGGGGTATCTTTGCGAGTCCTGCGGGGAAATTGGAAATTCGGAGGTGATTTTTACCTGTGGACAATGCGGGCACGGGGGTGTTCGTCCGGGGGGTGACAAATATGTTTGTCCGGAATGCGGGGAGCTGGGAATTGAGGGTTTATCACAAACCTGCCGGAAATGCGGAAACGTGGTGGAGGTGATTTAAAAAATTTTATGGAAAACAACAAGACATTTTTTTTAGGCCTTATTATTTTAGTTATCATTGCTTTAATCATCGTCGGGTTTTTGATTTTTTCCTTGAAATCAGAAGCCCCCGGGGACTTTTTCTCTTTTGATGAAAAAGCCGATGAAAACGGCCAAAAAACAGCGGGGGACAAAAAACTCGGAGGGGAAACGCTAACCCTAGCGGAGCAAGAAAATAAAAAACTGGTTGATTTTGAGGGACCCCAAAACGAAATTGTAATAATCGCCCAAAAATGGTCTTTTTCACCAAATGTTATTAGGGTTAAACGGGGCGAAAAGGTAATTTTAAAATTGATAAGCCAAGATGTTCCCCACGGAATCACCATTCCAGAATTTAAAATAAGAACAACTATAGAGCCGGGTACGGAAACCACAGTAGAATTTATTGCTGACAAAGCCGGGGAGTTTGATTTTTTCTCACATGTCTATTCTGGCCCAGAATATCGCCAAATGCGCGGCAAATTAATTGTTGAAGAATAAAAATATGATTTATTTAGGAGCTGACCACGCCGGGTTTGATTTAAAAAAGATTATCAAAAATTATCTGGATTCTATTGGTGTGGCCAACAAGGACTTGGGTAATACCAAACTAGACCCGGATGATGATTATAATGATTTTGCCAAAAAAGTCGCCCAAAAAGTGGCCCGAGAGAAGGGCGCGCGCGGGATTTTAATTTGCGGTACCGGCAACGGGGTTTGTATTGTGGCTAATAAAATCAGGGGGATACAGGCGGCCATAGCGCATAATGAATTTACCGCTCGTATGGCCAAAAGGCATGGTGATACCAACATACTTTGTCTGGGGGGCAGGGTGGTTAAGCCAACCAAAGCCAAAAAGTTGGTTAAGATTTGGTTGGAAGAAAAACTTTCCCCTGACCCAAAATATCTTCGTAGAATCAAAAAGATTTTTGCTTTGGAAAAAAATTTATGATAGAAATAATCCCGGCCATTTTGGAAAAAACTCGCGCCGGTTTTTTAAATAAGATAAAAATCGCCGTCAAAATCGCCAAATGGATACAAATTGACATAATGGACGGTAAATTTGTGCCGACCAAAAGCTATTTTGACCTGAAAGTTTTTAAAAAATACCCCCGAAACAATTTTGAGGCGCACTTGATGGTGGATTATCCCACAAAGTATCTTAAAAAATTAGCTAATTTTGGTGTAAAAAGAGTTATTTTTCATGTGGAATGTCGTGAACCGATTGCTAATGTTATAGAAATGGTAAAAAAGCAAAAAATGTCTGCGGGGTTGGCATTTAATCCGCGAACTTTAGTAAAAAAGATTAAGCCGTTTTTAAATAAAATTGACGTACTGCTCTTTTTGGGGGTGACGCCGGGCAGACAGGGACAGAAATTCCAGCCGAGCGTTTTGAAAAAAGTAAAAGAGGTTAAAAAGTTAAAACCGCGCTGTAAACTGGCGCTGGACGGCGGAGTAAATGATAAAAATGCTAAACGACTAGTGCGGGCGGGGATTGATATTTTATGTATCGGCAGTTATTTGCTAATATCAGCTGATATTAAAAAGACGTTTGCTAAACTAAAATCTATAAACTAAGTATAAAATAAAAATCCCCACTTCATATTTCGCGAAGCGGGGATTTGTCTTTGGGATATTTTTTTATCCTTCTTCTTCGGGGGTTTCGGGCTGTTTTTCTTCTTTAGCGATGTTAAAGTACTTCATGAGTTTTTGTTGGTTTTTTTCAATCTTTTCCAAGAAATTGAGCACCCACACGAACCCCCCTACTGTAATCACAGTGAGCGACAGAATGCCGTGCATCTGCAATGGAGTCCCCGTTAGGACAGAAAAAACAAATGACAGCGCCATCCATAGAGTAGCTGCTATAAAAAACCTAGATGTAGAACTCATTTTTTACCTCCTATTTTGAATGTTTTACTTCAAAAAACGATAACGTTTTAGTATAGCATAAGTGTAATGGCTTGTCAAGTTCACAAAGACAATTTTTAAATTGTCTTTACTCCGCGCGATATATAAAAATTTGTTTACCTGACTTTAGTCAGCGTTATTCCGTTTTTTAGCCGACTAAAGTCGGGTGAACACTTTTGGAGATTTTATGATATAATAAACCTAATGAAAACCAACTCAATCGCAAAATTAAAATTGATTGCTAATGATATTCGCCAAGATATTATTCGCATGACAGCAACGGCGGGTTCCGGACATCCGGGCGGGGCTTTGGGTTTGGCAGATATTTTTGCCGCGCTATATTTTAATATCTTAAAACACAATCCCCAAAAGCCCAACTGGCCGCAACGGGATTTTTTAATTTTATCCAATGGACATGTTTGCCCGGTGTTATATTCGTCTTTGGCGCGCGCCGGATATTTTCCGGTTAAAAAATTACAAACTCTGCGCCGTCTGGGCAGTCCTTTGCAGGGGCATCCGCACCGCGGAACTTTGCCGGGTGTGGAAAATACCAGCGGCCCCCTGGGGCAGGGCCTTGGGCAAGCAGTCGGTCTGGCTTTGGCCTTAAAATTGGATAAAAAAGCCAATAAAGTTTTTGTGATGATGAGCGATGGCGAGCAGGACTGCGGCTCAATTTGGGAGGCGGCCATGGCAGCCAATAAGTATAAACTTAAAAATTTAATTGGCATTGTTGATTACAACGGAATCCAATTGAGTGGCAAAACAAAAGATATTATGCCCTTGGGTTCACTTAGAAAAAAATATGAATCTTTTGGCTGGAAAGTTTTAGAAATTGACGGACATAATTTTGAGGAGATTTTAGGGGCATTCGCCAAAGCGAAAAAGATGAATGGGCCAATTGTTATTATCGCTCGCACGGTGCTGGGAAAGGGCGTGAGTTTTATGGAAAATAAATACGAGTGGCATGGTAAAGCGCCAGATAAAGAACTCGCGGCTAAAGCCCTTAAAGAATTGAGCGCTATAAAATAATTATGTTGAATAAGACGTTGAATAAAAAAGTATTTATTAATCCGGAAAAGATTTCCACGCGCGATGGCTATGGCGAGGGCCTGATTGAAGCCGGAAAGAAAAATAAAAACGTGGTGGCGGTTTCCGCCGACCTCTCTGAATCCGTGCGCGCGCAGTGGTTCGCAAAAAAATTTCCGCAACGGTTTTTTGAGGTGGGAGTGGCCGAACAGAATTTGGCGCTGGTTGGCGCCGGTCTGGCGCTGGGAGGAAAAATTCCTTTTCTAAATAGCTACGCTGTTTTTTCGCCCGCCCGCAATTGGGACCATATCCGCACGGCCATTTGTTATAACAATGCCAATGTTAAAATTGTCGGTTCGCATGGGGGCTTGGCTACGGGGCCGGACGGCGCAACCCATCAAGCGCTGGAAGACATTGCCATCATGCGAGTTTTGCCCAACATGACAGTGGTGGTTCCTTGCGATGTTGAAGAAGCGAGAGAAGCCACATTGGCTATCGCCTCACAAAATGGTCCGGCTTATTTGCGACTTTCCCGTCCTGCCACTCCTGTGATTACTACAAAACGAACACCATTTAAACTCGGGCAAGCGGAAATTTTTATGTCCGGCAGGGATTTAACTCTAATCGCCTGCGGCCCCTTGGTTTATGAAGCGCTAAAAGCGGCGGAAGAATTAGCCAAAGAAAAAATACGCGTGGAAGTAATTAACTGCCACACTATAAAACCTTTGGATAAAAAAACAATTCTTCGCTCTGTCCGCAAAACCAAACGGGTAATCACTCTTGAAGACCACCAAATCGCCGGCGGCCTGGGCGGAGCCGTAGCTGAACTTTTGGCCGAAAATTATCCCGTGCCGATTAAATTTATCGGCATTAAAGACAAGTTTGGCGAATCGGGAGAAACCGACGCCCTTCTTAAAAAATACGGTCTTACCCGAGAATATATTATCAAAGCTATAAAAAATATTTTAAAGAAAAAAATAATATGTTAGACATTATCACTATTGGTTCAGCTACCCGAGACGTTTTTTTGGAAAACGTCCCTTTTACAATAGAAAAATCAAAAAAATCTCCGACGGGCTATTTCGCCTCATTGCCGCTTGGCTCAAAAATAGAAATTAAAAAAATGTTATTTGAAACCGGCGGCGGCGGCACCAATACAGCCGTAACTTTTAGCCGGTTGGGATTAAACACCGCCACCGTGGCCGCCGTGGGAGATGACCCAGGCGGAAAAGAAATTGTCGCCCGGCTTAAAAAAGAGGGGATAAACACCAACTTCATTACAATAAACAAAGGAAGTTTGACTGGCTATTCAGTAATTCTTTTGACCCCAAAGGGACAGCGGACAATTTTGGTCCACCGCGGCGCCAGCGGCCTCATGAATGATGAAATTATCCCCTGGAAAAAATTAAGGGCGAAATGGCTTTATATTTCTTCTTTGGGCGGGAATGTTGAGTTGTTAAAAAAATTGGTTAATTATGCCAGAAGAAACGAAATTAAAATAGCAGTTAATCCGGGCGCTTTAGAATTAAAAGCAGGATTTAGAAAACTACGGCCCATTTTAAACAAAGCAGAAATACTGCTTTTAAACAGGGAGGAGGCGGCTGGTTTAAGCGGCCAACGTCTAGAAAATCTGCCGGCAATTCTGAATTTTTTTAAAGCCAAGTTTGAACCAATCACTATTATTACCGATGGGGCAAGAGATGCTTTTGTTATTGACTCGCCGCATACTTATCGAACCCGTCCGCTGGATGTGAAAATAGTAAACACTACCGGCGCGGGAGATGCCTTTGGCTCGGCTTTTACCGCCGGCATAATTTTGAAAAACGACATTGGCTATGCTTTGCGGTTGGCTATTTTTAACTCCACCTCGGTAATAACAGCGATGGGGGCCAAAAAGGGACTGCTTGCCAAACGGCCCACGGCAGCGGAATTAAATAAAGTTAAAGTAACTATAAAATAATATGCCCAAACACAAAATATATATCACTAGAAAAATTCCGGCAAATGCCATACTTGCCCTGAAAAAGGCGGGGTTTGCAGTGGACTACTTCCCCAGGGCCGATATTCTAATACCTCGCCAAACTTTGCTTAAAAAAGTTAAAGGGTGTTCGGCGATTCTTTCTCTTCTCACTGACCCTATAGACGCCAAAGTAATGGATGCCGCCGGCCCTAAATTAAAAATCATTTCCAATTATGCCGTGGGTTTTGATAATATTGATGTTGCCGAAGCGAAAAAAAGAAAGATTATCGTCACCAACACGCCCTGCGAAGAAGTGAGCGAGGCCGTAGCTGAAATGGCCATGACTATGGTGATGGCTTTATCGCGAAAAATCATTCCAGCCGATGAATATACCAAGTCCGGAAAATATAAGGGGTGGGACCCAATGCTCTTGTTAGGCAATTCTTTGATGGGCAAAACTTTGGGGATAGTCGGGCTGGGCAGAATCGGCGCGGGGCTGGCTCATCGGGCGGCGGATGGTTTTGGTTTAAAAATAATTTATAACGATATCCGCCGTAATCCTGAATTTGAAAAAAGATACGGGGCAAAATATGTTTCCCAAGAAAAACTATTGCGGACGGCTGACTTTGTTTCTCTGCACGTGCCCTTGTTACCTTCCACGCGCCATTTAATTTCCACCAAAGAATTAAAAATGATGGGAAAAACCGCTTATTTAATTAATACCGCTCGCGGCCCGATTGTTGATGAACTGGCTTTAAATAAGGCCCTGCTCCGCGGTGATATCGCCGGAGCCGCGATTGATGTCTATGAATGCGAACCCACTATTGATTGCCGACCCTACGATGCTTATAGCTTAAAAAAACTAGATAATATTATAATGACTCCGCACATTGCTTCGGCTTCTGTGGAAGCGCGAAACAAAATGTCCGAAATCGCCGTAAAAAATATTATTAATGTCCTTAGGGGTAAAAAACCATTAACGCCGGCAAAGTAATGATAACCATAAAAGTAAAAGTCATTCCTCGCGCCAAACATCAGAAAATAGAAAAGCTGCCAGACGGCAGCTTTAAGGTTTATCTGAACGCTCCACCGCTTGAAGGCCGGGCCAATGAAGCGCTGATTAAAATTTTATCTAAAGAATTTGGTGTCAGCAAAAGCGAAGTGGAAATTATACGGGGAGAGAAAGGGAAAGCGAAAGTAGTAAAAATTTTTTAACGATTTGGTAAGGGGTCTGGTCAGATTCTTCGGTCGTCCCGAGAGTTTGGGACTCCCTCAGAATGACAACGGGAAACCGGATCCCATCCGCCTTTAGAAAAAGGATTGCAACGCAATACCCGCCACATTGCCTTAAACCCGCCCCTGAGCACTCCCAATTTTTCCACTGCTTCATAGGCGTACTCCGAACAAGTCGGCCGGAAGCGGCAATAACCGTGAGGAAATAAATACTTAAACACTCCGTGGTCAAACGAGAGTGTTTTTTGATAGATTTTAATTATTTTCAGAACTAAAAGACGAGTATTATAGGCGATAAGATTTCTCATAACAGGCGTAACTTAGCGAGAGCTTGCTCCAGTTCCGTTTTCAACTCCTGATAATTTTTTTCTAAAATTCCCTCGCGGGCCAGCACCGCGCAGTCATAGCTGGTTTTAATAGATTTTATGTTAAGGCGGATAATTTCCCGAAGCTGTCTTTTCAAATAATTGCGTTTAGTCGCTTTTTTGCTTATTTTTACGGGGACAATAAAGCCGAAGCGGGAAATCGCGAGATGATTGGGCGCGCATTTAACCCCCAAAGTTTGCAAATAACAACCCCGCCCTTTTTTGAAAACAGCGTCAAAATCTCTGGTTTTGGTTAAACGATGATTTTTTGGCAACATATAACGCAAAACGAAGCGTTTTTTAATTATACCTCTTCGTTTTGTTATCTAAAAATGAGTTTTTAGACGGTTAATTTTTTTCTTCCCTTGGCTCGGCGGGACTTTAAAACCTTGCGTCCGCCCCTGGTTTTCATTCTCCTTCTAAACCCATGGGTTTTCTGTCTTTTCCTCTTTTTTGGCTGGTAAGTTCTTTTAGTAGACATACATCCTTGATTAATTTTAACTTTTCTATTATAATAGCAGCGATTTTAACTTCAGTCAAGTTTGGTGCTTTCCTTCGTTTTGGGGTCAGAGTAACACGGTGTTATCGCAAAAGTAGTTTTAAACATGTAATGCACAGATTATGAACATTTTTTGGCTTGACCCTCGTGGTGGACAATATTTTTGAAATGGTGTATAATACGGGAATTCTTATAGCGTGATTTTCTCAAAAAAATTTAAATTTTCTAAAATACCAGATATGCAAAACGATCAACTTTGGCAAGCCGTTTTAGGAGAGTTAGAGCTACAACTTTCCAAAGCAAATTTTACCACGTGGTTTCGCGGGACTTTTATTTCTTCTCGCGAAGAAAGTAAGGTCATAGTCGGCGTGCCTAATGCTTTTACTAAAAGTTGGTTGGAAAAAAAATATCACGAATCCATTTTAAAAGCTTTACAGAGTTTAACCGAAAGACAAATCAGGGAAATATTTTTTAAGGTAGAAACGAAAAAATTAAGCGAGCCGGAAGCGACAAACTTAATCAGGGACATAAAAAAAATAGAACAGGAAGAAACGGAACCAGCCCTTTCTTCTTTTGGTCTTAACAATCGCTACACATTTGATAAGTTTATTGTCGGTAAGGGCAATGAACTGGCTTATGCCGCCTGCAAAGCAGTAGCCCAAACTCCGGGGAAGACCTATAATCCGCTTTTTATTTACGGCGGAGTCGGTTTAGGTAAGACCCATCTTTTACAGGCCGTGGGGCACGCTTTGGCCCAATGCCAAAATTGTAAAATAATGTATGTCACCTCCGAAAAGTTTACCAATGAATATATCCAAGCGGTAAAAAATGGCCGGGGCAAAGAGTTTAAGGATGCCTATCGCAACGTGGATTTGCTTTTGATTGATGATATCCAGTTTATTGCCGGGAAAGAGGGGACACAAGAAGAATTTTTTCATACCTTTAATCATTTACACCAATCAAATAAGCAGATTGTTTTAACTTCAGATCGTCCGCCTAAAGCCATTCCGGCGCTGGAGAAAAGATTGTTGTCCCGTTTTGAATGGGGGATGATTGCGGACGTGTCCGCTCCCGACTTGGAAACAAGAATTGCTATTTTGGAAGCGAAACTAAAAGAAAAAAATTATGCCTTGGAAAGAGAGATTGTTTCTTTTATCGCCAGCCATGTGCAGAATAACATCAGGGAGTTAGAAGGAGCCCTAAATCGTATTATGGCTTTTAATCAATTTAATAATACGCCGATTAATTTGGAGAATGTAAAAAATATTTTAAGCACCATCAGCCGACCCGCCAGCGGTGGACGCGCCAATATCACTCCCAAGACGCTTATTAAAACCGTGGCGGAATTTTACGATTTAGCCATTGAGGAGCTTATTGGGAAAAGCCGCGAAAAAAGATTAGCCTATCCCCGCCAGATTATTATGTATTTAATGCGCGAAGAAGTTCAAAGTTCTTACCCGGCCATTGGTCAGGAGTTGGGGGGCAGGGACCATACCACGGCTATGCATGCTTATCATAAAATTATAGGCGAAATAGAAAATTGCGAAAAAACCAAGCAGGAAATCAGCGCTATCAAAGAACGGCTTTATAATTGTTAAATCATAATAACTTTTATATGAAACTCTCCTGTACTCAAGAAAATTTAAATCAAGGTTTATTTGTGGTTGGGCATATCGCCAGTAAAAATACCAATTTGCCGATTCTCGGCAATGTCCTCATCGAGGCCAAAGAAGGAGGGGTAAAATTACGAGCGACAAATCTGGAAATCGGCGTGAGTTGTATTATCCGCGGCAAAGTTGATGAAGAGGGTGAGTTTACGGTGCAGTCAAAAGTTTTTTCTGATTATATCGCCCTTCTGCCTAAGGAGAAAGTTGATTTGACGCTTGAAGACCAAGAGTTAATTGTGAGTTGTGATAATTACCATACTAAAATTAAGGGCGTACCGGCCGTGGATTTCCCCCTGATTCCTCAAATAGATAAAAAAAACCCGATTATTTGCGGCGTCAGAGAGTTGAAAGAGGCCTTGGCCCAGGTTGGTTTTGCTGTTTCTTTAAGCAATACCAGGCCGGAAATCGGCGGCATCTTTTTTAAAGTCAACGACAGCCAGCTTATTTTAGCCGCTACCGACAGCTATCGGCTGGCGGAAAAGAAAATAAAATTAAAGCAGGGATTAAATACCGAAAATAGCGTTATTATCCCCTCTAAAACCATTCAGGAACTGTCGCGCATTTTGGGAGGGTTGAAAAAGGAGGGAGAGGAAGAAAGTGAAGATAATGTGGAAATTTATTTTGGAGAGAATCAAATTTTATTTGTTTATAATGGCGTGGAAATAATTTCCCGTTTAATTGAAGGCCAGTACCCGGATTATAACCAGATTGTGCCGAAAGATTTTAAAACAGAGTGTTTTGTCGGAGTAGCGGATGTTGCTAATGCCGTAAAGACCGCTAGTTTGTTTGCTCGTTCGGGAATTTATGATGTTACGCTAAATTTTAATCCAGCAGATGACAATGTGGAGGTGAGCGCCGTAAATAATCAGCTTGGCGAAAATAAAGCCAAAGTGGTGGCTAAAATTACCGGCGCGGATAATAAAATAGTTTTGAATTATCGTTATCTTTTAGATGGGCTAAATAATTTAGGCAAAGAGGAGGCCAAGATGGAATTAATTGATGCAGACAATCCCTGTATTATTCGTCCAGCCAATACCGAGGGGTATCTTTACATTGTTATGCCCATTAAACAGTAAGACATATTTAAACATACAAACAGAAAACCGTCCCCCGCATTGGCGGCATTAGGACGGTTTTTTGTTTGAGCTGTTACTGGATGGTTACATTTATATATTCACTTTGATATTTATTATCCAGTTCGTCAGTGACTTCCATATAAAGTTTGTATTTTCCGGCGGCTGGCGGTTTCACCCAGTGGGCTTCCAGTATTTCGGAGGCGGGTCTGATAAGAGAATCAATGCGTTGCGGGTTGCCGTTGGCATCTTCATAATAAAAATCAACCTTGGCGACGTTGGCCAGAAGCGAGAGCTCGGCCGAGAGGGTTAGAGGGAAGCTGGAGGCGTAAAAAGTAGAATTATCTTTCGGCCCGATCCAGTTGATGGTTATCGCTTCAGTCGGCAAATTAAAATTAAGGGTGATTTCCGCCGAATTGTTATTATCTACGTCGTCATAAGCCACGGCCTTAATGGTATGAAAGCCGTTACTCACATTTTTCAGGTGGTAATTAAGAGTAAAGGGGAGAGAATAAACTTTTGTCATTAATTTATTATCTATAAAATATTCCACCCGTCTCATCCCGCGCGGCGCCGAGGTCTGAACTGTTATAACAATATCTCTCGTACTGACGGTTTCGTTAATATTATGCGAAGTGATGTTAATTACCGGCTGATAGCGGGGCAGATGAACGTCATCATATTCCGTCGGCGGAGGTTGAGTGATAAATCCTTGCGCCGCCGCCCATTTTTGCACGGCCTCTTCCCAATTTTGGTATTGCGGGTCATCAGCCGGATTGTCCGGCGGCGGACCCAGCGGGTCGTCTTTGCGGATATAATAAAGCAGGCAGTGCGCCTCCTGAAAGATTTTTTCTTCAATCTGACTTGGCGGCGTGTATTCAGTTGCCAATTTGCCGCTGGCCTTATCTATGTTGACCTTAATTTGCCCGAAATTTTCTCCGTCCAGAACTGCCTTGCCAGTTTTGGGTATTTCCGGGTCGTTAAATTTTTTGACTTCTGTTCCCATCAGCGTTTTTTTCATGTAGGCCTGCCAAATGGGAGCGGCGATTACCGACCCGTCGGCTCCGCGTTTCATTTCCTTATTATTATTGTTGCCTACCCAGACGCCGGTGGCGAGATCCGGAGTGTAACCAACTGTCCAGGCATCATGATAGTCGTTAGTCGTTCCGGTTTTAGCGGCCACCGGACGGTCTTCCAAATGGAGAAGGTTTTCTGCGCCGAAAATAAAAGTTCGGGCGTTATTGTCAGAAAGAATACTGGTAATTTCTTGGGCGATATTTTTATCTAAAACATCACGTGATTTTTTGCTAAATTCTTCAAGTATTTTCCCGGTTCGGTCTTCTACTTTAAGAATGGCCGAAGGTTCAAAATAAACACCCTCGTTGGCAAAGACGGCGTAGGCCGCGGTGTGTTCCAGCAACCTTACTTCCCCGCCGCCGAGTACTAAGGAAAGGCCGAAGCGGCTGCGGTCTTTCAGCGTGGTATAGCCCATTTTTTCCGCTAAATCCAGAACCTTATCAATGCCGGCCAAGTAAATTGTTTTGACTGCCGGGATATTGAGTGACCCTGCCAGAGCTTGTCTGATAGTGACGGGCCCGTGTTCTTTAAGGTCATAGTTTTTTGGTTCGTAATCTTTGATTTCTGTTTTAAAAACGGTATTAACGTCATAAAGAACCGTGTTGGGGGTGTATCCTTTTTCAAAGGCCGCGGCGTAAACTATGGGTTTAAAAGATGACCCGGGCTGGCGCGGGCTTAAGGTGACGTTCACCTGTCCATCGTGTTCATTGTCAAAATAATCCCGCGAACCAACCATGGCTAAAATTTGTCCGGTAGGGGCGTCCAAAGAAACAAGCGCCGCGTTGTTGCCCCCATACTGCTCTATTTTTTTAATACCATTAGTTACCGCTTCCTCAGCGTTTTTTTGTTTATCCCAATCAAGTGTAGTGTAAACTTTAAGTCCGCCTTCGGCCACCGATTTTTCCCCATATTTATCTGTTAGTAATTCTTTAACATACATCACAAAATGCGGGGCGGTAATATTTTCCGCCTTGTTTTTGAAAGTTATTTTTTCTTCTTTGGCCTTGGCCGCTTCTTTCTCTTCAAGATGTCCGTATTTTACCATCAAATCAAGAATATATTTTTGGCGGGAGAAAAGTTCATCGGTATGATTGCCGTGAGGAGAAAGATATGTCGGGCGTTGAGGCAGTGCGGCTAATAGCGCGGCTTCGGCTAAAGTTAAATCCTTGGCATCTTTGCCGAAAAAATTTTGCGCGGCCGACTGAATACCATAAACCGTGGAACCGTAGGGGATTTCATTAAAATACATTTGCAGAATTTCGTCTTTGGAAAACTTTTTTTCTATTTGATAAGCGAGAATCAATTCTTTGATTTTTCGGGTGTAAGTTTTTTCGTTGGTGAGTATGGCATTTTTGATAAATTGTTGGGTGATAGTGGAACCGCCCGCCTTTTTATCAAAAAGAATGTTGCTGACAGTGGTTCGAAAAATCGCCCACAAACTAAAACCGCCGTGTTTATAAAAATTTTTATCTTCAATGTCAATTGTCGCCCACTTAACATATTCCGGCAGTTCGTTTAATTTAATTACTGTTCTTTTGGCATCGCCATGAATTTCGTAAAGTAGATGTTCTCCGGTCCGGTCATAAATCTTAGTGCTTTGAGCTAAACTGCGCTCTATTATTTTGTTAGGGTCGGGCAGGTCTTTATTAAACCAAGCGAGTACTCCTACGAAAAAGACGCTTCCCACCAGAATACCTAAAACAATAACAGAAACAGCCCCTTTCCAAAAGTTATTCCAAAGATTTTTTCGAGGAGAAAATCCTGCGGCCTTGCTTCGCAGAATTTCCCGCATTTTTTTAAACAAAATAATCCCCAGCGGTTTATTGCGAGGCAGGGGTTTGAGATGAGTACGGTTCGGCTTCTTAAATCTCTCATAAGAGGGCCTTTTCCAGCTTTTAGGGGACTGAATATGATGCGGTAGAGCCATAAAATTAGAGGATTTCTTTTATTATACAAAATAATTGCCATTTAGGCGAGGTCTTGACAAAATCATCAAAATATGCTATAATTTTTGGTATCCCGTTTTAGTTTAATGGGATTTTTTATTTATAAAAAATATGAAAAGAAATTTATATTTATTCAAAAAATGGCTGAAATTAGACAAAAAACCTTTGCTTTTATTGGCGATTTTTATTATGGAATTTTTATTTCCGCAAGTTTCCGTTGCCAAGGATTTAGAAAGATTTGAAGAGCAATCGTTAGCTGAAAGGGCGGCTGTTTTAGAATGGCCCATCTGCGAGGAAAAGAAAGATTGCGAGGAACGGGAATTTTTATCTCCAGACAAAGAGCTAAAAAAACCAAAAAAAGTTTTTTATGTTGTGGTTACTGCCTATACCAGCACGCCGGACCAGACCGATAGCACTCCCTGTGTTACCGCTTCCGGGCTGAATGTTTGCGCTCGCGACAAGGAAAATGTTGTGGCTGCCAATTTTTTGCGTTTTGGCACTAAGGTTAAGATACCCGAAGTTTTTGGTGAGCAGGTTTTTCATGTTGAAGATAGAATGAATCCTCGCTATACCTATCGCGTAGATGTTTGGATGAAAAGCCGCGAGGCGGCCGAGGAGTTTGGCGTTAAAAAAGTAAAAGTAGAGGTTTATTAAAAGTTGATAAAATCAGGCAATTTGATATACTAGAGGCAAGCTGGCTGTTTGCCTCTTTGTTTTTCTGATAAATTTTGGCCACGTAGTCCCGAGTGCTCGGGATAAGGCAGGAGTCAGTCTCCCCTTGAGAGATTTCCTAATAGGACAAAATTTCCAATAAAAATTTAGCACTTTAAATATTTTGGCCACGTAGCCAAGCGGTAAGGCAGGAGTCTGCAAAACTCCCATTCGCCGGTTCAATCCCGGCCGTGGCCTCAAAGAAAAAATCCCGTCCTTATATTAAGAACGGGATTTTAGTTTTAAAAAAGTTTTAGGCAGTGAGAAGGGTGATAACCAAATCTTTTATGATTTTAGCGACTATTTTGATTATTGCCTTTTTCAGTTCTTCCTTGGCTTTTTCTTCAACAAGCTTTGTTTTGAGTATGGCCAGAATGGCTATGTGGTCCAGCGCGGTGTTGCGTTGAATTACGAGAAGACGTTTTTTTGATTCGTTCTTTTCCTTGGCTAGCCGTTTTTCAATTTTCGCGATGTCTTTAACTCTTAGCGCCAGTATCTCATCTTCTTTTTTGGTCCAAACAACCCCGCCAAGTTTTTTAGTTAAAGCTTTTTTGATTTCCGTCCGAACTGTTTCCAAAAATTCTTCGCCGGGGGGTTTATTGCTCATGGCATCCCCCTTTCTTTCTTATTTTTTCTAACCATTCATCGCATTCAATAATGCGCTCTGTCTCATCTGCGGCGAAAGCACATTTACACGATTGGGAAGGATTCCCCAGCGTAGAGAGTTTTTTCTCTATGTCCCAGTTACATTCGTGTGTTGCCACATACATCAGCACTCCGCTTTTTTCGTTGGAGTTGTTGGCGTATTTGTCTGCCACTAACTCGGCGCAAAGCAGCAGAGTATTGTGACACCACAAGGTATCGGCCTTCAGATATGCCTCTGAAACTCCAGTCGCGCAGCCGCCAAGCAAAATAGCGGATAAAAGGACTAGGAATATAAGGTTTTTCATTTTTTACCCTTTCTTTCGTTTATCGTTATAGTTATCAAGGAACATTATATAATGACATTTTTGTTTATTTTTGTCAAGTTTTTCATCTTGTTTTTATCGGCTAAAAATGGTATTCTTTAATAAAATATGGCTAAGAAAAAACAGTTTATTATTATTGATGGCTATGCCCTGCTTCATCGGGCGTGGCATGCCATTCCTCCGCTGACCACCAAATCCGGGGAGCTGGTTAACGCGGTCTATGGTTTCACTTCAATTCTATTGACAGTGCTCAAAGAATTTAAACCCGAATATGTGGCCGTGGCGCTGGACCGTAAAGAGCCAACCTTCCGCCATCAAGAATATAAAGAATATAAGGCAACTCGCGAGAAACAGCCAGAAGAGCTTTACGTGCAACTGAACAGAGTGCGCGAAATTGTCGGGGCATTTGGCATACCGATTTACGAAAAATCCGGGTTTGAAGCCGATGATGTTATTGGCACTATTTGCGCCAAAAAATCAGTGGACACCAAAGAAATTGAATCCGTAATTGTCACCGGTGATATGGACACATTGCAGTTAGTTGATGACAATACCGTGGTTTATACTTTGCGCAAAGGCATTAAAGACACGGTTCTTTACGATGAACGCGGGGTGCGCGAAAGATTTGACGGGCTAAATCCCGACCAACTTATTGATTATAAGGCTTTGCGTGGCGACGCTTCTGATAATATCTCCGGCGTGCCGGGCATTGGAGAAAAAACAGCGCTGAATTTAGTTAAAGAATTCGGCAATCTGGAAAATCTTTACAAAAATTTAGACAGCGAAAAGATTAGCGATAAAGTCAGGGGCCTACTGAAAGAAAATAAAGATAAAGCTTTTTTAAGTAAACATCTGGTGACTATTGTCCGTGATGTCCCCCTGGAACTTAATCTGGACGCCACGAAATTTGGAGAATTTGACAGAGAAAAAATTAGCAAGATTTTTCAGGAATTACAATTTTCCTCTCTCTTAAAGAGAATACCAGGATTGGGAGCAGATGAGAGTGTGGCAGCCAGTAAAAAAAAACTTCAAACCCGGGCCAGTTGGGACTATTCCCTGATTAACGACTCCAAAAGTTTCAAAAAATTTTTAGCGGAACTAAAAAAACAGAAGATATTTTGCGTAGATACCGAGACCACCAGCTTGGATTTTCTTCAGGCGCGGTTGCTCGGTATTTCTTTTTGTTGGAAAGCCAGCCAGGCTTTTTATGTAGTGACCAAACCGGAATTTATTAAAGAGTTAAAGCCCCTTTTGGAAGATGAAAAAGTTAAAAAAGTCGGTCATCACCTTAAATACGATTTGGAGATACTGAAAGAAGCGGGAATTAATTTGCGGGGGATGGGTTTTGACACCATGCTTGCTTCTTATCTTTTAAACCCGGGTTCGCGAGCGCATAAATTGGACACCATTGTTTTTAACGAGCTTGGTCATCGCATGATTTCTTTTGAAGATTTGGTGGGGACCGGCAAAAATAAGGTGATGATTACCGATGTTCCAGTGGAAAAATTGGCCGAGTATTCCTGCGAGGATGCGGATTACACTTGGCAACTTAAAAAAAATCTGGAAGCCGGGCTAGTCAAAGAGAAACTCGCCGAACTTTTGGAAAAACTGGAAATGCCGCTAATTGAGGTTTTGGCGACTATGGAAAAGTCAGGAGTCAAGATAGATTCACAGTTTTTAAAGAAGATGTCCAAAAAAATGAGCGCTCGCCTTGAGGATTTAGCTAAAGAAATTTATAAAATCGCCGGAGTGGCCTTTAATATCAATTCCCCGCTGCAACTTAAAGAAATTTTATTTGATAAATTGAAGATTTCCACTCAAGGACTAAAAAAAATCAAGACCGGGATTTCTACCGCCGCTCCTGAATTGGAAAAAATGCGCGGCCGGCATAAAATCATTGATTTAATCTCTGAACATCGTGAGCTGGCCAAATTAAAATCAACTTATCTTGACGCCCTGCCCAAACTAGTCAGCGAAGTTGACGGGCGGGTGCACACGAGTTTTAACCAAACCATTACTGCCACTGGCCGGCTTTCCTCTTCTGACCCCAATTTGCAGAATATCCCCATTCGCACCGAACTGGGACGAGAAATCCGCAAGGCCTTTATTGCCGAAAAGGGCTTTAAGATTTTGTCTGCCGATTATTCACAAATCGAACTGCGGGTTTTAGCTCACATTGCCGATGATAAAAATATGATTAAAGCCTTCCGCGAAGGGCAGGACATCCATACGACCACGGCCGCCAAAATTAATAACGTGGCACCAAGCGAGGTAACCGGAGAACAGCGGCGGGCGGCTAAAGCCGTAAATTTTGGCATTGCTTATGGGATGGGCGCTAATCGCTTGGCGCAAAGCACTGGTATGTCGCGCGAAGAAGCGCAGGAATTCATCGGGCGGTATTTTGGTTTGTACCCCAATATAAAAAAATACATAGAAGGTACAAAAAATTTCGCTCTGCGCCATGGTTATGTACAGACACTTTTCGGCCGCAAGAGATATCTGCCGGATATTACTTCCGGACTGCCCCAGCTGCGGTCCGCGGCGGAGCGCATGGCTATTAATATGCCTATTCAGGGTACGGCGGCGGATTTGATTAAAATGGCGATGATTGTTATTTATAAAGAATTGCCGGCAATCAGTAAAACGGCGAGGATGCTTTTGCAAGTGCATGATGAGCTGGTTTTTGAAGTGCCGGAGCAAGAGGCGAAAAAAGTCGGGGAATTTATAAAAGAAAAGATGGAGAACATTTTTAAATTAAAAGTCCCCCTGATTGTTGATGTGACGCTTGGCGATAATTGGGGAGCCAAGGGATAAAAGTGTTGTAAAAATACTTTTGCCAACAACTAGGGCGTGTGTTAATATGGGTTCGTATGATTATCTATCTTTGTGGCGAGGATACTTTTCGCTCAAGACAAAAACAGCAGGAATTAAAAGAAAAATTTATCCGCGAACGGGATAAATCCGGATTGAATGTCGCAGAAATAGACGGGGCTAAAATTAGTTTTGGAGAGTTAGAGCAGCAGATACTAACCGCTCCTTTTTTGTCAGAAAAGCGTTTTGTGGCTATCAGCAACCTTTCGGAGAATAAAGCCACAGCCGAGGAGATGGTTGAATTTTTAGAAAAACATCAAAAGAGGGACGATGTTATTATGGCGTTTTGGGAAGAAGGGTCTCCCAAAAACAAGCTGACTAAATTTTTATCCGAACAAAAATATTTTCAGGAATTTGTTCCGCTTGATGATTCGGCTCTCGGTCACTGGATTTCCGAAGAGGTGAAAAAACGCGGGGGGAGAATCAACTCTTTGGCGGTGCGGACTTTAGTTGAGTATGTCGGCAACAACCTTTGGCAGTTAAGTAATGAATTGGATAAACTTTTGGCTTATAAAAATAAGCAAGAAATTTTAAAGGAAGACGTGGAAGAGCTGGTTCGCACCAAATTTGATGACAACATTTTCGGTTTAGTGGATGCTTTGGGAAATAAAAATAAGAAAGAGGCGCTCCGTCTTTTGAAAAATCAGCTATCCTTTGGCTCGTCCGCCAGCTACATAATTTCCATGCTTAATCGCCAGTACAGAATTCTTTTGGAAGTTCAGGAAGCGCTTGGAGAAACCTCCAATTCTTTGGCCCGTCGCTTGAAGATTCATCCTTTTGTGGCTAAAAAAGCGTTGGTGCAGGCCCGGCGTTATAATTTTGAAGAATTAAAAAACATTTATCGGCAATTATTAGAAATAGACAAAAAAACAAAAACTACTTCCTGGGAGCCGGAATTGCTGGTTGACCTTTTGATGGCCAAGGTTTAAATGGCTAAGAATCGATAAAGGGTTTGACTCCAGGGGTCGTTGAAGTGAGGCGCGAGCGAGGAGTATGGGGGCACTTGACAGTTTTTCCGAATTAGTTTAAATATAACCTTAATGGAAGCACTTTGAAATTTAGAAAGGAATACGACGATGGAGGGAAAAACGTGTGAAGAAAGATTTAGTATGTATATTCTTCAGGGGGAAGGGGCCTTTACGGTAACTTTTGTGTGTTATAAATTAGGAGCCAAGGATTTTGAAAAAAGTTTGTACTGTCACGGATTTTTTGAAGCATTGGGGTGGGCGATTGGAGCGCAAAAAGCACTGTATAATCACCACAATATAAAAGTGCCGATAGCTATCAATGTTGCTCCGCAAAGTTTTACCCCAGCCGAGAGGCAATTTAAACTGGGGATGGAAGAATCCGGGAAATTTTGCCCCGCAGAACCGTGGGGGATTAAAATTTTTAAAGAAAGAAATGAAAAAGAATGGACTCTCAAACTTTATCATATTATAGATGAGCGGGAAAAAGATTTTTATGAGAAAAAGTTTTCTTTATTTGAAGAAGCGGTATATTATGCTGCCGGATTTCAAAATGGAGAAGGTTTAACCCTAAGCAGTTTTATCGGCGTAACCTTTTTTTACACCAAGACAATGGTCGCGGGTCGTCCTGAGTTTGCCGAAAAATTTAGCAAAGGAATTTTTTGGGGCGAAGGCGGTGATGGGGATGTCTATCACTTCATTGAAGATGACGGACTCAGTCTCGCCCCCAAAAAAAGTAAAAATCAAAAGAACCCCTTTCTAAATTAAGAAAGGGGTTTTATATTTGATTTTTTTGGCGGAAAAAGTTATTATGCTTTTGATATCTAAACGCGCCTTGGTGGTGAAACTGGCAGACACGCCAGGCCTAGGACCTGGTGGGGGAAACCCCTTGAGAGTTCGACTCTCTCCCAAGGCACAGTTTCGTTTGCACTTTACACAATTTTATAAGGAGATAAAAATGGAAAACGAAAAAGGGGAAGAGATTGCCGTGGGTAAAACCAAAATCATTTGGTCAAATTCAGGCAATGTTAATCAGGTGTTGATTGAAAGTAAGCCAGACATCACCGCCGAAGACGGGGTGAAAAAAGATATTTTAGAGGGCAAAGATATCTTGGCAACGACCACAACCTGCAATGTTTTTACTCTGCTTAATTCCTCGGGAATTAAAACGCATTTTCTGAAACAGGTGGACGAAAAAACTTTTCTGGCCCGCCGCGTCAGGATGATACCAATAAAAATCGTCCAGCGCCGTTTGGCCACTGGCTCTTATTTAGAACGCAATCTAGATGTAGCAGAGGGGTTTGTGTTCGAAGAGCTGATTAGCGAACTTTTTTTGAAGGATGATGCCCAACACGACCCGTTGATGGTTTGGAATAACGAAGAAAAAGGTTTTGATATTTATGACCCCCAAAAACCATTGTCCGCGGGTAAAAAGAAACATCTCTCCGCCCGCACGGCGCTTAATTTGCCCTTCAGCCGTGAACAGGTTCTGGAACTGGAGGAGATTGGGAAAAAAGTTTTTCTCGTTTTAGAAAAGGCCTGGGCTAAGGAAGGTGTCACATTGGTTGACTTCAAAATTGAATGCGGCTTTGATTATGAAACCGGAGAACTGCTGGTCGCGGATGTAATTGACAATGATTCGTGGCGCCTGTGGCCCGACGGTGATAAGTCCCAAAAAAAAGACAAAGATGTTTATCGCCAGGCCGAAGTTGTTGATGAAGCCAAAAAGGACGAGCTTAAGAAAAATTACAAAGAGGTCGCCCTCGCGACCGGAAAATTTGTACTTTAAACGGAGCAAAATTTTTTAAAGGAGAGGCCTTGCCCCTCCTTTTTTATTTGACTAAAAATCCTTTTTGTATTAAAAAGAAGAGATAGTCAAAAGTTCATTTACAATAAAAGGAGGGTAATTAATGAAAAGTTTACTAACTACCAATAGACCCCATCTTTATACCACTTTTAAAAAGGGTGTTATAGATGGGTCTTTAAGCCGTTCGGAGTTTGACGCAAAATATCCAGATTCTTGGGATTCCTTGATGATGTTATGGAATTTGTATCAAGCGGTGGCGGAAGTTTCTGACGGCGAAGGGGAAATGGAGATTGTTGATTGGCTGGTCAGTACTTTTGGCTGCAAAATACCCGAAGATTCGGTTTATCGGGAATTTACCGAAGCCATCAAGGCTGCCAAGGGGTTTCGCGCTGGATTAATCAGAGAGTTTGTTTCGGCTATTTATCGTTTTAGGTTTACTTCTGATGGTGTTGCCAAACCCACTGATGACCCGCTCAAACTTTTGAAGATTATGTGGGAGCCGGAGGGCGATGAGCGTTATAGTGAAGTCCGGAGTTTTGACGCCGGACTATTCTGGCATCTGGGCATGCGGTATTTACTGATGAGAGTGATGAATGATAATCGGGTTGGGGAGCAGTTGCGGGAAACTACTCTCACGCTTGAAGAACGTTTATTTGACGGCAAAGCCGAAAGAAAAATGGCGGCTGACAGTTTACTGGTTCGCTGTGACCCCAAAAATAATTATCGATTTGACCTCAAGGGTTCACGGCGCGTGATTATTCCCCTGGAATTTCGTTACATTAAAGCCGGTAAAAAAGTTTACAAAGTACTTTATGAAAATCGTGTTAAAACCGAAAATGATGTTTTCAGGAAATCATTGACCAACAACGCCGCCGATAATCCGCGGGCCAGAGATAGCTGCGCCATTTCTCTGATTTTCTTTTCCGAAGAAGATTTGCGGGCAGTTTGGGAAGAGCGTCTTTGTAAGGATATTTTTTCCAATCCCGATGCCGTCAGCAATGTTGTTATTAGAGGAAAAAGAAAACCAGAGGAAAAGAATCATCATACTTCTCGGGAATTTTTTCCGGAAATGAAGTTTATTTCTTTTTTTTGCGGCGGTATTTTAGAGGTCCAGCTTCATCTTTTCCCCAAATATTTCAATCATAAATATTCCATGGGAGAAGAGAACCACCACCTCTATCGTTTGCGTCAAATCCAGTCATTACTTCGGGCGGCTTTCCCCAGCGAGTTTTATATTGATTGGGATGATAAAAAAATTCAGAACAGCTTGATCGCTAAACAAAAGGGAGCGATTAGCGCCAACTTTATTTAAAGAGCTTAAAAGTAAACCGTCCCAAGTACTCGGGACGGTTTTTTATTAACCGTGTATCTTCTTGACATAATTTTTAGGATTATATATAATAAGGATACTGTAAAAAAGAGGGGTTAATTAAGAAGTTTTAAGCTAATATTAGATAAAAACTGTGAGAGTTTTCGCTAACAATTTATCCACAATTATTTCGGGCGGTTAAAACGCATTATTTGCGAGTTTTTGCGGCCGTCCGAGAAGGACGGTTTTTTGTATCTTAAAATCTTAGTAATTAAAGAGCGAAACCAAAAAGTTGGTGGCGTTATTTAGCTACTAAGGTAGCGGGACTTTGAAAATTCAGGGTAATAAAGCAACGAGCATCTTAAACTTAAGTTTAATTTTATTTGTAAGCCAAATTGTTTATAGAGTGTTTATGATTAGGCACTCAAGGGCATATGGTGGATGCCTCGACACTAAAAGCCGAAGAAGGACGTAGCAGCCTGCGATAAGCCTCGGAGAGGTGGCAAGCAACCTTTGATCCGGGGATTTCCGAATGAGGAAACTCATCCCGAGTAATGTCGGGATATCCGTATCTGAATTCATAGGATACGCGAAGGGCACCTGGGGAATTGAAACATCTTAGTACCCAGAGGAAAAGAAAAAGAAGAACGCTGATCTCACGCAGAATTTTTGAAAAGATTTTTTCTTGAAAGAGAACTGCGTGAGTTCAACGTTGTATTCCCTTAGTAGCGGCGAGCGAAAAGGGAACAGTCCAAACCTCGCAAACCACATTTGTTCTGTCGGACGTCTTCGGATGTCCGGCAAGCAGATTAAAGGCTATAGGGCCACATGTTTGCGCGGTGTTGTGAGATAGTTATAATGCTCCGCCTATAAGGAGCAGATAGAGAGAGTGCTTCCCTAGCAGAATCCGCTGGAAAGCGGAACCATAGAAGGTGATAGTCCTGTACGCGAAAGGGGTTTTCTCTTTATGATGATTATTCTCGAGTACCACGGGTCTCGTGAAATCCTGTGGGAAACCGGCACGACTATGTGCTAAGACTAAATACTTTTAGTGATCGATAGTGGACAAGTACCATGAGGGAAAGGTGAAAAATATCCCGGTGAGGGAGGTGAAATAGTAGCTGAAACCATATGCTTACAAAGAGTCAGAGTCCCGATTTTTCGGGATGATGGCGTTCCTATTGAAGAATGAGCCAACGAGTTTGCTCTTACTAGCTTGGTTAATCCCGCTCGACGGGAGAAGCCATAGGGAAACCGAGTCTTAATCGGCGCCAAATAGTTAGTAGGACAAGACCCGAAACCGGGTGAGCTAACCATGACCAGGGTGAACGCAGAGTGAAATCTGCGGGAGGCCCGAACCCACCAATCGTGCAATATTGGGGGATGAGTTGTGGTTAGGAGAGAAATTCTAATCGAACTCGGTAATAGCTGGTTCTCCTCGAAATAGCTTTAGGGCTAGCCTCGGTGTTTATTGTCTGGGGGTAGAGCACTGAATGGAGTCAGGTGGAGCAATCCTACTGATTCCAACCAAACTCCGAATACCAGACAAGTAACCGGGAGTCAGACTATGGGGGCTAAGCTCCATCAGTCAAAAGGGAAACAGCCCAGATCGCTATTTAAGGTCCCTAAATTTGTGTTAAGTGTTAAAGGTTGTGGAGTGACTTATACAACCAGGATGTTGGCTTAGAAGCAGCCATCATTTAAAGAAAGCGTAACAGCTCACTGGTCAAGTTATTCCGCGCCGAAAATTTAACGGGGCTCAAACACAATACCGAAAATGCGATTCCCCGACATTTTGTCGGGGGAGGTAGAGGAGCATTCCATAAGCGTCGAAGTCGGACTCGAAAGAGCCGGTGGAGTTTATGGAAGAGAGAATGTTGGCATAAGTAGCAAAAATGAAGGTGAAAACCCTTCACACCGCAAGCCCAAGGTTTCCTGGGTAAAGTAAATCTGCCCAGGGTTAGTCGATCCTAAGGTCAGTCCCGCGATTGCGGGAGTAGCCGATGGAAGAGCTGGTTAATATTCCAGCACTCCCTTATTCTTGTTTCTTGGTGTGCTTTCATGTGGCAAGAGAGTATTTTGGTTATATACTTGTACTCCGATTCATTTCGGAGGACATAGACAAAGCCGCAAGGCCGCGTCAATTTTTGTAAAGTGGGAGCCAAGAAAAGCCCAGAAGCGTTAAGATTAGGGGACCCGTACCGTAAACCGACACAGGTGGGCGGGCATAAGCGTGCTAAGGTGCACGAGAGAACCCTCGTTTAGGAACTCTGCAAAAAAGCGGCCGTAAGTTCGCAATAAGGCCTCCCGCCTTCGCTTTGTGCTTCGCACAAAGCTTCGGCGAGGTGACACCCTCTTTAATTAAGAAAAAGGGGGCTTTGCCTCGCCGAAGCTCAAGTGGAGCGTAGAGCGAAGGCGGGCGCAGCTAAAGACTTTCAAGCGACTGTTTACCAAAAACACAGGTCCCTGCTAAATCGCAAGATGATGTATAGGGGCTGATGCCTGGCCAGTGTCCGAACGTTAAGGGGAGGAGTGCAAGCTCTGATCCGAAGCGCGGATGAACGCCGGCGGTAACTATAACCGTCCTAAGGTAGCGAAATTCCTTGTCAGGTAAGTTCTGACCCGCACGAATGGCATAACGACTTGAAAACTGTCTCAACGAGGGACTCGGCGAAATTGCAAGATGAGTGAAGATGCTCATTACCCACAGTTAGACGAAAAGACCCCGTGAAGCTTTACTACAACTTGATATTGGAATAAGATTTCGTATGTTCAGCGTAGGTGGGAGCCTAGGCGACAATGAGACACCACCCTTGCGTTATTTTATTTCTAATCCCGCGCCTTGAATCAGGCATGGGAGACATTATCTGGTGGGTAGTTTAACTGGGGCGGTTGCCTCCTAAAAAGTAACGGAGGCGTTTACAAAGGTAGGCTTAGCCCGGATGGAAATCGGGCTGGACGTGCAAACGCAGAAGCCTGCTTTACTGCAAGACCTACAAGTCGCGCAGTTGCGAAAGCAGAAGTTAGTGATCCGACCGTGCGTCATAGGACGGCGGAAGCTCAACGGATAAAAGCTACTCCGGGGATAACAGGCTAGTCTGGTCCAAGAGTTCATATCGACGACCAGGTTCGGCACCTCGATGTCGGCTCATCGCATCCTGGGGGTGGAGAAGCTCCCAAGGGTTTGGCTGTTCGCCAATTAAAGCGGTACGCGAGCTGGGTTCAGAACGTCGTGAGACAGTTCGGTCTCCTATCTACTGTGGGCGTTGAAATTTGAGAGGCCCCTTCCCTAGTACGAGAGGACCGGGAAGGACGAACCTCTAGTGTGCCAGCTGTCCTACCAAGGGCATTGCTGGGTAGCTACGTTCGGGTAAGATAAACGCTGAAAGCATCTAAGCGTGAAGCTGTCCTCAAGATTAAATTTCATTATGAGACTCCAGGTAGATTACCTGGTTGATAGGCTCTAGGTGTAAGTCCCGTAAGGGATTGAGCCGAGGAGTACTAATAAGTCCAGTCTAATCATAAACATTGTGTAAACAATAACTCGTTGCTTTTATTTTAGAGATATCTTCTTGATATAAAAAAGAGGGTATCAGTATCTTGGTGGCTTTGGCGGGAGGGAAACACCTGTTCCCATCTCGAACACAGCAGTTAAGCCTCCCAGCACCGATGGTAGTCTTTTGTAGGCGAGAGTAGGCCGCCGCCAAGATTTTGATACTCTCTTTTTGTTTTTTAAAATCGCCCCTTTACAAGCAGGCGATTTTATATTATTTTATATAAATAAAAGCGGATTAATTTTATGACTCAAGTCGTTATTTTGGCCGCCGGACACGGCACCAGAATGAAATCAAAATTACCCAAGGTCTTGCAGGAAGTTAAGGGCGTGCCGATTATTCAGCGTCTGGTGGGTTCGGTTATCAATTCCGGAGTGAGCCAAAAGCCGGTGGTGGTGGTGAGCCATGATGGAGGCGCTATTAAAGATTATTTGGGCGACCTGTGTGATTACGCGGTGCAGGAAGAACAATTGGGAACCGGCCATGCCGTGGCTTGCGCGCGGGAGAATTTGTCCGACGCCGATAACGTTTTGGTTTTATACGGCGACCATCCTTTTTTAAAACCGGAGACAATCAAAAAATTGAGCGAGCTGCACATCTCCTCACCCAGCCCGCTTACCATGATGACTATTAAACTTGATGATTTTAACGATTGGAAAAAAGTTTTTTACGATTTTGGCAGAATTTTAAGAAATGAAGCCGGACAAATTATCGGCATCAGGGAGAAAAAAGACGCCAATGAAGCGGAGCTTCAGATTAAAGAAGTGAATCCCGCGCTATTTTGTTTCAATGGCGCGTGGCTGTGGGATAATATCTTAAAAATAAACAGAAACAATAATCAGGGGGAGTATTATTTGACCGACCTGGTGGCTTTGGCTATGTCTGATGGACACAGTATTGATTCTCTGGAGGTTGACCCGCGGGAAAGTTTGGGATTGAATACGCCGGAACATCTGCAAATCGCGGAAGAATTATTTTAATCTAAACAATTTTTTAATAAACATAAAAGCCGCCGGCATTCTTCAAATAGGATTTTCGGTTTAACATTGACTATTTTTGATATTAATGATAATTTTTTGTAATAAAAAAGGACGAGGAGATGTAATTTAATAACTAGGAAAGGAGAAAAAACGTGGATAAGCTTATCATTGTAAGACATGGCGATTACGATAGCGGAGCTCATCTCAGTAATCTCGGTTGTGAACAGATGAAAGCACTCGCCGAGAAATTAAAAACCGTAGTAAATGGGTCGTCGGTTTGTATTCTCACTTCGCCAATCGGTCGTGCCCTTGAGAGCGCAGAGATTCTCAATTCTGTTTTTAATGTCGGTTGCGAACAACATAAGGTTCTTTGGTCCGAGAGTCGCCATCCAGAGGATTTTCCCGTGGCTCTTGACCTCGTTCGGTCTCACAAAGATAGGGCCGAGGTGCTTATTCTTGTTACTCATTATGAGTACGCTGAGGGTTTCCCTAGGTATTTCGCCAAGGAAGAGCTTGATGTTCAGTTGCGTTCGGAATCAATCCAAAAGGGAGAAGCACTGGTTATTGACTGTCAGCAAAAGACCTGGTCCCATATCTCCTGAAACTTTCGCAGCATCTATAAGCCTCGCTAGTCACAAATGTGATATAGTGAGGCTTTTTCTTTTTATTTCAACAATAACATCGCCGCCTCATATTTAGGCCTGATAATTTCTTTGGACTTATCAAAATGTAATTGTTTCCATTTATTTTCCAATTTTTTTCTGGCAGCTATTTTTGCCTCACCTTGGTCCAGATTTTCATAAACAAAGGCCGCTTTGAAAATTCCGGCGATATTATCAAAATTATTCATAACATCGGCTTCGGCCAGAATTTGTTCTTCAATACTTTCACGGGAATTTTGCTGGGAACCCCGATGATTAAGAATGCACTTTTTAACCAACTCAATTTTTTCAGCAGGATACCCGAGTTCTTTTAATTTTTCTTCCGCAATTTTAGCGCCGGTCAGGTGATGGTTTTCACGGCCATAAATTATGGAACCTATATCATGCAACCACGCGGCAATCAACATAACCTCTTTATCACCCCCTAATTCATCTGCTAATTTTTCTACATAGTTGATAACTGGTATAAAATGAAAAATAAAGGGCTCGTAGCCATATTTACTGCTTGGTTTTTTACACTCATTCTCAACAAAATTTTTAATTTCCTGGACAATATCCATAAACAAAGCTAAATTTATTCTTTAGCGGGTAGACAAATCTGTGTTCTTTAAACCTGGGCAAAAATAATCATATAATTGTTGCCATATTTTTTGGCGCATTTCGGGCAATAAGCGTAATGAACATAATAATCTTTAGCTTTCTCTCCTTTGGTGGCCAAGTATTCATCAAGTTGTTTTACAAATTTCGGCACCGCGTTATATGGGCCAGCGAAAACTTTGCCGATAAATGTGCCCGAGATATTGGCATTATTCGCGTTCGGCACCGGGCCGGTTACCGATAAATAGATTTCCGATTTAAAGGCGCTGGGGTCGCGAAATAATAGCAAAGCATCTTCATGGTTAGTTTCTGCCCTTTTTGAATCTTCAACCATTTTGCACATTTTGGTAACTTTTTTGTTAATCATCGGAGGGAAAGGCATATGAAATAAGGTGGGGATAGTTTCTTTTATAAATGGTTTATTATCCCAATTATATGTTTTTTGGTCCCATTTTTCGGGATTAAATTTGGGGCAACATTCTTGGTTTTCGTTGGTCATATTTTAGTTATTTTTAAGATTTTGGATTAACACGATTTTGTTTAACGTTTGCGTGTATGTGATGTCGTAGAGTACTCAGGATAGAACCACATATGGGATGTTAGGTTAAAGTTAATTTTGGGCGCAATGTTTTTATCACCTTAAAATCAAAGATATTTTTTGTTATGTTAAGTTTTTTGGTTAATTTTCTAGCTTCTTTTTCTCCGCCCACGTAATCAAACAACTTTTGCACGTTCCTTTTATATCTAGATTTTTCTAGCGAACGGAGCGCAATTAATAAGTTATCAATTTCTTTTTTTGAAGGTTGTTTAAACCCTTTAGACATAAATTTAAGACAGGCAAAAAGATTTGCCGGATGAGCGATGACGTTTACCCTGAGTTTTTTATTTTTTAAATCCGACATGGCATTTGGTAATGAAACAACTTTTTTAGGCCAGTTTTTTGAGGTGGCCTCTTTCAGAGATAAGGCGAATCCATTAATAGTAAAGTTGGCGTTATTTTTAAGGTTTTTAAAAATACTTTTTTCTCGTGAAATATGTATGTCAAGAATTAGATAATCGTTGAACCGGTGTTTTGGTTTTTCAACTAATTTCTTTTTTAATACAACCTCATTTTTTCTTTTTATTTTGCCGTAGATAAATCCCCGCTTTCTTAAATTCTCTATAAATTTTTTCTTATCACCAATAAGGACTAAGTCATAATCACGTTGGGGGAGAGTGGCGCCAAAAATGTTAAAATAGAGCGCATTTCTTAGAGCGCCCCCTATTAAAAAGATTTTTGTATTTTTAGGGATAGCCGACTTAACATCAACGAGTATGTTAAATATTTTTAAATTTTTCATGAAAACCGGCAGTTTTTTTAATTCCATACGGAGTATTTATAAATTAACTTTTTATTAAATTGGCGTCAGCGCGTAACGTATGCGATGAAGAAAGGTCGCGCGCATTTCGTTTTTAATTTTTTTTCTTTTTGCACCAGCCAACCAGAAATAAAATCCCGATGAGGAATGCCGGCCCGGCAATTATTAAAGAATAAGACAATGCAGACCATTGAAATTTTGGGGTTATTACGATGTCCGCTAAATACAACAGTCCGGCCAGAATAAAAGTTACTCCTCCCACTATTTCGTATTTCCACGATATCAGCAGGACAATTAATAAAATAAGCGCTGGGATATTGTGCATAAATAATCCTAAAATCGTCCCCCAAAATCCATAATTTCCATCAAAAATATCCAATGAAAACAGCATTAGGAATAAAATAAAGATGATTGATAAAATTCTTGGCGTCCAGTAGATAAATTGGTTAATCTTTTTTTCCATTTTAAAATGGGTTATTTGATAAACAGTATATTGCCTTTTCTTTTTTATACAAAATGCTTTTAGAGAGGGGGTGGCGAGCGTGTTACTTGCCACCCCGTTTTTGTCGGGTTTTCAATCAAAGGCGGCGGCGAAACCCACCAGCACCGTGACCAGCACGACGCAGAGGCCTACGCAGAGACCCCATGGGCCAGGAATGATTAGAGCGGTAAAGGTGCCGACCACCAGCCCTTTGGCAAGGTTGGTTCTTAGCACCTTCAACTCGGAATCGTTGGGGGTTATTCCCCAATCAAGATACCATACTAATATCCCAGCAAGATAGCATAAAATTTTCATGGATTCCTCCTGGTTACAGGTTTCATAATTGCGGACCCTCTAAAAGCATTTTGTAAAAGAGCAATATTTCCGATAACGTATGCGTGTATCTGATGTCGTATTAGCAATATGGGCGAAAGGTAGAGAGGAATTAAAGGGGTGAAGGCCCGTAGCCAGTACTCCAATTTAGTTTTAGTTTTTTCTTTGCCGAGTTCTATTTTTCAGATACCGCTCAGTAGTTTCTTTTGACGTTAACCAATTTCTACCTTCTTTATATGCTTCTAATTTTCCCTGTCTAGCCAACAAGTTTAGATATTTGGCAGAAAAAGGTGTGGTTTTAGATATTTCAGCTAGTGGTACAAATTTCTCCTGTTTTTGGGTTGAAGGAGTTAAAGTTTTGAGGTAAATATCAAGAGAGCGCTCAATGGATTGAGCGATAAATTTTACCAGTGGTTCATACTTACCGCTGTCTGCCTTTTCCAGCACGTCATAATATTTTTTGCGGTCATTCTTCAATATAATCACCAACGGATAGCCGGCTTGCATCAATAGTAAATTCATAGTTAGTCGTGCCGTTCTGCCGTTACCGTCAAAAAATGGGTGAATGTGTACTAATTTGTGATGGAGCAAAGCAGTCAGCTCAACAACGCCAATCTTATTCTTTTGCGCATTGAGCCAATTAATTAAATCCCTCATTTTTTGTGGCACTTGCAAGGCGTCTGGTGGCGTGTGTTTTGCTCCGCCGATAATTACATTGGCGTTTCTGTATCGGCCAGCCCACTCTTTGTCCGTTTCTTGAGTAATAATTTGATGCAAATTTCGTATGAGCATTTCAGAGATAGTGCGCTTTTTATCCTTATCTACCAGGTCGTACAAATATTCCAACGCGGCTTGATGGTCTTTGGCCTCCAAATGGTCTTTTAAGGGCTTTCCTTTTATAGTTATGCCCTCGTTGATAACTAAAAAGGTCTCTTTTAAAGTTAAAGAGTTTCCTTCAATAGCATTTGAGTTGTAGGTCATTTCAATTTGAAACTTTTCTCGAAGTTTTTGTACCGCAGATTTCGGTAGGGGACGAAGTTTGTTGAGTTTGGCTAGTTTTTCTTCCAGTCGAGCTTTTATTATTGGCGATAGGTAAGTCATAGAAAATGCTTAATATGGTTTAGGTAAGTATTCATAGTATACCATATTAAGGAATTAGGTCAAGTTTGAGTATTTATTTGTCATTTTTGAGCGACCCCGAGCTGGGTCGAGGGGGGAGCAAAAAAATACCTTTTCCCCTTTATAAAATAAAGATAAAAATAAAATCGTTAATTTTTTAAAGCCACGCCCGCTCAAAGCGGGCGAAAGAAAAGGAATATTTCAGCTAACGTCCGCGTATATCTGATGTTTTACGGAGCGTAGCGGAGCAAAATATGGGTGGAGGCTCTGGAAGAGCCGAAACCAGATATACGCTGTTATATGATGTACATGTTTTCCTTTGATTTCTGAAAGAAATTGCTTTTACAAAAGAAAGATCCGATTTTGTTTTTCCGTTTTGGGCGAAGGGCAGAGGGGAATTAAAGGGGTGAATGCCCGAGCCCCAAACACCTTATTATTTTACTTTCTGTTTTGCTGTTTTCCATCTCTCCAAACTACTTGGTCCAAAGATTTTAATAGCATTTTCCTCTGTTATTTTTAGAAGCTCAGTACTTGAAATAATACCTTCTTTAAAT
The DNA here is from genome assembly GCA_028716045.1 of Patescibacteria group bacterium. Classification (NCBI taxonomy): domain Bacteria; species Patescibacteria group bacterium. The sequence goes on from JAQUQO010000001.1 coordinate 832,647, forward strand.
AGAACTAAATATTCACCTCTTTCTAGATTCAATCCTGCTTCAAGTAAATCAAGAGCTTCGGTTGGTATGCCAACTTCAAGTTGTTTTAAGAGTTTTTCCATTTCTTCCTCACTCAACCCCCCACCTAAGAACATCACGTTGGAAATTTCATATGCTGACCTAAGATAAAAACGTGTTCCATCTGCAAATTTAATAATATCACCATACCCAATTTTACCTTGATAAGGTGTTGTGGAATAATTCGTTTCAATTGTTTCTACTGGTGCCCCATGAATCCAGTCGAATAAAATTGCCGCTCGTTTACATCTTGCGTAGTAACTAAATTGATCAGGTACAAAATTTTGTAGTGCACGCACTCTGTCACTACCATATTTTTGGACAGCTTCTTGTTGTCTACTACTTTCTTTTGTTCCACGCTTCATTACTGGTGTGTAAATTCTGTCTAAATCTGGTAACGCCTGTATCAGGATCATCAGTCCTTCAGCATTGAGTTTTTTAGGATCTTCTTTTTTTAGCATTTCTACCAGTCTCATCGCAGATGGAAAGGATAATGCTGAACGCCCGCATGCCCTGCCAAGTAACGTTAATTGGACCAAGAGGCCTTCTTGTTCAATAAGTTGTAATTGGATCATTTGGCCAAGAAGATCCGTAACTCTTTGGTTAATTTCAGCGTGCCAATTAGGATTTGCTTTGGTTGCTAAGTAGCCGCCATATGTATTTGCCAACAACCTCGGTATTTCATTTTTTGGAATTTGATTAATTTGGGCGAGCAACCGAATGATCCAAGTTTCTATATGATTAGGATCAAATGATGAAGTTAACTTCTCTAATTCGCCTACAACGTAGCTGTTAAATAAACGTTCTCTATCGTAGCTTGTTTTTGCGTAAATTATTGATTTACCTTCTTCGTGGAAACCAACTCTACCGGCACGGCCAGCCATGTTTTTATATTCTGCTACTGTGAAATTGCGTCCATCTTCACCCAAAAATTCTTGCTCTGCGATAATTACTGTTGATGCAGGTGTGTTAATCCCTGCTGCTACCGTTGTTGTTGCGCCTAAAACACGAACTTTGCTTTTTGGATTACGGTAGAATTGTTCAACAATATTTTTTTCTTCACGACTCAAGTTTGTATTGTGAAATGCAGTACCTCCTTGAAGACATTGTCTTAACTTCTCTGATGTTGATGATAAATCCTGATTTGGTAATTTCGAAAGCGCATCAAGTGCTGGCGGCAGGTGAAGATCGTTGGCCAGATAATTTGCAACACCTTCTGAATTGCCTCGCATGTTTCTGAAAACAATAATTTTTTCATTTTCGTTGGTGAGTAATATTTTTTTCACCAGAGGCACGATAACATCCTGCGCGCTTGGTTGATCACGTCTTTGTTGTATTTCGTGGGGCTGGAGTAACTGTTCTGTTTTTCTGTTGCCATCCTTATCAATAAATTCATAGGTACCACTTCTGTCTATTACTCCCTCTATTAAAGGAACGGGGCGATTAGTGGTTACCAATTTATCGCATTGCAACCATTTATCTAGGTCATTAATTCCCCCGATTACAGCTGATAAAGCTATGACTTGTGGCTGTATTCCCTTTTCGCGACTAGTTAGTAAATAGGTTAATAACAACTCTACAACTATCCCCCTATTCGGATCTGCAATAAATTGCGCTTCATCAATTACAATTAACCCGATATTGTTTAGAACCCACGGATTGCCAATGGCAAGATTTAAAAACATTTCGTAGGTTAAAAGTGCTATGTCATATTTCCCGCTTACGAATGGTTTTGTCTGGTCAACATAGTCACCAGTACATCGCACTATACGCATACCGAGTTCCTTTCCGTATAATTCTTCAAATTGTTCGTATTTTTCGCTTGTTAATGCGCGATATGGAAACAGGAAAACAGTTTTTCTTCCTTCGGTAATGGCTTTTGTAGCTGCTAATTCGCCAATGAAGGTTTTACCAGAGCTTGTAGGCGCTACTACTACCAAAGAATTATTTTCGAAAATGCGCTTTTCGTTAACTGCCAGAAGTTGTAAATCGTTGAGGCCATCCTTAAAATTTGATTCCCATATATTAAGGATATTTTGAGGGATTCCAAAAATTTTAAGATCTTTAATTGCTTTTGTAATTTTAGTACCTACTGCTTCTGGAAAATACTTAAAATAGTTTTTACCTTTTTTGAGGACTGGTATTTTAAATCCACCTTTTATTGAGCCAAATAAAACGGGCGTTTGCGTTATACCTAATCGATTCGCTTCAGCATTTACATGCTCCATTACTTTAGAAACAATACTCACCACATCGATTTGTGTACCACCATCCTGTAAAATGTCTATTAGTGCTTTTGTTAAGAGGCCATGACCACTGCCAGGAGTTTCATAGGCCAATTGATTTACATCCGAGGCTGCTATTAGAATTCTTCCTTCCCCAGTAAATTGTTTGAAAGTATTACCTGGATCCCTCGGTATAGGGCTATTTTCAAGTACTTTTGCTGGTGCTCCGCCGCTAAAACAGCAATCAAGTACAAATAATATCGTCTTTGCTTTAGAAGACTTAAATAGATTAGCAATTTCTTCAACTGATATTGTGGATTTTTCCAAATTAGCTAAAGCCGTATTGTATGTTACAAGTTGGTGAGCATGTGTGCCATGACCAGAAAAAGATATTATTACAGCATCTTCTTCTCCTGCTTTGTTCAATGTCTCTGCGAGCATTGATTGAATGGCTTCTATGGTAGCATTTTCATCAACCAATAAACTCGCCTGCATGTCCGCTATAGTATCGCTAAAGAGCGAGAAGAGTGCGGTTGCATCTTTGCGTGCACCTGTTAGGTCTCGAATGTTGGGGTCGATGTGTTTATCGATTCCTATAAAATTTCCGTATATTGCCATGTTGTGTGGATTTGGTTTATTTAAAATCGTTTTCGGAGCGAAGCGTAGAAAACACCTTATACCCCTCTATAATTAATGAAAAAGAAATTTTAAAATTTTTTAAAACAATTGGGCGATAGCCCAAAAAAGAAAAGGAATATTTCAGCTAACTACCTATATCCTAACTTGTTTAAAATTTGCTTTATTTATGCTATAATTTTAACATAAATGTGAAATCAAAAGCAAGTTATGAATACACATTATCGGCCGAGTCGGGACCCGATAATTTTGTTAAAACAAGAGATGAAGTTACGTGGTTTCAGCGACAAAACAATCAAAAGCTATATCCATTATATTAATGATTGCTTGCGTTTTGCTGGTACGGACCCGCGCAGCGCGTCTCAAAAAGATGTGCGGGCATATTTGGAATACTTAGCGGACGAGAATCTTTCTGCTTCCACTATTAATACTGCTTATAGCGCCCTGCTGTTTTATTTTGGCAAAATTCTAAACCGTAATTTTTTTGTCAAAATACCGCGCATTAAGAAAGAAAAACATTTGCCCGTTGTATTGTCTCACGAAGAAATTAATAGAATGATTGGGCTGTCTGTTAATCCTAAGCATAGATGTATTTTATCCCTTCTTTATGGCACCGGCGTGCGGGTGAGCGAATTGACGCATATCAAAATGTGCGATATTGATTTGGACCGTATGGTTTTGCGGATATATCAAGGCAAGGGGAAAAAAGATCGCTTAACAATTTTGCCGGCAACTTTGAAAAAAATATTATCCCAGCAGCAGGGATTGAAAACATCGGAAGATTTTTTGTTTACCAATGGCCGGGGCGGAAGATTAACCGAGGCCAGCATCCAAAAAATTGTCGCTTTGGCTGCCGCCAAGGCCGGAATAGGGAAAACAGTGTCGCCCCATACCCTGCGCCACAGTTTTGCCACCCATTTGCTTGAAAATGGAACTGATATAAGGTATATTCAGGAATTATTGGGGCATGCCAAATTGCAGACCACCCAAATTTACACGCATGTGGCGAGCAATAATATTAAAAACATAACAAGTCCGCCGGATTTATAAAAAATAATTTTATGCAATACATTGCCGATTTACATATTCATTCTAAATACTCCCGCGCCTGCTCTAAAGAACTGGAAGCGCCGATGATAGAAAAGTGGTGCAAAAAGAAGGGCGTGGCCATTATCGCCACCAGTGATTTTACTCATCCGGCGTGGTTTAAGCATTTGCGGGAAAATTTGGAAGACGAGGGCAACGGCCTTTATGTTTTAAAAGGAAGCGACGGCAAAGTAAAATTTTTTTGCGCCACGGAAATTTCCTGCATTTATTCGCAGGGCGGCCAGACGCGCCGGTTGCACATTGTAGTTTTTGCTCCCTCGCTTGGAGTCGTGGAAAAAATAAATAAGGCGCTGGAAGCGCGCGGGTGTAATATCAAATCCGACGGCCGGCCGATTATTGGGTTGTCGGCCAAAGAGCTCGCCAAAATGGTTTTGGACATTGACCCCGCCTGCATGGTTATTCCGGCGCACGCTTGGACGCCGTGGTTCGCGGTTTTTGGCTCTAAATCCGGCTTTGATTCGCCGGAAGAATGCTTTGAAGAGCTTACTCCGCAGATTTTTGCCATTGAAACCGGCCTTTCCAGCGACCCGGCCATGAATTGGCGCTGTTCCATGCTGGATAATATTACTTTAATCTCCAATTCCGACGCTCATTCGCCTTCTAACATTGCCCGCGAAGCTAATGTTTTTGATTTGGCCGAGCCAAGTTACAAAAATATCTGCGAGGCGATTAAATCTCATGACCCAAAAAAGTTTTTATACACCATTGAGTTTTATCCGGAAGAAGGGATGTATCATTTTGACGGCCATCGGGCCTGTGGAGTGAGTTTTGCTCCGGAGGAAACAAAAAAAAGGAGAAATCTTTGTCCGGAATGCGGCAAGGAGCTTACTATTGGCGTTTTGCACCGTGTGGATAACTTGGCAGACCAAACCACGGAAAAGGGTCAAAAAGGCAAAATTCCGTTCAAAAGGTTGGTGGGGCTGGATGATGTTATTTCCGAAGCGCTTAATGTTAAGGGTAAAAAATCCAAGGCGGTGCTGGCCGAATACGAAAGTTTAATCGCTAAGGGCGGGAGTGAATTTAATGTGCTTTTAAATTTAAATTACGATGAACTGGCAAAAATTACTTTGCCAATGGTGGTGGAGGGTATCCGCCGCAATCGCGAAGGACGAGTTCAAATCAAACCCGGCTTTGACGGCCAATACGGCGAGGTGACGCTTTTTAGCGATAAAGAAAAATGTCTGGCGGAACAGAAAAAATTGTTCTAATTTTTGGCTAAGATAAAACAAAAATCCCCATAGTTCAATACTCGGGGATTTTTGTTTTTCGTTTTAAACTTAAAACAAAATTTAAGTTTATCTCCTTCTTTTTTTAGCAGCTTTTCTTTTTTTCGTGGCTTTTCTTTTCTTAGCCACCTTTTTTGTCTTCTTGGCTGCTTTTCTCTTTTTTGCCATAGTTCTCACCTCCTTTCATATTTGAGATAGAAAATTTTTACCGCTTAATCGCGAAAAAATTTTTCTTAATAAAACTAAAGGGTAAGGAACGGGGATATTTTTTAATTTTTGAATTGAGAAACAACTTAATAATATCCACTAGTATTATTATAACACTTTTTTAGGCAAGCGGGAAGAGATTTTAGCGGTCAAGAAGATTTTTGGACGCAAGTTTGACGTTTTCAATTTTGCCCTTGAGATTTTTTCCCGACACCTTTTTGATTTTCAAAAAGTTTTCCAAGTGTCCGAACCAGATTTTTTTGATATTTCCTTCCCACAGCACGGAAAATTTTTTTTCCAGCAATTTTTTTTGCCAATTTTTTCTTAATTTTTTGTCCAGCGCCATTATTTTTACAAGCCGTCGGCGGATAATTTTTTTTGAAATTTGGTTGGGAAGTTTTTCGGCAGTCGTTCCGGGACGATTGGAATAAGGAAAGGCGTGGATTTTGAAAAAGCTGTTTTGGGTAATAAAATTCAGGGTTTTTTGAAAATCCCCCTCCGTTTCTCCCGGAAAACCCACAATAATATCGCAGGAAAAGCCAAAAAAGGGAATAATTCTTTGAAATTTTTTAATGTTTTCGGAAATTTTTTGGAGAGAACAGGGGCGAATCATTTTTTTAAGAATCTCCGCACTGCCGCTTTGAAGAGAAAGATGAACGTGCGGCAAGAGCCGGGGATTTTCCCAAAGCGCAATAATTTTGTCATTAATGAGCCGCGGGTCAAGCGAACCAAAGCGAATTCTGGGAATGGCGGTTTCTTTAAGGATTTTTTTTATCAAAGCGGCGAAATCCGTCTTTTTATAGTTATATAAAAGGATATTAATGCCGGTTAAAGTTATTTCCGGATAGCCTTCGTGTTCGCGGGCTTTGATTTTTTTAATAATAACCGCCGGCGCGACGCTTCGTGAGCGGCCACGCAAAAGGCGGGTGAGGCAGTAGGCGCAATTAAAATCGCACCCATCCTGGATTTTTACAAACGATTTAACGAGATATTTATTGTTATTTTGACGCCTTGCGACTGACCGGAGATTCGGCGAGATATCGGATTTTTGTAGAGACGCGATTAATTGCGTCTTTACTTTACGAATGAAGCCCTGCCAATTTTTAAAATACCCGTCAATTTGGGGCTGTTTTTTGTCGCGCAGGCAGCCCAAAACGTAGATTTTAGCTCGCGGATTTCGGTTTTTAATTTGATTAAACATCCGTCGCGTATCGCGCTCCGCGCCGGCAGTCACCGAGCAGGAATTAATAATATAAATATCTGCCGGCTCTTTGGGGCCGACAAAAATCACACCTTTCTTTTGGGAAAGGTGGTCGCGCAATTCTTCAATTTCCGCTTGGTTGGCCCGGCAACCAAGCGCGCGCAGAGAGATTCGCATACTTAATTATAGAAACATAAAATATTATGTCCGAGTATCCGTTTAAATTGATAGATTTTTAAAGTATTTGACAAAAAAATGTTATGGGTGTATATTCATAATAGATAGTGGATAAAGGCCGAGCTATCTATTAAAATTAAGAAAGGGGGTGAATAATATGCCAAAATTAGATGGAACTGGCCCAATGGGGCAAGGCGCTGGAACCGGACGAGGATTAGGCCCTTGCGGAGGCGGGATGAAACGAGGTTGGGGTTGCTGGGGCAGAGGTTTAGGATTTAGGAGATTTATTTCTCCTAAAAATGAACTGGCTGCCCTGAAAGATGAAGAAAAAATACTTGAGGAAGAATTGGCGGCGATCAAAGAAGAAAAAGCAGCCCTAAAAGACCAGCAAAAGTAAAAGAAGGCACGGGACTGGCCCTTCGTTTTTGGCGGAGGGCCGAGTGGCCTTCTCTTACATAAGAGAGAATAACAAATTTATTATAATTTTTCAATATCTATGCCGCGACCGAGACTTTGCAGAAAAATAATGTTTGATCCCAAGATAACTTATTTTAAACCCCAAGGCGTGCCTATGAGGTTTCTTGAGATTGCGGAATTAACAACCGAAGAAATGGAATCTTTCCGCTTGCGCCATATCAATGATTTAGAACAAAAAGAAGCCGCTAAAAAAATGCATACTTCCCAAAGTACATATCAAAGGATACTATATTCGGCGTATAAAAAAATCGCCGATGCTTTAATAAATGGGAAAGCAATTAAAATAATAAAATAAAATATGAAAATCAAGGCGCTGCTGTTAATTTTTTTCTTTCTTTTGTTGCCCGCAGCATTATTTGCTCAAAATAACCCAGAACAAAAAGAGGAAGAAATTTTTAAAGCTCGGGTGGTTGATATTCTTGAACAAAAAAATGTTACTCGTGATGATGGTTCAATTTCAACTCAACAAAAATTGAAACTTAAGGGGCTGGGAGAAGATTGGAAAGATAAAGAAATAATTTTTGACGGAATAGGATTTGATGTTTTGTCAGCCAGTGAATATAAAGTCGGGGACAAGGTATTAGTCAATTATAGTCCCGGACTGGAGGGGGAGGAAAATTTTTATGTGATCGGTTTTTCCCGCACTCGTCCTGTTTATTGGTTGGTGTTCTTGTTTGCCTTGATTGTAACAGCAGTCGGCAGATTAAAAGGATTCCGGGCGCTGATTGTCTTGTTGCTGACTTTTTTAATCATTTTAAAATTCATTGTTCCAAAAATATTATCCGGCAGCAACCCGCTTTTAATTAGTATTATTGGTTCGTTCTTTATTTTAATTTTGGCTGTTTATATCACAGAAGGATTTAAACGGACATCAACAGTCGCTATTTTTTCCATCTTAATTTCTCTAATAATTACTGGCTTGTTATCTGTCTGGTTTTCAGCCATAACAAAATTGACGGGATTTGCCAGTGAGGAAGCGGCATACTTAATCGAATTATCGGGCGGCGATATAAATATTAAAGGTCTCTTGCTCGCGGGAATTATTATCGGAGCACTCGGCGTTTTAGATGACGTAATTATTTCTCAAGTGGCGTTAGTTAAGGAATTGAGAATTTTGAACCCGCAACTGGCAAAAATCCAAATTTACCGCCAAGCCATGAGAGTTGGAATCTCACACTTGAGTTCAATGGTTAATACTTTGTTTTTAGCTTATGCTGGAGCTTCTTTGCCCCTACTTATTTTATTTAGCGTAAAACAACCGCCATTTTTAACTTTTAATCAAGTGATAGACAACGAAATGATTGCCACGGAAATTGTCAGAACTTTTACTGGCAGTATTGGATTGGTTTTAGCCGTTCCAATCGCGACATTTTTAGCCGTTCAGTTTATAAAAAACAAATAGCTATTAATAGCTATTTGTTTTTTCAACCCCTCAAGGGGCGACTAATTCAATATGGTGGACCCGAGCGGATTCGAACCGCTTACCTCCTCATTGCAAATGAGGCGTTCTACCAACTGAACTACGGGCCCAAAATCAACCAACAACTAACAACTTTGAGCATTTTGTTTTTTAAATATGTATATTATAGCAGTAAAAGCGCGAATTGTCAATGCGCTTGACAGCCGTGGCTTTTTATAATAAAATGTTTTCTAAGTTTGTTCTGTGGGCAATTTAACAAAAGGAGGCAGAAATGAAAGAGAAAAAATCGAGGTGCAAAGTTTCTTCGTTCGAGGAACTGTTTTTTATCCAAAATAAGTTGCTCCGCTGGAAAAGTCGTAGCTGCAAGCCAGACGGTTTACCCAAAGTTTTAAATAAATTTCTTCCGATGTGGAAGAAAAAGGTGAACCAGGCAGCTGTCATTGAATTTTACAAGAGTTTTTTCGGAGTAATCAGTGGGGAGATGCACAGATTGAAAGTGAAGGCGGTTTTAATTAGGCCGTCAGAAAAAGTTCCGTTTTTTGAATTTTTTGCACTGGAAGTTCGGAGAAAAAACGGAACCAATAATACAAAATCACTGGGCTTTAAGTTCGGAGAAAAAATCAACAAGACCAAATTAAAGCCCAATAGTGATTATGCCCAGAAAGAAATTTTTTTGCGTTTCGGAGTAGCTTCGCTTTTGAATCTGGACGCTTCAGACACCCCGATTTTCGGCTTGAGAGTTGCCCCGCACGATGGCCACAGCGCCAAGATATTTTTTTGATTTTATTCACCAAGCCCGTCCCGACAAAATATCGGAACGGGCTTTTTTTATGACTAGTTAACCGATTAGACAGTCGGCGTTTCTTTTTTACCTTTCCACAAAAAGCTGATGCCGCAAACATCTTTAGCTTTGGCGGCAAAATAAACAGACAATAAAAGCAGCAGAGAATTATATTCTATACTGATGGTCGGCAGAACCACTTTTTCGCTCAACAGTCCGGCTAAAATTACCGCCACCATTTCTAAGGCAAAAAGCGAACCGATAACTTTAACCCCCAAGCCAAGGAGTAGGAGCGCCCCGCCGATAATTTCAAAGTAAGCCAAGATCGTCGCCATAATAAGGGGCAGGGGGATAGAAATTAGTTCCAGCAGACCGCTAAACTCGGATAGGTTAGTGGCCTTGCTGATTCCGTGGAGAATAAAAATCAACCCCACAAAAACGCGCAATAAGAGCAGGATAATGTCCGGCAAGCGCATCCCGCACTTTGAGCTTTCGCATTTAAACATAGGTTTTGCTTATTTAATTAGGATTATTTTATTATAGCATATTTTATTGACTAAAAACCATTTATTTGTTAAGCTAAAAATACAATTTTAAAAGCGTTTAATCCCGGTAATCGTCGGGAAAGCTTTCGGAAGAAATCCGTTGATGAAGCGGAAAGTAGAACCGAACGGGCGGCCCGTTATAGCTCCCAATTAAGCATAATGCCGAGATGGTACCTCCCGAGCGTTCGGGATCTTGGTAACAAGTCGGCTTTTTTGTTTAATTAATTTTAGTAGATAATAAAATTATGTCAGAAGGTAAAATAAAGAAATCATTTCCCGAAATTGAAGAAGAAATACTCAAGTTTTGGGAAGAAAATAAAACTTTTGAGAAATCCGTGGCGCAAAGAGATGAAAAAAATCTTTACGTTTTTTATGATGGTCCGCCGTTCGCCACCGGCCTGCCCCACTACGGGCATATTGTGGCCGGAACCATGAAAGACGTGGTGCCGCGCTATTGGACGATGAGGGGCAAACGCGTGGAGCGCCGCTGGGGGTGGGATTGCCATGGTTTGCCGATTGAGAACATTGTGGAAAAAGAATTAAATTTAAAAAGCCGTAAGGATATTGAAGCGCTCGGCGTGGCTAAATTCAATGAGGCCTGTCGCAGCAAGGTTTTGATGTACGCCGATGAATGGAAAAAAATCGTCAAACGGCTGGGGCGTTGGGTGGACATGGAAAACGATTACAAAACCATGGACGTTTCTTTTATGGAATCCGTCTGGTGGGTGTTTAAAAGTTTATGGGAGAAGGGTTTGGTTTACGAGGGTTATAAAAGTATGCACATTTGTCCGCGCTGCGAGACCACTTTAAGCAACATAGAAGTAAGCGATGGTTATAAAGATATCAGCGATATTTCCGTCATAGTTAAATTCAAATTAGTCGGAGAAAAAAATGTCTATGCTTTAGCGTGGACTACCACTCCCTGGACTTTGCCGGGCAACGTGGCTTTGGCCGTGGGAGCCGATATAGATTACGCCAAAGTAAAAATAGGCGGAGAGTTTTATATTTTAGCCACGGAACTTTTAGAAGAAGTTTTAAACGGCAAAAAGTACGAGGTCACGGAAAGAATGAAGGGCAAGGATTTGGAAAATAAAAAATATGAACCGTTATTTCCATTCTTTTTGGATAAAGATTTACCCCATAAAGATAATTTGTATAAAATTGTCACCGCCGGATTCGTTTCCACCGACGACGGTACGGGCATTGTCCATATCGCGCCGGCTTTTGGCGAAGACGATATGAATTTAGGTCGCGAGAAAAATTTATCTTTTATTCAGCATGTCAAAACCGATGGACGTTTTACCGATGATATCACCCCTTGGGCCGGCAGGGAAGTAAAACCCAAAGTTGACCCGACGGGCACCGATGCTTTAGTGGTGGAGTATTTAGCCAAAGCTGGTCTGCTTTTTTCCCAGCAAAGATACGAGCATAGTTATCCTCATTGCTGGCGTTGTGAATCTCCGCTGTTGAATTATGCAGCTTCTTCCTGGTTTATTAAAGTGACGGCCGTCGAAGAAGAGATGTTAAAATTAGCCAAAGAAATTAATTGGGTGCCGGCGCATTTAAAGGAAGGCCGATTCGGGCAGTGGTTGGAAAGCACCAAAGATTGGTCAATCTCCCGCTCGCGCTATTGGGGTAACCCTATGCCGGTTTGGAGATGCGATTCCTGTAAAAAAATCAGAGTTATTGGCAGCAAAGAAGAGCTGGAAAAATTAAGTCAGAAGAAGGTTTCCGACATCCATAAGCATTTTATTGATGAAATAACGTTTAAATGTGAAAAGTGTTCCGGTCAAATGCGCCGCATCCCGGAGGTCTTTGATTGCTGGGTGGAAAGCGGTTCTATGCCCTATGGACAGATGCATTATCCCTTTGAGAACAAAAAGAAATTTGAAGAAAATTTTCCCGCCGAGTTTATCGGCGAAGGGGTTGACCAGACGCGCGGTTGGTTTTATACGCTTCATGTTTTAAGCACGGCGCTTTTTGCCCGGCCGGCCTACAAAAACGTTATTGCTAACGGCATTGTGCTGGCGGAAGACGGGCAAAAGATGTCCAAAAGTAAAAATAATTACCCCGACCCCATGGCCTTAGTGAATAAATATGGCGCTGACGCTTTGCGTTATTATCTGACCACTTCGGCGGTGATGAAAGCCGAGGATTTGTGTTTTTCCGAAAAGCAGGTGGATGAGGTTTATAAAAAAGTGATTTTGATTTTGGAGAACGTTCTTAGTTTTTATGAGATGTATAAGGAAAAAAAGATTAAAGAGGTGAAGAGCAGACATATTTTGGACCGTTGGGTTTTATCCAAGGTTAACGAATTAGTCCGCGATGTTACCGTTGCCATGGAAGCGTATGATTTGCCGGCGGCCGCCAAACCCATCGCAGAGTTTATTAACGAGCTTTCCACCTGGTATATCCGCCGCAGTCGGGACCGTTTTAAATCCGCGGACTCTGAAGATAAAAAAGCGGCCTTAAGCACACTGGATACCATTTTAAAAAAGTTGGCTTTGGTGGCAGCGCCTTTTACTCCCTTTTTAGCCGAAGAAATTTGGCGAAAGGTCGGGAATAAAGAGTCGGTTCATTTGGAGAAGTGGCCGGAAAGTGGAGAAATTTTGCCGGAAGTTTTGGAGCAAATGGGAAAAGTTAAAAAAATAGTGGAAGAAGTTTTGGCCGGCCGCGACGAGGTGGGCATCAAAATCAGACAGCCGCTCGCCGAACTGGTTATTGCCGAAAAAATAGGCGAAGAATATCTGGAGATATTAAAAGACGAAGTGAATGTTAAAACCGTGAAGATGGTGGCTAAGGACGAGCTTCCTAAGGGAGAAAAGTGGCTGGAGAAAGCGGGGATTTTTTCGCTTAATCTGGAAATCTCCGAGGAGTTGAAAAAAGAAGGCCTCATCAGGGATTTGACGAGGCAGGTGAATGCTTTGCGCAAAAAAGCGGGGCTGACCATCAAAGACCAGGTGGATATTTTTTATGAGACCGTGGACGAACTGATAATGGGAGCAATTGCTGACCATGAAGAGAAATTGAAAAATGATACCTTGTCCCGAGCCATTAAGCCCGGCAAGGGGGATTTTGACGCCGAAGCGGAATTGGAGCTTAACGGCGCCAAGTTTTGGCTGGGCATTAAAAAGTTTAATTAAAATAAGTTACCTCTATGATGACCATCAAACAAATTTATGATTTAGCCATAAAAATGGGGATTAAAAACGACTTGCGCGGAGAACGGGCCGTGGCTAAACGTTTGAAAAAATTGAATGAGAAATATGCCAAACTCTCCGGAGAAGAAAAAGCGGATTTTGATAAAGAGAGTTTAGTCAATCCTTACGCCGATTCCCGGGTTTATTGCGGCCATCCAGCAAAACCGGTAAAGAGAATTTTGGCCGGCATTGATATTGATACCGGTGAGTTGATGCTGGCCAAAGAGCTTTCCAAGATTAAGCCGATTGACTTGGTTATCAGCCATCATCCGCTCGGGTGCGGGTTGGCGGGTTTGAGCGAAGTGATGGATTTACAGGCCGAAGTTTATGCTATGTATGGCGTGCCTATTCATATTGCCGAGAGTTTAATCAAGCCGCGAATTGCCGAAGTTTCCCGCTCGGTTTCCGGCTCTAACCATAATAAAACCGTGGACGCCGCCAAACTTCTGGGTTTGTCGTTGATGTCGCTTCATACAGCAGCGGATAATCTGGTGGCTAATTTTTTAAAGAAATATGTAGAAAAAAATAAAAGCAAAATAGAAATCGTCGGCGATTTAGTAAAACTTTTAAAAGAAATTCCCGAATACCAAGAAGCCTGTAAAATTAAAGCCGGCCCGTCTATTTTTGCGGGAAGCAAGGAGAAAAGAACCGGCAAAATCGCTTTGACAGAAATCACTGGCGGAACATCCGGTTCCAAGGATGTTTACGAAAAACTTTCCAATGCCGGCATTGGCACGATTGTGGGAATGCATATGCAGGAGCAATGGAAGAACGAGGCCGAGAAAGCTCATCTAAGCGTAGTCATCGCCGGGCACATGTCTTCGGATTCCCTCGGCATGAATTTATTTTTAGATGAATTGGAAAAAAGAGGGATAGAGGTTTTAACCTGTTCGGGATTAATCAGGATTTCCAGAAATAAAAAAAGAAAATAAAATTAGCAGGAGGAAAAAAAATGATTTTCAGCGCAGGAGAAATCGTGGCGTATCTATCTTATGGTCTTTGTGAAATTAAAGAGGCCGTGGAAACAAAAAATGGTGAGAAGGATATCGTTTGTTTGGTGCTCGTTCCTCTTTTTAGAAACGGCAGCAAAACAAGGGTAAGTATGTCTTTTTATGCCAAAGACCCCCGCCGGGGGTTGCGGTATCCTGTTGGCAAGGAAGAGGCAGAGAAGATTTTGCGTCTGCTGGGGGATAAAAGAAAGAAGTTGAATTTAAAAAATGAATGGTCTGCCAAGTGGAAAGAATGCGACAGAATTCTGAATTCCGGAGATTTAGCAAGGATTGCCCAGCTGGCGCTTTACCTTTCCTTTCTTAAAAAAATGAACCCGAAAAATCTGTCTTTTGGCAACGAGCGCCGTTTAGAAAAAGCCTGGTTTCTATTATCAAGTGAAATTGCTTATGTCCTTGGCAAAGGGGCAGATCAAGTGAAAGAAGAAATCAGGGCAATTGTTGATAAGCATTGGTCTAAAAAACCCCCGCGCAAAAAGGTCAAAAAACATAAAAAGCGCCGCTAATAACCGGCGCTTTTTTATTGGGTAAGGCGTGGGTTTGGGTTATGGCAATAGGCCCTTACCCATTGACAAATTGGCAGAATTATGCTATAATAATTTGTTTATGTTATAATAGAAAAAAGAAATAGGAGGGAAAGGGAAGGCGGCGGAATTTAACCCCAAAATACAGGAGGTCCAAAATGAAGAAGAATCAATTTATTATTTTTTTGGAATTGAGGGGTATTAATAACCGCGAGAGGAGGTGATCCGGGGATTTCTGAACCCTTACGGTGGGTTCAAATATGAAATTTTTCGGTCCCGAGTAATCGGGACCGTTTTTTGCTTTTTAAGGGCCAAAATGATATTATAGTTTAATATGTTAGCGTATTTAAAAGGGAAAATAGTTTATTTGGGATTTAACTCGGTAATTATAGAAAACGGGCAGGGCCTTGGCTATGAAATTTTTTTATTGCCCAAGCAGGCCGTCCGGCTGAAAGCCGGCGCAATAGCGGAATTTTATCTTTATGAGAATATCCGTGAAGATGCTTATGATTTGTACGGCTTTTTGACCATGGAAGAGCTGGCTTTTTTTAAAAAATTAATCAATGTCAGCGGCGTCGGGCCGAAATCAGCCCAGCTTATTTTGGGCTTGGGGAAAATTGCCGAGATAGAGTCGGCCATAGACAGCGGTAACGTGGATTTTTTGACCCGTGTTTCCGGCATCGGGACCAAGACCGCCGAACGAATAATTTTGGAGTTGAAGGGAAAACTTATTTTTAGCAATAAGCCCAAAGAAGAAAGCGACATTGAAGCCATCGACGCGTTGATGAAGTTGGGATATACTAAAGTCCAAGCCGGCGAGGCGGTCGGGGGAGTGAGCGAGGCCAAAACCACCGAAGAAAAAATAAAAATGGCGTTAAAAAATTTAGGGTAATATTAAAAATGAAAATTGTTGAAATAAAAGATAAAATTTTTTGGAATAATTTTGTAAAGCAGAATGGAGAATATTCTGCTTTTTTGCAGTCATGGGAATGGGGCGAGTTTCAGAAAAATTTAGGTCGAAAATTTTGGAGATTGGGAGGAGAAGAAGACGGTCAGCTTATTGGGGTGGCATTAGTTATTAAAAATAATTTACCACTGGGGAAAAGTTATTTGTATATACCGAGAGGGCCGATAACAACTTATAACTCACAACTTGAAACTCATAACTTTTTAGAAAAAATTATTGAGTATATTAATGACAAGAGCATTATTTTTATGAGATTTGAGCCGCCACAGCAATTTACAATTGACAATTTACAATTGACAGCCAAAAAAGTTGGCGCTGTTCAACCTGAGCATTCCTTGATTTTGGATTTAGGCAAGAGTGAGGAAGAATTATTGGGAGCGATGCATCCTAAAACCCGTTACAATATTCATTTAGCCGAGAAAAGGGGAGTAAAGGTTTATTTTCGGAAAGAAAAAGAAGACGCAGAGAATTTTTGGCGGCTGCTTCAGGAAACCGCCAGCCGCGATGAATTTAGAGCTCACGATAAAAATTATTATCAGAGGATGTTGGAATTAGAAAATGTTTATGTGGCGACAGCGGAATATCAGGGTAAGGTTTTAGCGGCGAATATAATTATCAATTGGGGCGAGACAGCCACATATTTACACGGCGCTTCTTCTAATCAAGAACGGCAGGTAATGGCGCCGCATCTTTTGCAATGGGAGACAATTAAAAGAGCCAAAGCCGAGGGGTATAAATATTATGATTTTTGGGGCATTGCTCCCCCGGGTTCTTCTAAAGCCAAATCCTGGGCGGGAATAACTAGATTTAAAAAAGGTTTCGGAGGAGAAGAAGTAAAATATCCCGGAACCTACGATAAAGTTATTAGTGCTTGGTGGTACCAATTTTATAATTTAGGGAGAAAAGTCATCTTTTAAAATTTTGGGTAAAAAATAAAAACTCCCCCGTATTCCGCCGGGGGAGTTTTTGAAATAGAAAATTATTTACTTACGATTCCCTTACCCTCGGCCATGGGGTCACTGTCTAAATTAGTGGTAACGGGTCCGGCGGTAAGGAGAATTTGAGCGTTAGTTTTTTTATCATAGGCCTCCAGCGCGGTTTCGGGCGTGAGTTTGATAAAATTACCGGCCTCGGCAGGTGTGGGGGTAATACTGACTTCAAAACTCCCCTCCAGCTCTCTTACTGAAAGCGGGAGGCGATTGATAGTCCAGATTATTTCCCTGGTATTGACGTTAAAATTTAACTGCCCGGCGGAAACTACCGATTTGCCGGTCCAATAAACATTGTCCGGCAGGATAGTTTTAACCTTGACATTGGAAATTTCATGGACAGAATTAGAGAGTTTCCAGATGACGCGGTAGCTAGTGGCTTTATTGACTTCGGGCGGTAAAGGGCCGGAACCGAGCGCGATATTGTCATCGTTAAAATAGCGGCCCATAACTTCCAGCGCCAAATCAGAATTCAGCTCATTGGCGATTGTTTTGGAAGTAATAGTCGTGCCGGTTTTGGAATCACCTACTTCCCCGATTTCTATATCTACCCAACTTAATAATGAACTGGCGATTTCTCCTTCTCCCTTGAAATCAGCCCGATTTTTTATTTTAATTTGCCAATTTATTGTGCCTTCTTCGTCTGGTTTAAGCGTGGCCAAAGATTTAATTTCTTCGCTGGTCCAGATTATTTTTTGGCCCTCTATTTTGCCCTCGTTTTCATCGACTAAACTTTTCCAATCGGGGAGATCGCCGGACAGATTAGCTTTAATTACTAAATCTTTAATCGTCGTTTGCCCTTTGTTTTTATAGACCAAAGAATAATTTAAAGTATCGCCGAAGTTGATTGTTTGATTGTCAGTTGAACCGTTGATGATTAAATTAGCGATTAGTTCACCCTTGAGCACTTCCAAGAGAAAGGTTTTTTCTTGCTGTAAATACCATTCACCGGTGGCGTTTTGCAAACTGACTTGCAGGGTGATTTCTTGTTTGCCGCTGGTATCAGAAAGAAAGGTTCCGGAGAAATCTATTTTTTGCTCTTCTGCCGGTTTGAGTTCCGGAATTATCCAGGCATTTTCCTCGGCCGGTTCAACAATAGCCTTGAGAGATAGATTATCTGGTTTGCGAATGGATATTTTGATATTAGTAAGCGCTTCCGGAGAATTGTTTTTATACTTTATGGAAAAATCAGTCGGTTCGCCGGCGATAATCTCCTCCGGAGAATCAAGCGCCACGTCAATTACCGAGGAAGTTATTTTAGTATTTAAGGAAGCCACTTCTTGAAAGTCAGCGTTGAAATTAGAGGGGCGATAATCAAAATAAATAGTGATGGTTTTGTCGGAATTGATATTACCGAGAAGCTTGCCGGTAATTTTTATTTCACCTTCGGAGCGAGAGGCGATAGTGCCCAGCGACCAGCGGTTTTTATTTTCATTCAGAGGCTGGGGCGTGGCGGAAGCGAAAACAAACCCTTGGGGATATTGGGCGGTAATTTCCACTTTAGAGATGGGGATTTTTTCCTCATTGCGATATTTAACGATATAATTTATTTCTTGACCGGAGGAAAAAGTTTCCGGGCCGGTTATTTCCACGCGGATATTTTCCCCTTTAAATTTTGTTAAACCGCCAAAAACAAAAAACCCCAGCCAGGCGGCGATGGCCAGCAGACCGAGAAAGGAGCCGGTCAGTATCAGGGTATTCCTTAGACGATGAGATTTGATTTTTTCCAGCTTAGACATGTCCGGCAAGCCATTTTCGTCTTTATAGATGCCGATAAGTTCTTCCGGCACAGACCGTTTGCCGTTTTTTTGAGTTTTTATTTTGGCCAGAGTTTTATTCTTTCCTATCTCGGTAGCGATGTCTCGGGGCGTAATTTTGGGTTTACTATTTTTAGCCATATTTTTATAAGTAGCGATAAAAATTATTTTTGGAGAATAAAGGCAGTCACCCGGTCGGTGGAGAGCGGGAAGGAAGCTTTCCAAATATCATCCGCCGCCACCTGCAAAGCGTGAGGATATTTCCAGAACATTTTCAAATTATTCGGAAGTTTTATGGTTTGGGAAAAATGTCCGTTAGTGCCAGCCTGTTTTTGGATAAGCAGCGTGTAGAGATATTTTTCCGCTTTACTATCTTTTAAAAAGCTCAAAAAACTTTTATTTTGTCCTTTACTTTTCAAAACAAACGGCAGGCGATATTTAAAAGTAAGAGAACGAGAGTGCCCGGGCTTAACCTGAAGCCAATTGGCAAAAGCCGTCTTGCCAAATTCGGTCGTTATTTCCGTCCCCGTCGCCTTATCGATTGCTGCGGGCCCGATAATTTTTTGGAGATCTGGGTCGGAAATTAAATTATCAGCCGGCTTTTCAAAAAGTTCATTTTCCGGTTTACTTTGCCCTTCTACCGCTAAAAGCTCACTGCCTTGCGGCACGTATATTTTTAAATAATCTATATTTTTAGTTCCGACAAATTCCTCCCCCTCTGCCCCGCGATGCGTTTTAGTAATTTTCACCGTATTAATTATTTCTCCGTTTTTGTTTATCTCCGTGGAGAGTGAAATTTCTTCATCAATGACGCGGTCGCTTTTACCTCCCGCGATATTGGTGTGAACTACCGCTAAATAGTCGCAGGGAGCGGTTTGTAGGCTTCCGCTCCAGCCCAAATTATCTACAAGTTTTTCCAATTGCGGTTCGTTAAAATACAGCTGAATGTCTTTCTCGTCCAGCGCTTCATTAATTATTCGCAGCATACGAAGATATTGCCCCTGATCGCTTTGCAGAATTTTTTCTAACAGTTCGCCGGTTAAATCGCCGATAATTTTTTTAGATTTAGCGGTTTCGGCGAATTTTTTTTCGGCCTCTTTTTGGGCGATTCGCCAGAAATTTCCGCTGTTAATGGTCGCGCCATATTCTGACTCCATACTAATGGGTCCAGTAATCTCCAGAAGTTTTTCCACTACTGACGGCGTAATAGCGATTACTCCGTCAATCGTCGGGCCGCCGCTTTTTTCGTAGAACCACATCATTTTTTGAGCGGAAGTTGGAAAGTCAGCAAACCAATTGGAGTCCTGAAATTGCCAGCGCGTGTTAACAAGATGCAACGGTTCCGGCGCCAAAACAAATTCTTTCAATCCGCCATTCATATCATAGGTCCCGCCCCCGGGGATTTTCAGTTTTTTTATTTCTCCACGGTCAAGGTCTAAAAGAGCAAAACTGCCTAAAAACCCGCCGGTCGGGCGAAGTTCGGCGTTATTTTGAAAAAATATCAAATATCTTTTTCCTTCTTCGTGCCCCAAAACGCGGAGCAGGGCGTCGGAAAATTTGGTGAAATTTTTAATGTTGACGATTAAAAGGGGTAATGATTTTTGAGTAAGTTTAAAAGTTTCGCGGTACTCCAATGGTATAGTTTCACTTTTAATTTCAGAGATATTAAGGCCGGCTTCTTCGAGGAGCGGCAAGGATTTTTTAATAGAACTATCCAGCAAACTAAGTTTTTGAGTAAGATGTAGGCCGGGTTTTTTTTCTAAAGAAGAAAAAACATTGGTTAGAATTTTCCCGGCGGCCGCGATGTTTTCTCCGGCTTTGATGAGTTTAGCCCCGGCAGTTATTTGGTTATCAACCGGTAAGATGTTAGCCATGGCGTTAAGAGCGGAGTTTAAACCGCCAAGTTCCTGCCGGACGGTTTCAAAATTTTTAAGAGCCAGCGCAAATTCTTCCCCCGCTTGCCCGGGATTTTTAAAACTTTCATTTTTACCTCCTTCAAGATGCGCCAAGGCCTCGGAGCTGATGCCTAAAATTTTTCCTTTAGTTTCTTTTAAAGATTCGTAATAAGCGATGCCTCGGAGCGGCAGAACAATCATTATTCCCAAAAGGCAGAAAGAGATTAGTTTTCTTCCCCATCCTTCCGGCGGGACAATTTCCAGCGCCAGCAGGCGGTTATTAATTTGTTTAAAGAACCAGGCGCAGAAAATAAACGGCGCAGCGATAATTCCGCCGATAATTTTTAGAATACTGCCGGCAGTTGCCAGATATCCCCTGGCGTTTTTTTTAACCGCCGGGGGAAAGAAAAAATTTCCTAAAAAACGGAACGCGGCGGTTAGGGTTTTAGCCAAATAAATAAAGCCGCGGAAAATTTTATAAAACCCTAGTCCGACAAGTTCAAATAAATTAACAATAAGAAGTTCTTTTTTGATTGGTTCTTCCCAAGTTTTCAGATGGTCCTTAGTCACGGAGGCGGCCGGCAATTTAATTTTTGGCCAAAAAATTCCCTTTTTATTCAGGTTGCCTGTTAACGGGGAAGCATTTTTACTAAGTAGCGGCTGTTCGGCGGAAGAAGTTTTTTTCAAATCAATAATATATGGGGATTTTTTGTGAAGATAAGAATTGTCGCGGATTATTTTGATTTCCGTTTTTACCGTTGGTTTAGTTGTGTAGCCGCGCGGCGGGGTTTCTTTTTTTTCGGAAACAAAGTTTAGGGCTTTGGTAATCGGCAGGTTATAGAGAGTTTTCCGAGGGGAGATTCTAAGTGATTTAATGGTTTGATATTTTTTTAATTTTTTTTCCGCCCAAAGCAAGGCTTCTTCAAGAGTTTGTCTTTTGGGAGCTGTTTCCTTTTTACTAAGTTTATTTAATTTTAGAGCCTTCCTCTTTTTTGCCAGCAAGGTTTTTCTTTTAATTTTCTTTGGGCTTTTTTGTTTTTTAGTTTTAGCCATGAAATTGGTTTTTGAGGCTATTATAGGCGATTAAAGTTTTGTGCGCTGTTTCCCGCCAGCTGTACTTTTTTATTTGTTCAAATCCTTTTTTCTTTAAGTCGGCGCGGAACCCTTCGTCTTTTAGAGCGCGGGTTATCACTTCCGCAGTATTTTCCAGATTTTGAGGGTCAAAGTAAACGGCCGCTTCGCCCAGCACTTCGGGCAGGGATGAGGTCTTGGCGGCCGCTACCGGCAGGCCGTAAATCATGGCTTCCAGCGGAGGCAGGCCAAAACCTTCAAACATAGAGGGGAAAACATATAACTGGGCGTGGCGATAAAGGTCGGCGAGAATGGCTTCCGGCGCAAAACCGAAAAAGATAACGTCGGGGTCATTATTTCCTTTTTCTAATCTTTCATAGAAATAATCTTTTTTGCCGACCAATACCAATTGTAGATTATCGTTAAACCCACCCTTTATTTTTTTGAAAATTTGGATTAAGAGTTCCAGATTTTTGTGAGGATAGGCATTGCCGACGTAAAGTAAAAATGGTTTGGATATTCCACATTCGCCAAGAAATTTTTTTTCCGGCATTTTCAGCTGGCCGTGTTCCACCCCGTCGCAGGCGCAGTAAGTGACGATAATTTTTTCCGCCGGAACTTTAAAATGTTTTAGAATATCCTGCTTGGTAAATTCCGAAACGGCAAAAATTTTTTCTGCTTTGTTTACCGCCCGTCTAATCACTTTTTTATAGACCCAGTATTTTATTTTATAAAACAGCGGCGAAAGAGTGGTGGCCCGCACGGTGGGGAAGCGATAAAGAATCAGGTCATGGATGGTGACAACGAACGGCCGGTTATAAAAAATCGGAATGTTGAAATGAGGAAAGTGCATCAGGTCAACTTGGGCGCGGCGGATGACGCGGGGCATCAGCAATTGTTCCGCCATGGTGTACCAGCGGTAATCGGCCAGAACTTTTTTAAAGCGAGGATTGCTCGGCTGGTAAGAATTCCAGTTTTCTTTTCGTAAAAAAATAACATATTGGTTTTCTTGGTCAAGACGTTCCAAATTTTCAATCAGCCGCTCGGTGTAGCGCCCGAGGCCTTTGCCGACTGGACCAAAAAATCTAGCATCAATTCCTATTTTCATAGGGTTATTATAGCACAAATGTTAAAATCGTTAAAGCTGTTCGGTCGTACTAGGCGTCAGTTTAGAATGACACGTTAAAATGTGGCGAACATATTATTCCCCTCCTTAGACAAGCCTGCCTGCGGTTCGACTGAGCTCACCGAAGTCCGGCAGACAGGGTGGTTGAATTTTTGTTTTTTTAAAATAAAAACGGCGTCTGATTTCAGACGCCGGTAGTTTTTTGAGGAATTTTTTAGCTGGCCGGGGTGAGGTGGAATTTGAACAGCCGCTTGGAAATAATCTCGTAATTGACTATTCCAAACCCTGCTCCAAAGATTCCGCCGCAGATGACGAGAAAGATAAAAGTCGCGGTAGTAAGCGGGGCAAGGTTTAAGCTTAAGAAATAGGCAATCATTGTCCCTAACCCCGCGTCCACTCCGCAGAGCAGCCGTTCGTTAGAATGGATGAGTTTGAAGAGGGTCCAGGGGAATTTTACTGCAAATTTTAATACGCCGATAATTATGGCAGAGGATAAAACCAAAGTACCCTGAAGTAAGAATATTATTCTCCGCCCCGACATTCGGACAATTTTACCGTAAGGGAGTGAGAAAATGTCATTTATGTTTATTTTATCCCCACTTTCAGACGCCACAAGAAGCATTGTGACAATAAATAGGGCAAACCCACAAAGGAGAGAAAGGAAGATGAAGAGGAAAGTTATAACCGGAATTCCTTCTGGGATTATCGGGTTTGACGTAAAAGATGGGAGAAATGTTAAAGTAGTGAAAAAGACAGAGCTATAAAATAACCCCAAGAAGAAAGCCGGCCGTTCCTCGAAAAAAAATTCCTTTAGTTCCATAAATATTGGGGAGAATATTTTTTTAGCTGTCATCTCCCACGCTTCCGGTATAGCCGCCAGCACTGCGCGGAATTCGTAAGCAAGGTACCCGGCGGCAAAGCCGGCGAATACTCCCAGCCACCAAAACATGGGGGCGACAAGCAGTGCCACGATTGTGCCAATCACTCCGCCGATAAAGCAGGCCAAGCCAATCTTATAAGTTTTTCTCATTTTTCGTTCCTTTCTTATGTTGTTTAATTTTCAATTTACGTTATTTTAACCTTAAAATAGTTATTTTCAAGGATTTTTTATTGTATATTTTTTATGAAAATTTGTCAAGGGCTATATAGTTTATTTATGGATTTAATAAGTCATCGTAAAAACACCTCTCTGCCTCTCCCTTTTTCAAAGGGAGAGAACGCGCTAAATTTTTTTATCCCCCCTTGAAAAAGGGGGTGCTCCGATCCCGAGGACTCGGGATCGGAGCGGGGGATTTTAGCTATTGTAAATTTTTTAATATTTCTTCCCCGCATTTTCCCCACGAGTATCTTTTTACCAATTCTCGCCCCCGTTCTATTAATTTATTTTTTAGCCCCTCATCAGTTAAGATTTGTTCCATGGCTCCAGCGATTTCGTTGGTATTATAAGGGTCAACGAGAAGAGCGGCGTCACCTAAAATTTCCCCAACCGAAGAGCCCAGAGAAGCAACTACCGGCGTGCCGGCGGCCATGGCCTCCAGCGGAGGGAAACCGAAGCCTTCATAAAAACTGGGGAAAATAAAAAGTTCCGCGGCGGCATAGAATGTCGGTTTATCATCTTCGGCTACGTAATTGATAAACCGGATTTTATCCGCCACCGGACTTTGCTTAGCCGCCCGATAAATATCTTCGTAGAGCCAACCGCGGGGACCGGCGAGAATTAACTGGCAACCGGCAACTGGCAACCGGCAATTGATTAATTTTTCAAAGGCCGTAATGATGCCAATAATGTTTTTTCTCGGTTCCAAGGTTCCGAGATATAAAATGAATTTATCAGGCAAATTATACTTTGTTTTTATCGTTTCAAGTTTCAAGTTGTGAGTTTCAAGCTGCGAGTTTGTCCCGGGATAAACAACCGTGACTTTTTCTTCGGATAAACCCAGAGTTTTTATCAAATCGTTTTTAGTATTTTCCGAAACGGCAATCAGCCGGTCGAAAGTTCGGCAGAGTTTAGGGGTATTTATTAATTTATGCCACAGTCGGCGTTTTAGAGAAAAAAAATCCGGATAAAGCAAGGGCGACAGGTCGTGGACCGTGAGAATTTTTTTAATATTTTTAGATAGAGCGATAAATTGCCAGTTGGGCATCCAAAAAACATCCGCTTTGATATGAAATTTTTTGCCGACCATTTTGTCCACCTTCGGCCAGCCTAAAAATCTCATGGTCAGGTTCAGAATTTTATTGGGGTAACGAAAGCCGCAATAAAAAACATCGGAGCGATTGAATTTCGGCAAATCGGCGGGGGATTTAAAAGAATTATAAAAAAGAAAGTATTTATTTTTTTGGTCGCGCTCCAAGACGCTGCGTAAAGTGTTTTCCGTATAAACGGAAACGCCGGTGCGGTGGCGTTCCATCAATGGCCTGATATCCACGATTACATTTGCCATAGTGAGCGATAATTTAAAAAGTGAGCGATAAAAACCCCCGTCCCCAGACCGAAAAATAATCCGATAAGAATAGCGGCTGATATTTTTCTCTCTATTGGAACAATGGTTAATTCTCCGGCCGAGACGTTGAATGATTTTGCTTCGGGCAAACCGGACATTTTTCCCGTTAGGGTTGTTTTTAAGCTGTCGCCGAGTTTGCGGAGCGTTGTTTCATTCGTCCCGGAAAATTTTATCACAATATTTTGCGGGGCATATCTTCTGGCGCGGAACATTTTTATTAAGACCGTTGAATTTTGGGGAGTGGCAATTCCTGCCCGTTGATAAATGTCCTCTACAATCTCGGGCGTGATAGTCAAACTCATCAGGGTGTCGCCGAGGAGTTCGGCCGATTTACTTTCATCATAAGCGTCGTGCGGAGCTTCAACATTTTGATTTTTGGAAGTAATAAAAAAAGCCAGGGAGGCCTCTTGCTTCTCGGCTGGCAAATAAGCGACAAAAAAACCGGCGAGCATTCCCAAAATAGCGCCGGCAACAATTATCCACAAATGGCTTTTGATAATTTGCCAATGGGCCCGGAGTTCCATAAAATTAAATTATTTTTTGTTCCAAAGATGACTGAACAAAATTTCTGATTTTAGTTTTAAAATTTTCCGTGTCAAATTGTTCGGCGTATTTTTTGATTTGTTCCGGATTATATTTTTCCGGCTGGAAGCGGATGATTTTATCTCCGAGTTCTTCCCAGATTTGTTCGTCAAAAAATTCTCCGCTCAATCCCGGGACCACGGTTTCCAGCGCTCCGCCAGCCTTGTAGGCGATTACCGGCCGGCCGGAAGCCATGGCCTCCACCGCCGTGATGCCGAAATCTTCTTCCTGTGGGTGGAGATAAGCCAGACATTGGGAGTAAAGCTCGCGAAGCTCATCAAAAGAAACCGCGCCCAAAAATTTTATATTGGGTTTGGCGCGTTCCTTTAATTTCTCAAAATCGCGTCCCTCGCCGAAAATTTTTAAAGGAAGTCCGAGGCGATTGAAGGCCTCAATAATAACATCAAAACGTTTGTAGGGGACAAGGCGCCCGCCGGCCAGATAATAATTGCCGATATTTTTAGAAATGTAGAATTTTTTTGTTTCCACCGGAGGATGGATGACCTCGCTGGGTTTATTGTAGTATTTTTGGATTCGTTGTCGGACAGTCTCCGAATTGGCGATAAATTTATCCACGCGGTCGGCCGCTAATCTGTCCCAGGACCGCAGCCGATTTAAAACTATGGGCATGGCTTTTTTGACGAGCCGATTATAAGAAAGTTCCTCTATATATTTATGAGTGTCACTCCAGAGGTAGCGCGTGGGAGTATGGCAATAGCAGACGTGGAGAGTGCGCGGTTGGGTAATGACGCCCTTGGCCAAAGCCGAGGAGCTGGAAAGCACTACGTCGTAGTCGGCTAAATTGTAGCTTTCGGTGGCGGCAGGCATCAGCGGCAGCAGCCATTGGTATTTGGTTTTAGCGCCGGGGATATTTTGCAAAAAAGAAGTCCGGATATCTTTGGCGGCAAAATCCTGGCCCACGGTTTTGGGGTTGTAAATTAAAGTAAAAATCGGCGCCGCGGGAAAAATTTCATGCAATACCCGTAGCACTTTTTCCGCCCCGCCCTCTTGAGTTAGGTGATCGTGGACCAACGCTATTTTTAAAGCCATAATTGAAGAGTGTGTAGTTTGATATAGTATAACATTATTAGAGTTTAGTCAAAAATAAAAAACCGTCTCGAGTGTTCGGGACGGTTTAAATTGTGGATTTTGTTTTTTATTGAGTTCGAAATCCGAGGCGTTTAACCAGGGAGATAATCATTTGTTTCATTTCCGGAGGAGCGACAAATTGTTCAAGAAAAATTATTTCCCCGGAATATCTCACCAGATAACGATGATAACCTCCCCAACCGTAGATAGCATTTTCTTTATTCACCGAAATTCCCCCGTATTTGTCAGCAACATTTTTTAGTTCAGGATTTTGAGCGACAACTTCTTCCCACCTCTTTTTGAAAGCGGAGAAAGAACAATCGCCCAAAGCTTCTTGAATTCCGGGAGTCCCATATTCCGCACCTTCAACTTGGCACATTTTAGAAAGAGCGTTGGGTTCAAAAATAAATACCGGCATTTTATTAGATCCCTCCATTTAGTTTTGGTTGTAAACTATACAAGTTTATATATTATTCTAAGTTAGAAGATTTGTCAAGATTAAATATATTTTACGGTTTTGTTTACTGTTTAGTCAAAAATAAAAAACCGCCGGATTGAGTGGCGGTTTTGAGTTCAGATTTGGAGGTATTTTTTATTCCCCCTCATCTTCCCCCTCGTGTTGGGAGTCGGAAGTTTCGTTTTTTTCCGATTCCGGGCAAAACGGATCAAACGGTCCGCAGGCGTCTCTATTGGCTCGGCGGAGGCGTTCTCTGAGCTTCTTTGCCTCCTCTTGCGCTTCTTCAAAACTTTGTTCGCTCGGTAATTTTTTTGGCATTTTTTACCTATCTGTTAAATGTTCGTGAAAATAACAACTTTTAAAATTAACATTATATAATAACACAAATTACAAATTTTGTCAAGCCCCCGAGATGAACCCGCGCCAGGCCTTACGCCGCACCCCTTTTTTTAGTCACCGCCAGGGGAGTTTTGAGCAAAATAATTATATCCAAAATTAAAGACCATTCTTCTATATATAAAGTATCTAAACGAACCTCATCTTCAAAACTTAAATCGCTGCGGCCGCTCACTTGAGCCATACCGGTCATACCCGGTTTTATATCCAAGACCCTTTTATGACCTTTTTGATATTTAGCCACTTCTTCAATCTCGTGGGGTCGCGGCCCGACCAGACTCATCCGGCCGATAAAGACATTAAAAAGTTCGGCCAGCTCATCTAAACTCCAGCGGCGGATAAATCTGCCGACGCGAGTAATGCGCGGGTCATTTTTAAATTTTTTAAGCGGCGTGCCGGCCCGGACATCTTGGTATTTTTCTTTAAATTCTTCGCTATAACGCATCCAATGAGTGCCGTGTTTCATGGAGCGGAATTTGAAATATTTAAAAGACCGGCCTTTTTCTCCGACTCTTTCATAGGAAAAAAATATCGGACCGGGAGAATCTAATTTAATAGCAATGGCCATGAGAAGCATCAGGGGAGAAAGAATTATAATCAGCGCTCCGGAAATTATAATGTCAAAAATTCTTTTTATTATTTTCCCCCAGCCGTCCAGCGGCGTCTTTTTCAGCTCAATCACCGGAATGCCGGCAATGGGCGCTACTTCAATGTTGGTGGCTTGAGTTTTGTGGATATCGGCGGCATAGCGAAAAGCGTAATGGTGTTCATTGGCGTAATCAATAAGAGCCCAGTTTTCTTCTTGGGGCAGATTGGGGTCGGCTTGAATTATTTCATCAATGCCGAATTTTTCAGCGATTTTTTCCATCTGTTTTTGCGAGGCCTCCTCAAAATTTTTTAAATGTTCCACCACGCGGAATCCTAATTTTTTATTCTGATATAACTCCCCGGCGATGATATCAGAGGTGGCATCGCCGCCGACAATGACCACCCGATGGACTCCGTAGCCCCTTTTAAAAAATTGCTGCTGAATGATTTTTATAATTATTCTTCCCGCCCCCACAAAAAGTATTCCGAGCACCCAAGTGGCGATAATAATAAAGCGCGAAGAAAAAAGTTCGCGTTTAAAGAAGAAAGCTAAAATAATAATGAGCACCGCCGTGGAAGAAGCCAGGAATAATTTACTTAATTCTTGCCTGAATTTTCTGGTGGCGGTCATGGCATAGAGGCCAGCCACGGCAAAACAAATAATCCAGATGATGCCGATGACCAAAGCGATATTTAAAAAATTTAAAAAAGGCAATTCATAAATTACCGGCCTTAGTTCGCTGACCGTTTCTCCAAAGCGCAGATGATAAGCGGCGAGCGCCGCCAAAATTATCATTAAATAATCCAGGGGGACTAAGGCAATAGAAAATAAAACTTCAGACCTTTTCATAAGATACGATTTACAAAATTAAGTGGCGGTTATATGTAAATTATTTATATTATATCACAAATCCCGGGCTTTAACCCGGGATTTGTGTCGATTGTAAGCAATCCTGTAAGCCGAATTTTGTACCGATTTTGTTGTTTTCGCAGACAAAATCAGCGATAATCATCTATCTGGTTCCGATATTGCTATCGGAATCAAGCGAGCTACTTTTAATCCTGCCGCTCACAGGCGACGGGACTTTGCTCTTGCGCCGGACAGGGTTTGCCGCTGCACCTTGTCACCAAGGGCAGAATAGAGTGGCCTGACGACCTCTCTATACTTTTCACCTTTGTCCTGTCACTCGTGAGTGACGGGATAGTATTGTCTCTGTGGCACTTTCCCTGGGCTTAGGAAACAACGCAAACATCTCGAGAATGTTTAGGTTATTTCTTGCTCCCGGTTGCCGTTAGCAACTGTCCTTTTGACGGCGTTCGGACTTTCCTCCCCCACGCCCTTCAGCTTTTAGTTATATAATTTATTACTTGTATTTTACTTTTTAAGACATAAAGATTTACATCTAGCTGCAAAAGCTGAAAGGTGTGGGGGCGATTATCCGGATTACTTATAAAAGAGCCAATTAATGGCTCCTTTATAATAGCATATTAAAGAGTTATTGTCAAGATTTTATTTATAGCAAACCGATTATTTCTTTAACTTCCCCTATGGTTTTTTGCGCTATTTTTTGAGCTGTCTGCCGTCCGTCGGCCAAAATTTCCTCCACGTATTTTTTATTTTTTTGGAGTTCGGCTCTTCTGGCGCGGAAGGGGGCAAGATAATCGGCAATAGCTTTGGCCACGGCGGTCTTCATCTCACCGTATTTGACATTATGTGTGGCCACTTGCGTTTTGAAATGTTTTATAACCTCCTCTTTGCCAAAATATGTCAAGAGGTTCAAAAGATTTTTCCCTCCGGCTGGCAATTCTTTTTCATCTCCCGTTCCCGTCGGCGCCTTTTTGATTTTATTCAAAATAGTTTCCGGCTCATCGTGGATAGAAATATAAGTTTTTTCCCCGTCGCTTTTACTCATTTTTTTCTCCGGTTCGATTAAACTCATAATCTTGGCCGTTTCGGTCAGATAACCGGCGGGTTCCTCAAAATAATTTACTTTAAAGCGATTATTAAACCAGCGAGCGGCGTCTTTGGCGAGTTCTAAATGCTGGGTTTGGTCTTGTCCGACGGGAACCAGGTTAGCGTGATAAAGTAAAATATCGGCGGCTTGAAGAATGGGGTAGGTGAGTAGTCCGGTATTGATATTTTTAATATTTTTTTGAGCCTTGTCTTTATATTGAGTCATTCTTTCTAGCTCTCCGATCGGGGTAAGGGAATTAAATATCCAAGCCAACTCGGTGCATTCGGGAATTTGCGATTGGATGAAAATGGTTGATTTTTCCGGGTCAACGCCCGCCGCCAGATAATCCAAAACCAAATCTAAAATTTGGTTCTTTTTTTCTTTGGGGTCATAAGCAACGGTAATGGAGTGATAATCAGCCACGAAGAAAAAACATTTATATTTTTTTTGGAGCTCCACCCAATTTTTAAGCGCGCCTAAATAGTTGCCGATGTGCAGGTCGCCGGTCGGCTGCATTCCCGAAAGGACAATTTTTTTAGTATCTTTATTCATATTATTTTAGTTTAGCAAAAAATTTAGAGAAAGAAAAGTAGTAGTGTGATATGCCCTCGCTCCCTTTAAAACCGAAGCCGCGACATCGATGTCGCGGCTACAAACAACTTTTAATGCCAGAAGTAATTCCTTACAACTTATCCAAAACTTTTTGATATAAACTACATGGTATGACCACGTCGTCTTTTGGTGGGCATTTACAATTGAATATGCCCTTCCTGACTTTATAATTTTGGCTCCTCTCCCAAATATCTTTTAATTTTTCTTTTTTTACATTTCCTTCTATTTCTGTGAAGCCCGGGCAGCCAACAACATTACCATTGGCAGTCACATATAGCCCACAGGCAATTTGGTTACAAGGATGAATACCGGGCATGCAAGAAATACCCTCTCTTTTGATTTGCTCAATTGTTTGTATCCCATTCTCTATGTTCCAAGAGTAAATCTTTATAAATAAATCGTACTTTTGTTTTTCTGATAAATCATACCGTTTTAGAAATTCTTTATCAATTTG
Organism: Patescibacteria group bacterium; assembly: GCA_028716045.1. Classification (NCBI taxonomy): domain Bacteria; species Patescibacteria group bacterium. The sequence goes on from JAQUQO010000001.1 coordinate 863,879, forward strand.
TTTTCCGCTTGTCATAAGAAAATTAGGAATAAGATATATATTCCTTCGGCGAGCGTAAACATAGAGATCAAAAATTTCATCGTAATTTTCCTTGGTGATTGGTCCTAATTCAAGAGCCAGCCTAGTGGGGTTTGATTTTGTAAAACCAGCATTTACTAAATTTATTAGAGCCTGATTTCTAACGAAAGAATGATTTTTTATGTTCCCCACCAATCCATCTTGTTTATCTGTGTCAAAAGATTGAAAACTGAGCATAAAACTAACTTTCAATTTGGAGAGTTCGTTACACAATTCTTGTGCCGACTTAATTCCGTAAGCACGATAGAATTTTTTGGCTTCTTCATCATTTCCCAAAACTTGCCCTTTTGTAAATACTGCTACCCCAATATTTCTTTCGGTCATGTCTTGAAGAAATTTTAAAAAATTACTATTTTGTGTAGGTTCTCCGGCGCCGCAAATTTTAATGCTTTGTAGCCCCAATTCCCTAGCTTCATCTATTACACTAATTAATTCATCATAAGTTAGATCTCCCTTCAGGGTGTCATCAATAACATTTCTTTTTCTAAAACAAGCAGGGCAATTTAAAGAACAGAACCTGCCGAAATCTATGTCTAGCATTAAAAGTTTGCCTTTGTTTTTTTGAATTTGTTTTTCCGGGAAAAATCCGAAATATTCCATAGTATTTTGGAAATTTTGGGGAAATTTACTCGGGAATATTTCCGGTATTTTTGGAATTATTTTGAGCACAATAATTTTTTTAAAGAATTGGGCTTATTCCGTCTAACTATACCTCTATGATTACCGGCAAAATCATCGGCCGGCGTTCGGTTTTCATAAAGAGAAATTGTCCGATGTCATTACGAAGTTTATTTTTCAGGTCGGAACTTTGAGCGGCAGTTCGGGGGTCTTTATCGTCAAGTATTTTTTTGGCTTTGCGGCGGGTTTCTTCAACCAATCGTTTATTTTCTTTCATATAAATAAAACCCCGAGAAATAATATCCGGATTGCCGACTAAGCGTCCGGTTTTGGCTTCAATGGTGGCGATAATCACGAGCATACCGCTTTCAGACATCACTTGCCGGTCACGCAGTACGATATTGGAAATATCCCCGATTCCCAGTCCGTCCACAAAGACGTAGTCGGTATTGGCCTTGCGTTCGTAAATTTTTACTTTATTATTTTTGAGTTCAAAAACACTGCCGTCGTCCAAAACGAAAACATTGTTTTTATTATAGCCCAAACCATAGGCGATATTTGCCGCTTCCTTGAGAAAATAATGGTTGGCATACACCGGCAGAAAATAGGTCGGTTTAATTTCCCTGATCATTTCTTTGATGTCCGCCGCCGTGCTGTGTCCCGAAGAGTGGACATCCATAATATCAGAATGGATAACGTGGTCGCTTAAGCGATAAAGATTGTCTTTGAGTCGTTGGATTGTTCTTTCATTGCCGGGAATAACCGAAGAAGAAAAAACAATGGTGTCCTGCTTTTGGATTTTGATATTTTTATGAGCGCCGCGGATGATGCGCGATAAAACCGCGTGGCTTTCTCCTTGCGCGCCGGTGCAAATGACAATAATTTTATTATCCGGATAATTATTGATTTGCTCTATGTTAATTAAAGTCCCTTTGCCGATTTTAATGTAGCCGAGTTTTTGGGCTATTTCTACGTTAGCTTTCATGCTATAACCGTCCAAAGCAACCTTTTTGTTAATTTGCGTCGCGTATTCCAAAATTTGTTTAATTCTTTCCACTTGAGAAGCAAAGGTGGCAATAATAATTCTGCCCGGCGCTCCGGAAATAAGCTTCTTCAAATTTTCGTACATAATTTTTTCCGGCACTCTTTCCCTGGAAGAAGTAGCCCCCAAACTTTCCAGCATCAGAATTGAGGGTTTTGGCGTTTTGGTTAAATAATTGTAGGTAATTTTTTCTCCGTGGATCGGATTTTGTTCCATGGTCCAGTCGCCCGGGTGAATAACAGTGCCCGCCGGAGTTTCAATTGTCACGCCCATGGCATCCATTATAGAGTGTTCCACGCGGAAGAATCCGACGCGGAAAGAACCCAGAGCGATTTTTTGTTCAAAATTTTTAACCGCGATAGTTTTCAGCCGGCCCGAACTGCCTTTTTTATAATCCTCTTGGCGGTGCTTTATCATGGCTAAAGTCAGGTCGCGGCCGATAATAGTCGGGTTGCCGATTTGTTCCAAAAGTATGGGGGCGGCGCCGATATGGTCTAAATGACCATGGCTGAAGATTACTCCCCGAACATTTTTTTCTTTACCTTTGAGGTAGGAAATGTTGGGAATAATATAATCAATTCCCGGCATATCTTCCTCGGGGAACTGGATGCCCATGTCTAAAATGACAATATCATTGCCATATTCAAAGACGGTCATATTACGGCCGACTTCTTCGTTGCCGCCCAAAATGATGATGTTTAATTTTTTTCCGTCGTCGTTTAATTTTTTTGCCCCATCGCCATAATGATAAGGACGAGCCGGGCGTCTTTTCATTCGGCGCTCGCTCGGATTTTGTTTTTTGTATTTGTAATACATAGCTCGTTTTAATTTTTAAAAGATAACGCTCAGCGTTAGAAGATAAATAAAATGTGCCGATGGTGGGAGTTGAACCCACATCCCGCTAAGCGGGACAGCGCCCTGAACGCTGCGTGTCTACCAATTCCACCACATCGGCCTTTCGGTTCGCTCCGCTCACTCAAGACCTGATTAATATTAAACGTCATTTTTTCTAAATAATCTTGAGCGAAGGGAATGAGTCGAAAGATTCCACCACCTCGGCCCTTTAACACCGGCAGGCGGGTTTGCCGGATTTCTGTGGCCTTAGCTTTGATTGTCTTTAATTAAAAGTTTAAATTTTTTTTGGTTTTTATGTACCACTTCTCTATCTTAGCGAAACGGTCAGAGGGTATAGTCAAACGATTAGCAACTATTCCTTTAATTTTTTTATCCATGACATACGTATAGGTCGGGGAATAAAGGAAAATAGCCGGCAGTTCTTTGCTCATAATATCCTGAAACTCTTTGTATTTTTTGCTACGCTCTTCGGTGTTGATAGTTTGCCGGGCGTCTTCTAAAAGTTCGTCAATGTGGCGATTGACAAAAATGGCTAAATTGAGTCCGGGGTGAGAATTTTGTGAAGAATGCCAGAAAGGATAGGGGTCGGGGTCGGAACCGACGATTTCCGAATATAATAAAATTTCGTAATCTCTGTTTTTAATTGTTTCGCGGCGGATATCGGCGGGCGGAACAATAATCAGATTAACTTTAATGCCAATTTCCTGCCAGTAATTTTTTATCAGTTCCGCGGCTTTGACATTTTCCGCTTGGTTGACGGTGGTTAAATTTAAAGCTAAGATTTCCCCGCTTTTTTTCCGGAAAAAGTTTTGACCCTTGTCAATTTCGTTGTTAATTTTTTCACTGATAATTTCAGCGGGATCTTTAGTTTCCGGATTATTTTCCACCGCCGGTAAATTGTTTTCCCCCGCAGCGGCAGCCGGAGGGGTGCTCGTTGGTTGTTTGGCTTTTTCTTCCTCAAGTTTTTTCAGTTCTTCGGCCAGGCGATTATTTATATAATCTTCAATAGGTAGGATTTCCCATTTTAATTCGTCAAGAATTTTATTAGCCTCGGATAAATTAAGGTCATATTTTTCCGTTTCATTGGTATAGCCAAGATAGCCCGGGAGAATGGGCCCGTCAATTACTACTCCTTCCCCGCCCAGTATTTCTTCTAAAATTTTCTGCCGGTCCAAACTCAGAGCCAGCGCTTTCCTTAAATTTTTATCCTTAAGGACATCCTTTTTTGACTGATTGAAAAAAAGAGCGGTGTATTGAGGTATTTGTAGGGAATAATAGACCAGACCTTTGTTTTTTTCCACCACAGATTTCAATTCCCGGGGCAGAAAATTTACACCTTCGGTATTTTTATTGCGCAAGGCCTCAACGGCGCTGTTAAAATCAGGATAAAATTTGAAGTTAATTTTTTCTATAAAGGGTCGTCCCAAATAATAATTTTCGTTGCGCGATAGACGATAGGATTTTATGTTGCCCAGCCGATCTTTGGTCAAGCTTTCAAATCTAAAGGGGCCAGACCCTATTGGTTTTAGGTTGTATTCCGCCAAGTGAATGTTGGCCGGGGGAATCTCGCCCCAAATATGCCTTGGCAAGATGCCAAAAGTAAGAATTTCAATGAACGGTGCGTAAGGTTCTTCAAGAGAAAAAGAAATCTTATAGTCATCAATTTTAGAAACAGTTACTCCGCGAAAGCTCGGCGCGAGCGGACTGCGATATTCTGGGTCTTTAATGCTTTCCACCGTAAAAATAACATCATCGGCGGTAAAGGGGGCGCCATCATGCCACAAAACATTTTGTTTAAGATAAACAGTATAAACTTTTTGGTCCGCGGTTATTTCCCATTTTTCCGCCAGATCCAAAACTATTTCCTGGTTCTCGTTGTATTGCAGTAAGCTGGAAAAAATTAAACGGCTCAAATCGCGGTCAACCTCGCTGGTTTGCGCCAACACCGGATTAAGGTAGCGCGGTGTTCCCACTAAACCCTCAGTATATTCGCCCCCGTAGGAAGGGGAATAGGTCACCCGCTCCTTGTAAGTCATCCAGCCCAAAATTCCTAAGGCCAGTACCGCTGTTGCCAAAACAATTTTTATCAGTAAATTTTCAGTGGGGCCGAGAAATTTAGGAAGGTGTTTTAGCTGTTTAAAACTGGGAATACGCGATTTTGACAAAGACAAAACCAGCTTTTTGTCTAAATCCGCTTGTTTGACAAAAGGCCGAGGATTGTTATTTTTTTGGACTTCGTCATTTTTGGAACGACGAAAAAAATCTTGAAATTTCACAGCAGATTTAAATTAGCTCCGCCGTTATTTTTGGAGCACCAGCAAGAGAAGGGCTGTTCCTAAAAAGAGTATGGAGAAGATTATAGTTGAAATAAAAAGAGATTTCTCGATTCCTCTTTTGGTCCGGTAAACATTGCTTTCTCCCCCAAAAGCTGAACCCAGGCCAGTCCCTCGGCGCTGTAATAAAATCACAATCATCAGCAGAACGGCGATAACGATTTGTAGAATAGTTAGATATTTCATAGTATTTAAGAGTTTACCATCGGATTAGATAAATGTCAAGCGCTTTTATGGCGAAACTCATTTTGGCCGTTTTTTTAGGCCTTTATTTTCTAACCGTTATTTTAATGATATACTATTTATGTAGAAAACACAAAACATCATGGCCTTGAGCAAAAAGATAGTAAAATTTTTTTTAATTATTCTTTTATCCCTACTGATATTAGCCGGGTTATTTTTTACGGGGATTTTTTATTTTAAATCGTTGAATGACGATTTAAAATCAGGGGAAAATATTCCTTCGGCGCCGAGCGAGCTGTTTAATCCTCAATTATTATCTTTACGCTCTCAATTGGAAACCGCTGATGACCCGCGTTTAGGGCCGGACGATGCGCCAATTACTATTGTGCAGTTTATGGATTTCCGCTGTCCGGTTTGCGCCGAGGCCTTTCCAGTTTTGCGGGAGCTTAGTTATTTATATAAAGATAAGGTTAAATTTATTTTGCGTGATTATCCTTTAAAAGCCGAGGAGTCGTTAAATTTTGCTTTAGCCGGAAATTGCGCTCTGGAACAAAAAAAGTTTTGGCCGTTTCACGATAAGATGTTCCAGTATAAAGATAAGATTACTTTGGAAAATTTGTCTCAATACACCGAGCAGGCGGGCCTTAATAAAGAAAATTTTAGCGCCTGTCTAAATTCGGAAAGATATAAGAAAGAAGTTTATGACGATATTGCCGATGCCCAAGCGCTGGGAGTAAAGGGCACGCCCACTTGGTTTATTAATGGCTATAAATTTGAAGGAGCCGTCCCATTGGAACAATTTAAGGAAATTATCGGCGGCGTGTTGGAGAGAATGGAGACAGGCAGCAAATAGGCAAGATAATTTTTTATAAAAAGAAAAAGCCACTAGTTATTAGCTAGTGGCTTTTATGTCGCCGGTTATTTTTTTTCCAAGGATTACTTTGCCAAGGAATAAACCCGCGGTGCTTTAATTCCCCCTTCCTTTCCATTTTGCGGATTATCTCCACATAGTCCTCAACCATTAAAACTGTTTTAGGATTTTTAGGTTTTTTTGCTCCCATTTTTTCCTCCCACCTTAGGTTTGTTTCTGTAAAGGCGCTGTTTGTATTTTACCGCCAAGGGAGTGCGTTGTCAAACTAGATGCCCAGCAATTTTATATTTTAACCCACCCCTTGACCGTCTCTTGATTTTATCTTATACTTACTATTAATTAATTTACTTATCCACATCCTCATGCCGCAGGAAAAAATAATCATCAAGGGCGCGCGAGTCCATAATTTAAAGAATATCAACGTCAATATTCCTAAAAATAAACTCGTGGTGATAACCGGTCTTTCCGGTTCGGGCAAATCCTCGCTGGCTTTTGATACTATTTATGCCGAAGGCCAGCGCCGTTACGTGGAATCGCTTTCTTCTTACGCCCGCCAGTTTTTAGGAGTAATGGACAAGCCGGATGTTGATAAAATTGAAGGATTGTCCCCGGCTATTGCCATTGACCAGCGGTCTTCTTCCACCAACCCCCGTTCCACGGTCGGGACCATGACGGAAATTTATGATTATTTGAGATTGCTTTACGCCCGCGCCGGCCGTCCCCATTGCCCGAAGTGCGGCAAGCTGGTGGCTAAGCAGACGGCTAACCAAATTGTTCAAAAGATTTTAACTCTTCCCTCCAATCAGGATATTTTAGTCCTTTCGCCGGTTATTCGCGATGTTAAGGGCGACCAGCACGGGACCATTAAAGAAATTAAAAAAGCCAATTATAAAAATATCAGGATTGACGGAGAATTTTTAAGCGTGGAGGAAGCGGAAAATCTCCATTTTGATAAAAACAGCAAACATACCATAGAGGTCGTAGTCGGGGGATTTAATACCACTGACATAGATTGGGAAAAATTGCCCAAAGTGATTGACGCCGCCCTAGACCTTGGCAACGGATTTATTTCCGTTTATCTGCCGGACAACAAAGAGAATATCACCATGAGTGAATTTTTTGTTTGTCCGGAGTGCGATATTTATTTGCCGGAAATTGAGCCGCGGCTTTTTTCTTTTAACTCTCCCAATGGGGCTTGCGCCAGCTGTTCCGGCCTTGGCACCACACTGGAAGTCATACCTGATTTAGTCATACCCAATAAAAAGCTGACTTTAAATGAAGGAGCGATTAAGCCCTGGACGCGCATTTCGGGGAATCAAAGCTCGCAGAATAAACTGCTGAAAGAAGTGGCTAAAAAACACGGTTTTACCCTCTCCAAGCCGATAGAAAAATTAAAAAAATCGGAAGTGGATGTTATTTTACATGGAACCGGCGAGGAAATTTATAACGTGGATGGGGAGGAAATGAAATTTGAGGGTGTAGTAAATTATTTAGCCCAAAAATATCGTGAAACCGACTCCGATTATATCCGCAAAGAAATTGAAAATTACATGCAAATTAAGATTTGTAAAACCTGCGACGGCAAAAGGTTGCGGCCTGAAGCTTTAGCGGTGACTGTCGGAGGATATTCCATTAATGATTTGGTGCGTTTTGATATCGGGAAATTAATTTCCTTTTTTAAGGAATTAACCGGCGTTTCCAAAAAATCGGAGTTTAATATAAAGAAGGAAGAAACCCTGTCGGTTTCCGAAAAAAAGATTTCCGACCTTTTAATCAGGGAGGCGTTGGTGCGCTTGCAACATTTGGCCAATGTCGGCTTAGTTTATTTGAATCTTGACCGTCCTACCACCACCCTTTCCGGCGGAGAGGCCCAGCGCATTCGTCTGGCCACTCAAATCGGTTCGGATCTCTCGGGCGTAATTTATATTTTAGACGAACCGTCAATCGGTTTGCATCAGCGCGATAATGATAAGCTGATAGAAACTTTGCGCGAACTGCAAAAGATCGGCAACACGGTGATTGTGGTGGAGCATGATAAATCAATGATGGAGGCGGCGGACGAAATCATTGATATCGGCCCCGGCGCGGGAGAATACGGCGGGCACATTGTCGCCCAAGGCTCTCCGGCGGAGATAAAAAAAGACAAGAGTTCGCTCACCGGCAAATATCTAAGCGGGAAATCAAAAATAGAATTACCCAAAGAGTATCGCCGGGGCAGTAATAAATTTTTAATTATTGAAGGAGCTTCGGAATTTAATTTAAAAAATATCACCGCCAAGATTCCTTTGGGGAAACTGGTTTGCCTTACCGGCGTTTCCGGTTCTGGCAAATCAACTTTGATGACTGAAATTTTAGCCAAGGCCTTGGCTAAAAAGTTTTATCGCGCCAAAGATGAGCCGGGCAAACACAAAGCAATTAAGGGCATGGAAAATATAGATAAGGTTATTACCATTGACCAGTCGCCCATCGGCCGTACCCCGCGCTCCAATCCCGCGACTTATACCGGTGTGTTTACTTACATCCGTGATTTATTTACGCTGACGCCGGAGGCCAAGATGCGCGGTTATGATGCCGGCAAGTTCAGTTTTAATGTCCGCGGGGGGAGATGTGAATCCTGCGGCGGCGACGGCTTTGTCAGAATTGAGATGCAGTTTCTGCCCGATGTTTATGTGGAGTGCGAAATTTGTCATGGCAAACGCTATACGGCCGAAGCGCTGGAAATTCATTATAAGGGGAAAAATATCGCTGGTGTTTTGGAGATGACCGTGGAAGAGGCGAGGAAATTTTTTTCCGATATTGAAATCATTAAGGATAAATTAAATATCCTCTGCGAAGTGGGGCTGGGTTATATCAAGCTCGGCCAGCCGGCGCCCACTCTTTCCGGCGGTGAAGCGCAAAGAGTGAAATTGGCGACTGAATTGTCCCGCCGCGCCACCGGCAAGACGCTTTATATTTTAGACGAGCCGACCACCGGCCTTCATTTTGAGGATATCAAGAAATTATTGATTGTCTTAAACCAATTGGTTGACAAAGGAAATACGGTTTTGATTATTGAACATAATTTAGATGTGGTAAAATGCGCTGACTGGGTTATTGATATGGGGCCGGAAGGGGGAGACGCGGGCGGATATATCGTGGCCGAAGGAACGCCTAAAGACGTGGTTAAAGTTAAAAAAAGTTTTACGGGAGAATATTTAAAAAAGTTTTTAAAATAGTGTTAAAATTGCCAATTAATAAAAATAAAAAACGGGCGGTTGATAACCGTCCGTTTTGTTTGAAATTCCTTTTTAATCATTGGCGAGTAGCCAGTTTCTAATTTTCGTCTTCCATACAGTGGGTTATTTAATGTTGTTAAATAACCAGAATAGGTTGTATAGACCAATGAACAGAATGATGATTATACTGCAGATTAGGCTAATAGCCAGACCGAGAATCAAGCCGAAAATCAGACCGAAAAACAGGCCGAGGAATAGACTGATGAGTAGGCCATCAACTAGGATGCTGGGGTCTTTCTTTATTACAAATATTATAGTATTTGTAAAAATGAGAGCAGAAAGGATATCCCACCAGCGCGATATAGGGAAAGGCAGTTGATAAACAGTCCCTTCGCCCAGAGATATTTGGGTTAACTCCGGCACTTCACCGGCAATAAAATACCATATGCCCCAAAAAAGGGCGAAGAAAGCAGCAGAAAGTATTGACCATCTGACCGTCAGCTTCTTTGTTCTGTTCCAATCCATTTCTATTTCCTCCTATAAATTAAGATTATTTTATTGTCAAAGACATCTGGTTAAATTTAGCATAAGTATATTATTTTGTCAACCCCGCCTTGGACGGGGCTAAGAATAAAAAAACCGTCCCGTCCCGAGTGCTCGGGACGGGACGGTTTTTAGGTCATTTTATTTTAGAGGAGTTTCTTCCAGCTTTCTGACAAATCCCTTTTTCAAAAAGTTTAGTTTAGCTCGACGAACTTGCGCTTGTTTGACTGGCTCAATTTTAACCAGCGTCGGCAAGTGGAGAGGAAAAATTTTTTCCACGCCAATCCCTTCGGAAATTTTTCTGACGGTGATGGTCCCGCCTTTTTCTTGGCCATGCTTTTTAGCGATTATCATTCCTTCAAAAATCTGGATGCGCTCTTTTTCTTCGCCCTTAGCGTTTAATTCTTTAATTTTTTGATGGACGCGCACGGTCATTCCCGGTTTTAATTCCGGCAATTTCATTTCGGTCTGTTGCTCGGTCATATATGCTGATTATTATTTTTTAATACTTGTATTCGGTAGTTTATTATAAGTATATAAATATGTCAAGATATAAAAACCCCGTTATTTAACGGGGTTTTGGCGATTCTTCTTTAGGGCCTTCTTAATTGGGCCAATGTCTTTCTCATCTCCTCGGGAATAAAGGGGTGGTCAAACTCACAAATTTTCCATTCTTTGATTTCAAGACTTGGGAAATTATGAATTTTGTCGGGAGAAATGGCGCCGGGCGGGGTAAGGGAGTTCTCTAGGGATTTTGCTGACTTGAATAGTTTTTGAAATTCTTTCGGCGGTTTTTTATAAGAAGAGAAGGGTTTGATGTTATTTTCCAAATCCAAGAAAATTTCGGCGAGCAATACATGATAAATCATTTTTTGGGCTTCCGGCAAAGTTTTCCCTTGAGCCACCACATCGTATTCAAGGCACTGAGCGGAAAAAATGGTACTCCCGTCAGTAGTTTTGTTTTTAATAATCAAAATACTGACTACTATTTTTTGTATTTTTTGCTCTTTATTTTCCATCTTTTTACCCTCCTTGGGTTGTAGTTGTAAATGAACTATGGTTTGTTTAATTCTTTTCGTACTATTTTATATATTTTAGCAAATTTTTCTTCAGCTGACAAATTTGTGGAATCAATCACGTAATCGTAATGGCTTTTGTCGTAGGCGTCAAAACCATAGTATTGTTGGTAGCGTTTTTTGTCGCTGGCGATACGTTCTTGATTAAGCTGTAAAACATCCTCCACGCTTTTGGCGGTTTTGCCTTCATTGCGTTCCGCGTTTTGCCGGAGGTCCTGCCAGATTCTTTTCGCCCCTTCCATTTCTTCAACATCAACAAAGATTTTTAGGGCCCGTGGTATGAAATAAAAACTCGTCCGCCCTTCAATGACAAAGTTATCCTGAGTTTCGCCGAGTTTTTTTTGCAACTCATCCACTTCTTTATCGGTTGTCGGGTCGGTTTCTCCCAGTTTGTTATATTCTTCCAGAGTCAGCCCCCGTTTTTTAGCCGCTTCGCGCCTAAGCCCGCCCATATAATAATGAGGCCAGCCGAGCTTTTTGGCCAATTGTTTAGCCACGGTGGATTTCCCCGAGCCGGGCATGCCGCCCAACACTATAATCATAAAATTATTTTAAAATTTTAAGGATATAATTTAATTCTTGGGGCAATGGGGACGAGAATTCTTTCCAGTCATTATTCAAATCACGCCAACCCAAAAGGGAAGCGTGCAAAAAAACTCTTCGGCAGGCGACCGTTTCTTTTAATTTTTTTGTTTTATAGAGTTTGTCGCCGACAATCGGATGACCGATGGCTTTCAAGTGGACTCTGATTTGGTGAGTGCGTCCGGTTAGCAATTTTATTTTTAACAAGCTAAAATGGGTAAACTTTTTTATAATCTCATATTCAGTTAAGGCCTCTTTGCCCTCGACATTTTTGGGCCTGGCTGCCATGAGCCCCCGGCCGGTTCTGGCAATGGGAAAATCAATTACTCCTTCGTTTTTGGGCGGGTGGCCATAAACCAAGGCCGTGTACTCCTTTTTTATTGTTCTTTCCCGAAACTGTTTTTTGAGCGATTCAAATCCCGCTTCCGAGCGAGCAATAATTAACAAACCAGAAACGTCTTTATCTATCCTATGGACGATTCCCGGCCGAGCGGGGTCAGCGCCGATTTTTGCTACTTCCGGATATTTTTTTATAACTTCATCAATGAGTGTGTTATTTTTATGAACATTATCAGGATGAACAACCAGCCCCGCTGGCTTATCAACCACGATGAAATTTTTATCGGCGAACACCACGGGAATGTTTAAGTCACGGTTTTTTCCAATGTCAGAAGAGGACCTCTTCTCTTTATTTTTTATTTTTTTAACAGTAATAACGTCGCCATCTTTTAAAAAGGCATGGACTTTGGCCGGCCGGTTATTTACCAAAACCGTCTCTGATTTAATTATTTTTTGGATTTGCGCGCGCGATAAATCATTAAGTTTGGCGGTGAGCCATTTGTCCAGTCGTTCTCCGGAGGTAGTACTGTCAATTTTAAATTCCCGAATAGCCATAATTATTCCACTTCTTCGTATTTTTTAAAAAATGCTTCCTTGTTTTTCTTTTCGTATTCGCCTAGATTCGGCTCCAGCTTTTTTAAATCCTCGCCCGGCAGTTTATTTAATTCCCCGGCTCTCTGTTCCAGATATTTTTTAGTATTTTTTTTCTTGTCTTCCAGAACTTCTCCCAGCAGGGCTTTCAGCAGAAAACCAATACGCGGCCCCGGCGGCATTTTAAAAATTTTCATTAAATCATTACCGTCAATTTTAAGCATGGAAGTGGTAATGGCGTCCATTTGCACTTCCTGTATTTTTCGTTCCAACACCTGAAGTTTCCAGGGCTTGGCTTTGGGCCGACCCATGCCCAGCCGGTCGCAGATGCGCAGGCGGATAAGGTCATTGACATTGTCTTTGCCGACGCGCGCCAGCAGACGGCGCACTCCGGCATCGGTCACCTCGCCCAAACTGTAGTAAAACATATGATGGCGGACGAGATGAGAAATTTTTTCGGTCAGTTCGTTGGAATAGCGCAGGCGGTATAATATTTTTTTGGCAATTTTCGCGCCCACCAAATCGTGATTGAAAAAAGTGCTGGTTTTTCCCAGGCCCCTTTTGGTCTGCGGTTTGGCGATGTCATGGAGCAGGGCGGCCAGGCGGATTTCCAAATCGTAATTTCTTTCCGCGGCAAAACCAAGTGATTTAGTCAGATGCTCAAAGACGGTATAAATGTGGCTGCGGTTTTGAGTTAACCCCACCCCCGCAGTCAGTTCCGGAATAAAAATTTTTAACAGATTTAATTTGTATAAAAGATTCAGGCCTTCTTCGGCTTTGGCCGACATGATTATTTTAGTGAATTCATCGCGAATTCTCTCGGCGCTGATTTTTGAAAGTCCTGCGGCGTTTTTCTTTATCGCTTCCCAAGTATTTTTTTCAATCAGAAACCCCAGCTGGCAGGCCAGGCGCACGGCCCGCAACATTCTGGTGTAATCCTCGGCGAATCTTTCTTCCGGCTTGCCGACAGTGCGGATGATTTTTTCTCCCAAATCTTTTTCTCCTTCAAAGGAGTCAATTAATTTCTCCGTTGTGAGTTGTGAGTTGTGAGTTGTGAGTTTAAGCGCCATGGCATTAACTGTAAAATCGCGACGGGATAAATCTTCCTCAATAGACAGTTTGAAATTTGATTGCACGTCAAAATCTTTATATTTACCGGTGCCCCATGATTCTTCCGTGCGGGGTAAGGCGATATCAAACGGTTCTTTGATTTTTTTGTTCTTTGGCAGAAATTTAAAAACTCCGAATGCTCCCCCGACTAAATCCACCCGCCCCTCTTCGGCTAAAAATTTTTCCAGTTGTTCGGGCGCAACATTTCTGACCACAAAATCGTAGTCATAAGTGGTTCGTCCTAAAAGCAAATCGCGTACCGCCCCGCCCACTAAAAAAATTTCCGCTTGAGGAAAAGACCTAAGCAATTTTTTTATCCAAGAAAACTCGGTATTTTTTAAAATTTTTTCCAGATTCTTCATGTTTATATTGTAGCATAAAGCGGGGGCTAGGGTAACAAAAGGCGCGGGGATAGTGGTATTGACAAAATTTAAGTGGTATGTTAAGATGGTTTGTTGTTCATTTAAAATCGGGATAGTGGGCCATTCGTGGTTTTAAATCCACGGAAGTCCTTTCCATAAGTACAGGGTAAAATTTGTTTTACCGGTTTTTGTATTATTCACCTTAATTAAAGGAGAAAAACACAATGGCAGAAAAGGCAAAGAAAAATCCGTTTTTGGTCTGCTCGTCCGACGAGAAATGTTTTCTCGTTGAGATAGAGGGTACCGAACGTCTTCTGATGGACCAGATGACAGGAGAAGAGATTGTCGAGACATTGATTCGTCGCAAAAGGCAGCAAGCTAAGACGGACGTCTCCCTTGAAGATTTGGCATCCGAGTCAATTTACCGCGACGGAGAAAACAAAATTATTATCCCCGCGGTAAATCTGCTGTCTTGCCTCCGTGAGGCCGGCAAACAGATTCCTTGGGGAGCGACTTCAAGTAAAAAGAGAATCACCAAAGCCGACGGCACCACCATGCTTCACTCCTTTCTGAAAATCCCCGATGCCAACCTTATTCTTGAGCTTCCCGAAGAGGGAGTTAACAAGGAGGGCTGGGCTGTGGATGTGCGCAAGGGGAAGCTGAAAGACGGCACAGCCGTAGGGATTGTCAGGCCCTTGTTTCGGGAATGGTCGTTTAAAGTCAAAATTTACATTGACTTTTATACCTCCGAAGTGACTCCCGAAATGGTCGGCAAGCTTTTTTTCACGGCTGGCAAATCGGTCGGACTTTGTGCTTTCCGTCCGGCCTGCGGTGGTCCTTTTGGCACTTTCCACGTCAAAAGCTGGGAAGAGGTTAAGGCCCCTGCAGCTGAAGAAGCCGCGTAAAAAGTTGCGTAATGAATTTGGGATAGGGTTAAAATTTAACCCTATCCAACCGATTGTTATGGTTTTCGTTTATTCTCAGTGCGTTATTGTTCAGTAGACCAAAGCCTCGTAAGGTGGTGTAACCTACCGCAGCTCGGGGCAAGGTCCATTAAGACCTTGCCTTTTTCTTTTTTGCACCCCCCTTGTCATTTAATTTATTTAAAGTTAACAGATTTTTTGTAATATAGCTATCTTTTGTGCCGCGTTTTTCACTTGTGCAGCGTGTTGTCTGGCGTAGCAATCCAGAGCTCAGCACACTTTACAGCCCTAAAGTTTCGTAGAGTAAAGTCTTGCCCCCCACCGTTCAGTTCGCCACAGGGCAGAGTCCATTGAGACCCTGCCTTTTTTATTTCCTTTAACTAAGCCCCTGACACGCCCCAATGCTTGGCATCGGGGCACTCCAAAAGTGCTTGACAAGTTTTATGCTGTTTGTTAAGATTTTTTGTTGAGTAATAATATATAGTTATAAAATGCTTTGTGATCTGCTGTGTTGTTCACCCCGACTTTCTTGGGTTCAGTAAAGCATAGCGAATTAATGTAGAGCATAGGGCCTCGAATTTTCGGGGCCACTTTTTTTAAAACACCGTATTTATTGACAAAAGATGATTTCCATGCTAATATATATTTTATATAAGAGTAGCGCTTAGTTTCATTTAGTTAGGCACTGCGTAGCGCATTAAATTTCAGAGCATTGTAGCACAGGGCAGGGTCCAGTGAGATTCTGCCATTTTTATTTTTGCTATTGACAAAAATCAGAGTTTATATTAGAATATAAAGATTTTTGATTGTTTAAGATTAAACGTTCTTTGAGAAAGGAAATTAAAATGAATGTAGCAGTAAAGGATTTTTTAAAGCATTTTCCCCATGAAAAGATGAGGGATACACAGGAAAAGGCGTTAGAGAAAGTTGCTAGCTCAGAAAAGGGCGTAATTCTTGAAATGCCAACCGGTTCCGGTAAAACGGCGGTCGGCATAACTGTTCTTAAGACGATGGCTAAAAAAGGGAGTAAAGGTCTTTTTTATATTACTCCCACCAAAACTTTAGTTGACCAAATACGGCGTCTTTTCCCAAATGATGTGACAGTTATTCTTGGTCGGGCGGAGTATCAGTGCCTTTATTACAGTTCGCAAGGAATTCTCGGGATAAATGCCGAAGAATCTCCTTGCTATATGCTGAAGTGTCCACATCGCGTTGACCAAGAGACGGGTAAGGTTTGCGAAAGCGGCGTTGAACCGTGTCCTTATTTCAAAGCCAAGCATGAAGCCAAAAAACGGGCAGAGGAAGGTGGAATTGTTCTTTGCACGACCGCTTTTTTCCTTAAAAACAGGTTGACGGTAGAGGGTTGGCGTGATAACAAACCGGATGCGGTCGTTATTGATGAAGTGCATCGGTTGGCCAAAATTGCAAGGGATATTTTTTCTTACACTCTTACCGATTATCATCTTGGGAGAGTTGCTAAATTGGTAGCGGAGTTTGACGAGAAACAAGCTGAGATTATCAAAAAGTTTAATGGGCGTTTTAGGCAGATTGCCCGGCGAAGAATATCTTGCAAGCCGTCCCTTTTGAAAATAGAAGAAGTCGAGAGCTTGATCAAGATAATGGAAAATATAGATGACCAATATCTTGAGAAAAAAATTAGGGAAGCGGTAGATGCCGGCAAAATTAATCCCGTGGAGCAGAAAGGCGACCTTAAAACATTGGAGAATTTTATTACCAATATACCTCGACTTATCCGGTCTCTTTGTTATGCGACTGATTTGGAAAAAGAAAATCCGCTTAATTACGTTGTCGCCTTTTATTACACAAAGGACGACCCGGAATTTGCTGGCACCAAAAGAAAGGCAAGATATTTTCTTACCATCAAAAGCTATTTTGTTATTCCGATTATCAGGCGGGTGCTTGGCAAAAAGGTAATTGCCTATTCCGCTACTATCGGCGATAGTAGAATATTCAGTTTTGAGACGGGGATCAAGTTGCCCTTCTTTAGCTTTCCCTCTATGTTCCCCATAGAGCAGGCCAAGATTTTTATGCCGACAGATACAAAAAATTTGGCGGTAAGCAGAAGAAGAAGGGGCGACCTGAGCAAGAGTCTGCGTCTGGTAGTGGAAACATCTTTGCTTTTTGCCAAGAAGGGCTGTCGTTCTTTGGTGGTAGTGGTTTCAGAGGAAGAACGGCAGAAGTTTTTACAGATTGCGGGCGAAAAAGGGTTGGAGGCGATAAGCTATGGGAATGGGATAAAGCCCAGAGAAGCGGCCGCTAAATTTTCCCGCGGAGAGGGGCAAGTTCTTGTGGGAACCGCTGCCAACTATTCCGAGGGTGTTGATTTCCCCAAAAAACTTGCGCCGGTGATTTTTTTCTTACGACCCGGTTATCAACGTCCTGATGACCCGGAAACCCAGTTTGAAGAAAGACGGTTTACCAACGGTCAGGTCTGGGCATTAAGAAATTGGCGGGTGATGTTAGAGGCGTTGCAGGTTCGGGGCCGCAATATTCGCGGCGCTGAAGATATTGGGGTGTGTTTCTTTATATCCCAGCAGTTCCGCAATTTCCTTTATACTTCTATGCCGGAGTGGTTAAAACCAGCTTACTCGGGGCAACTGACAATGGAGGGGGCAGTGAAGGAGGCGATGAAATTATTAAAGTGAAACATTATAATAAATGTACAGTCCTTTATTGTAAATTACCGAACAGTATAGTGACGTTTAGTCTTCTGGCGTCACGTCGACTCGAGTCTTGAACACAACACTACTGTGCAGGGCAGGGTCCATTGAGACCCTGCCATTTTTTATCAAATCCAACCTCTCCCGACAAATATCGGAGAGGTTTTTTTATTTTCCCGGATAAATATAAAGCGATTATTTTATATATAACAGCGGGTTCATTTTGCGCCCGTTGATGATTACTTCAAAGTGAATATGCGTGCCGGTGGAGCGTCCGGTGGTTCCCATCATAGCAATAGTTTCCCCGCGGCTGACTTGTTGGCCTCTTTTTACAAAAAGTTTGCTGGCATGGCCGTAGCGGGTTTTGACTCCATTCCCATGATTGATTAATATTTGCAACCCATATCCGCCCAGCCACCCCGCGGATTCCACCGTCCCACTTTCGGCGGCATAGAGCGGCGAGCGGTAGTCGCCGTCAATATCAAGACCGCTGTGACGCCAGCTGTAATATTGAGTGATGACACGCCAGCTGGTCGGCCAAAGCATTTTGCCGCTGGCAATTTGCGTCGACCCGGGCGGTTTCACGGCGCTTTTATCAACCGGACTCCAGGTTCTGGCAGGGGCGCTATAAACAGGAATAATCTTGCCGTCAGGCACCATTAAAATATCTCCGGTGGCGATGTCACTGGTATCAGTCAGTTTATTGAAAGCAATAATTTTTTCTTCGGTAGAACCGTATTGTTTGGCGATTTTCGCGACCGTATCGCCCTTTTTGACTTTGTGCTCCACGCCGTCAGCCGGCAGAATTTTTAATTTGTCGCCCGGCCGGATGTAGCTGTAAGCGCTTAGGTTATTCGCCCAAAGCATAGTATTCACCGCCAAGCTGAACTTTTCCGCGATACTGGAAATAGTATCATTTTGCTCAACGATATATTCAACCGTTTCGGTGCGGGTTTTTAAGCCGAGTTTGGTGTTGGAGATATTGGTTCGGACAAGGGCAGTGTCTCCTTGGGCGGTTGGCAAATCACTTTCTTCCTCGGTGACATCTTCAATTAAATAAGGGACCGGCCGGAGAGTACTCTGAATGCCGCGCGAACTATCCAAGTAGCTCAAGAGTTTGTCTTCTTTTTCCGGTATGGCGCTTTCCTTTTCTACTATCGGGCCTTCTTCAATGGTGTAATTATAACTCAGGTCGTCTTTGACCATAGAATAAAGAATGCTCTTTTCTCCGAAATCTTCCCGGCGGGTTTCTTGGGCGTTGAGATTGTCAAAAGTTATTAAAGCGACGATGGCGATGATGACTACGTAGACAGCGTATTGATTGGTAAAGACGGAAAGAAATTTATTTTGCTGATAAACAAAAATTTTTTGCAGGAACCTTTTTATGGTTAGATAAGTTTTATAAAACGAAATTATCGCTGGCCGTCCGAGAAATTTCCAGGTTTGTCCTGCCAGCCAAGCTAAGAGCGGTTTTAGATTTTTTCTAAGAAAATTAAAAAATCTGCCAAAATAAATCAACCCTCTTAAAAAAAGAAGGCCGGATTTAATAGCTATTTTTTTGAGGTAATTTAAGATATATTTAAGGTTATTTACGCCCGTATTCTCTATAATATCATAACCGCGGCTGTTTTTAAAGATTGTTTTTAGAGATTGACAGTTTGTTTTGCTTATTGATATGATATATTCAACCCTAAAAATTAATGTAAAAAGAGTTTTATGTCAAGTTCTCTTATTTTTGCTTTGGTCGCGGCAATTTTAGCCATCGTCTACGGTTTAGTTCTAGCGAGTTGGGTTATTAAGCGCCCGGCCGGTGATGAAAAAATGCGAGCCATTGCCAGCGCCATTCAAGACGGCGCTAAGGCGTATTTAGCGCGCCAGTATAAAACCATCAGCGTTATTGCCGTGGTTTTATTTTTACTTTTAGGATTTTTTGTCGGCTGGGTCGTCGCCTGCGGATTTTTAATCGGCGCGATTTTATCGGGCTTGGCGGGAATTATTGGCATGAATGTTTCGGTCCGGGCCAATGTGCGCACCGCCGAAGCCGCGAAAAGCGGAATGGCCAAGGCCTTTCAAGTTGCCGTGCGCGGCGGTTCCGTGACGGGATTTTTAGTGGTTGGCTTGGGACTTTTGGGAGTAGCCGGCTTTTACGCCATTACGAAAGATGTTCATGCTTTGATTGGCTTGGGTTTTGGCGGAAGTCTAATTTCTATTTTTGCCCGCTTGGGCGGAGGCATTTATACTAAAGCCGCTGATGTCGGCGCTGACCTGGTCGGCAAAGTGGAAGCCGGCATTCCGGAAGACGACCCGCGCAATCCGGCGGTGATTGCCGATAATGTGGGAGATAATGTCGGCGACTGCGCCGGTATGGCCGCTGATTTATTTGAAACCTATGCCGTGACGTCAGTGGCGGCAATGCTGCTGGGCTTTTTATTATTTAAAGGATTTGACAAGGCCCTGCTTTATCCCTTGGTGTTGGGCGGGGTTTCTATCATCACTTCTATAATCGGAATTTTATTTATTAAATTGGGAGCCAAACAAAATATTATGGGCGCTCTTTACAAAGGGCTTATCGTTTCCGGAGTTTTGGCCGCGATTATTTTTTATCCGGTGACTAATATGCTTATGAAGGGTAATGGTCTTTACGAGCCGTGGAAACTTTATTTGGCTTCCTTGATTGGCTTGGTTGTCACCGGACTTTTAGTTTTTATCACTGAATATTACACCTCCACAAAGTATAATCCGGTAAAATCAATTGCCCGTTCCTCCGAAACCGGACACGGTACCAACATCATCGCCGGTTTAGCGGTTTCCATGAAATCCACTGCCTGGCCGATTATTGTCATTGCGGGAGCTATTTTAGGAGCTTACGCTTTAGCCGGAGTATACGGAATCGCCGTGGCCGCCGTGGCCATGCTTTCTCTGGCTGGAATTATTGTGACCATTGATTCTTACGGTCCGGTTACTGATAACGCCGGCGGGATTGCCGAGATGGCGAATCTGCCGGAGGATGTCCGCAATATCACCGACCCCCTGGATGCGGTGGGTAATACCACCAAAGCGGTGACCAAGGGTTATGCCATTGGTTCCGCGGCCCTCGCGGCTTTGGTACTTTTTGCCGATTTCACGCACGCCATCGGCGGCGGCTTCACTTTTGGCATTGATAATCCCAAAGTTTTAGTCGGTTTGTTTATCGGCGGACTATTGCCTTACTATTTCGGAGCGTTAGCTATGCAAGCCGTCGGCCGCGCGGCGGGGAAGGTGGTGGAAGAAGTGCGCAATCAATTTAAGACCAAACCGGGGATAATGCAGGGAACGGAAAAACCCGATTATGGCAAAACGGTTGATATCGTGACTGTGGCCGCCATTAAACAAATGATTGTTCCCGCTTTGATTCCGGTTGTCGTTCCGATTTTAATTGGCTTTATTTTAGGGATTGAGGCCTTAGGCGGTCTTTTGGTTGGCAGTATTATCACTGGCGTTTTTGTCGCTATATCTATGACTACCGGCGGCGGCGCTTGGGACAATGCTAAAAAATATATTGAGAAAGGAAATTTTGGCGGCAAAGGTTCATTCGCTCATCAGGCGGCGGTTACCGGCGACACCGTCGGCGACCCGTATAAAGACACCGCTGGTCCGGCGATTAATCCCATGATTAAAATTCTTAATATCGTGGCGCTTTTGATAGTGGGATTGTTGTTATAAATTTAGAATAAAAATTAAATAATATTTATCGTAGAGACGCGATTAATCGCATCTCTACTTTTTTTTGCAGGGCTTGACAAAATATTATATTTGTGGTATGTTGTTTTGTTGTTCTATTTTAAAAAATAATGAATTGGAGGAATTTAAAATGGGGAATAAAAATGGTGAAAAGAAGCTTTCTACTCCTGAAGAGTATTTGAATGATCTTAATAAACGCATAGCTTCGTATTCTGAATTACTGCGGCAGAAGATCGCCAGAGATGATTTATACCAATCCCCCGAATATTTAGGGGCAATGGATAAGGTGGATAAAATAATTGAGAAAGAAACGATTACTTAAGATGATTTACGGGAAATCAAAAAAATATTTTTGCAATGGGATCCCGAAGGAGCCAAAATCGCTTTCAGTCAAATACTCAAGAAAACTCCCACAGAAGCACGTCAGAATATGAAAGATACTTGGGCTCAAGTATGTTCAGAAGAACCCGCAGCCGAGTAAAAAATTCGTCTTCAAAAAAGCAGGAATAAATCCTGCTTTTGTTTTTATAATCAGACACGCGCTTGACTAAATCGTAAAAATTTACTATAATCCAAGATGTTTTATTAATCATAATTTTTTGTATGCAGGTTAGTTTAAGTAAATTAGCCAAGGGTCAAGTGGAACTTAATCTGGAGGTTGGAAATGACGAAATGAAAACATTTTTGGAAAAAGCGGCTGAACAATTATCAGTAAATAATAAAATTAAAGGGTTTCGGCCGGGCAAGGTGCCTTATGAAATCATCAAGAAAGAATTTGGTGAGATGGCAATTTATGAGGCGGCCTTAGACAGAATTGTCAGTAAAACTTTTTTTGACGCGGTTAAAGAAAACAATCTGGAGACAGTTGGTCAGCCGAAAATTGAGGTAATAAAATTGGCTCCGGGCAATCCTCTTGTTTATAAGGCAACAGTCGCTCTTTTGCCCAAGGTAACTTTGGTTGACTGGAGAAAAATGAAAGTGGAACGTAAAAAAATAAATATCACCGAAGAAAAACTTAGCAAAGCCCTGGAAGAATTAAAAAAAATGCAAAACAAAGAGATTTTAGTTGACCGTCCGGCGGAAGGCACTGATAAAATCATCGTGGATATGGAAATGTATTTGGATAAAGTTCCGGTTGATGGCGGGCAAGCCAAGGGTCACGCGATATTTCTCGGGGAACCGTATTTTGTGCCGGGATTCAGAGAAAAAATTCTCGGTCAGAAAAAAGGTGAGGTAAGAGAATTTATTTTGGAGTTTCCTCAAGAACATTATCAAAAGAATCTGGCGGGCAAAAACGTGGAATTTAAAGTGACGTTAAAAGATGTTTATAAAGTGGAACCGCCGGAGCTAAACGATGATTTTGCCAAAGGTTTGGGACAAAAATCATTAGAAGAATTAAAAAAGATATTAAAAGATAACCTTGACCGCGAAGAAAATCTTTATGAAGACCAGCGCAGTGAGGGTGAAATGCTGGAGAAACTGGTTAAGGATTGTAAGGTTGAGGAAATTCCGGAAATTCTTTTAGGGGGCGAAGTGGAAAAAATGATTTTGGAATTAAAAGACAATGTTTCAAAACAGGGCATGAAATTTGAAGATTACGTCGCCAATATCTTAAAAAAGAAACCGGAAGATTTAAGGAAAGATTTTTTGCCTCAAGCCGAGCGGCGAGTGAAAACCGCTTTAGTGATAAGGGGGGTGGCAGGGCAGGAAAATATCAGCGTGGAAGAAAAAGATATTGACGAAGAGGTTAAAAAAATGCTATCTTTATATGCAGACAGTCCGGAGATTCAGGAAAGTATTAAA
Source organism: Patescibacteria group bacterium (assembly GCA_028716045.1). Lineage (NCBI taxonomy): Bacteria > Patescibacteria group bacterium. The sequence continues at coordinate 886,804 of JAQUQO010000001.1, forward strand.
TCCCAGAGCGGCAGAGAATATTTAGCCAATTTAATCAGAAATCGCAAAACAATAGATTTATTAAAAAAACAAATTATTAAAACCGCGTAACTTCTTATGAAAATCGGCGGGCATTTTGTAACGAATAATGGGATTAAAAATATTCCGGCCAAAGCCAAAGAACTGGGGTGCGAATGTTTTCAGTTTTTTTTGCAGCCGCCCCATATTGATTCCGCTTCCATTCCCGTTTTAACCGTAGCGGAAAGTTATCTGGAGGAATTTGAAGCGGAATGTAAAAAATGTGGTTTGACCGATTTTTATGTCCACGCACCTTATTTTATTAATTTAGCCTCTGACTCTTTGCGAGTTCGTCAGGAGTCCGTTAATTTTTTAAAAACAGAGTTGAAGGCAAGCGAGATGATTGGCGCCAAATCTTTAGTCATTCATTTAGGAAGTTCGGGCGGAGAGGATGAAAAAAGCGCGATAAAAAGAGCGGCGGAAAGTTTAAAAGATATTTTGGAAGGTTATAACGGGAAGACGGGAATTCTTATGGAGATTATTTCCGGCAGAGGGCTTATTATCGGAAGGAATTTTAAGCAGATTGGTTCTATAATTTCCAAATTGTCAGGGGAAGAGAGAGAAAAAGTGGGCGTTTGTTTTGATACTTGTCATGTCTTTGTCAACGGTTTTGATTTAAGAACCAGACAAGAGGTGGAGCAGACTTTGAAAGAATTTGACCGGGAAGTTGGCATAGAAAAAATAAAGTTAATACACGCGAGCGATAGTCAGGAGAATATTGGTTCGGATATTGATAAACATGAATGTTTAGGTAAAGGCAAAATAGGCAGAGGGGCCTTTTGGTCTTTGTTACACGATAGCCGATTAAAAGACGTTGATTTCATAGTCGAGTCAAATTGCGGCAGCGCCAATGATGTGGAAGTTTTAAAAGGATTAAGAAACGCCGACAAACCTTAAGTCTTGATTTTTTTAGCAGACCTGCTATAATTTTTTTACCTTGCGAAATTTAAATTTTTTATTAAGCGGTAGTAGTTTCCCGCCGCAGCGGGACAGGCGCTTGGTAGAACGCCCCGCCATGGCGGGGAGGTCGTCAAAACCTAAATATGGAACATTTCGTTTACATTTTACAGAGTTTAAAAGATAGCCGATATTATATAGGTAGCACTAATGATTTAAGTAGGAGATTAGAGGAACATAATAGCGGGAAAAGAAAATCATTAAAATTTAGGAGACCCTTAGAGACGGTGTATAGTGAAATTTTTAGTACAAAACAAGAAGCACATAAAAGAGAGTTGCAGATTAAATCATATAAGGGAGGCAATGAGTTTAAGAAGTTAATTATTAAGCGGTAGTAGTTCAGTTGGTAGAACGTCTCCTTGCCAAGGAGAAGGTCGCCGGTTCGAGCCCGGTCTACCGCTCAAAGAAAAAATTATTGTATTTGGGTTTTGAAAATGTAAATTTTTTCAGAACGGACCACCCGTTTTTTATTTTTGTCGTGCGGGTTTTGGGTGACCCCGCCTTGGCGGGGGAACCGAAAGGCCGAGGTGGTGAAATAGGTAGACACGCGAGACTTAAAATCTCGTGGATGAATAATCCGTGCGGGTTCGATTCCCGCCCTCGGCACCAAGACAACCAACAACAGAACAACAGAACAACTGACAACCCAGAACATTCTATCTCGTTGTTAGTTATTGGTTGTAGGTTGTCAGTTCCTTTGCGCCGTTAGCTCAGCTGGTAGAGCAACTGCCTTTTAAGCAGAAGGTCACAGGTTCAAATCCTGTACGGCGTACCAGAGCGGACATCTTCGAACGTTCGTAAATTATTTTTTATTAGTGTAGTGAAAAGAAAAATTTTGGGTCGGTACCAAAGCGGTCAACTGGGGCAGACTGTAAATCTGCTGGCCTTGTGCCTTCGTTGGTTCGAATCCAGCCCGACCCACCAAGATAACAAGACAACCAACAACAGAACAACTGACAACCCAGAACATTCTATCTCGTTGTTGGTTATTGGTTGTAGGTTGTCAGTTCCTTTGCGCCGTTAGCTCAGCTGGTAGAGCAGTTGCCTCTTAAGCAAACGGTCGCAGGTTCAAATCCTGCACGGCGCACCGATTTTTAAGAGTGTCAGATAAATTTTCAAATTTAATATAAAAACCCCTGATATGGAATCCGGGGTTTTTAATTTTGTATTTTTATGCCTGCGCCGATGGAGTCGGTTTTTTAAGCGCGTCTTTTAGGGCTTTGCCGGCTTTGAACTTCGGGACGATGACGGTGGGAATTTGGATTTTTTCGCTCGGTTTTTGCGGATTAACGCCCATTCTGGAAGAGCGAGTTCTGGCAGAAAAAGTCCCGAACCCCGTGAGCGTCACTTCTCCGCCGGATTTTAACGCGGAGGTGATCGTCCCCAACAAAGTTTCAAGCATATCTTCAGCCTGTTTTTTAGAAACATTAACCTTTTCGGAAATTAAATTTATTAATTCAGCTTTATTCATATTATTTTTTCCCCTTTCTTCCGCCCTTGGGCGGGCTTATTTATATTTTTATTTCTTTATTAATACGTAATATTTTTTCCGCCAGTTTATTTTTTGGATTGATTTCCACCAAAACACCATTGATAATGGCCGTTTCGTCTTCCGCCGCTTCAATCGGCTGTTTGACTTGCGTCAAGAAAATTTTCAGCACATTTTCCTTGCTGGCTCCGATTATTGAATTAACACTGCCAGTCATGCCCGCGTCGCTTAGATAGGCCGTGCCCCGCGGGAGAATTTTTTCATCGGCTGTCTGGACATGCGTGTGCGTTCCGATGACGGCGGCCACGCGCCCGTCCGCATACCAGCCCAAAGCCACTTTTTCGGAGGTAGCCTCGGCGTGAAAATCAACAATAATCCCATCTATTTTTTTATTTTTTGTCTTAGTTAAAATATCGTCCAAGGCGCGGAAGGGGCAGTCAAAGTTTTCCGAGAAAAATACCCGCCCCACCAGATTGATTACCAGCAGAGATTTTGTATCCACGGGAATAATTTTGTAACCCTCGCCTTCAACTCCCGGCGGGTAGTTGGCGGGGCGAATAATTTTATCTTTAAGCTCCGGATTTTTTAGAACTTCGTAGATTTCTTTTTTATCCCAAACATGATTGCCGGAAGTAAAAAAATCGACCCCGGCTTCAATAAGTTCTTGCATGCTTTTGGGGGCAATACCCAGGCCGTGCGCCATATTTTCGCCATTGGCAATGACAATATCCGGCGCATATTCTTTTTTTAGTTCAGGCAAGGTTTTTTTAACGGCCTCTCTCCCTGTTTTCCCGTCAACGTCCCCCAAAAAGAGAATTTTCATGATGTTAGATTATTTAGTTTTTATATGCCAGTCACTAGCTGTTTATATTATACAAAATTTAGCTAAGGTTAGCAACCTAATAAAAAGTCTGACCAATCGCCTAAAATAAAAATCCCCCGAATTTACTAGGGGGGATTTTTATCAATATAATTTTTATCTGGCGTATTCTGTTACGCGGGATTCGCGAATAACATTTACTTTTATTTCTCCCGGGTATTTAAGCTCATCTTCTATTTTGGAAGCAATATCTCTGGCCAGCTTCATTGCCGCCAGGTCGTCTATTTTTTCCGGCTTGACAAAGACGCGCACCTCGCGGCCGGCTTGGATAGCGTAAACCTTTTCAATTCCTTCAAAAGACGAAGCGACATTTTCCAATTCTCCCAAACGTTGCAGATATTGTTCGTAAGTATCGCGCCGCGCGCCCGGACGGGCGCCGGAAATGGCATCTGCCACCTTGGCGATAATTCCTTCCAGAGTTTTGGGGTTATCCTCATGGTGGGCGATAGAAATATAGGCGACTTCTTCCGGCAGACCGAATTTTTTCATGATGTCATAACCGATTTGGGTATGGGTTCCCTGCACTTCATGGTCCACGGCTTTACCGATGTCGTGCAACAGCCCGCCTTTCAAAGCCACGGCGACATTGGCGCCCAATTCTTCGGCCAGCAATTTGGAAAGCAAGGCGACTTCAATGGAATGTTGCAAAACATTTTGCCCATAACTAGTGCGATACTTTAAACGGCCGAGAATCTGAACTAATTTGGGGTCAAGCCCGATGACACCGACTTCGTAAGTAGCCGCTTCGCCGGCTTTTTTAATATCCAACGCCAATTCTTTTTTGGCTTCTTCCACGGTTTCTTCAATTCTTCCCGGATGAATACGCCCGTCGGTAATTAATTTATCCAAAGTTCTTTTAGCTAAATGCCGGCGGATGGGATTAAAACCGGAAACCAGAATCGCTTCCGGAGTGTCATCCACGATAATTTCCACTCCGGTGAGCTGTTCAATAACTTTAATATTACGCCCTTCGCGGCCGATAATTCGTCCCTTCATTTCATCGGAAGGCAGGTTAACCACGGTAGTGGTGGTTTCCGTGGCATGCGAGGCGGCGATTCTTTGCATAGTGGAAGTGATAAGAGATTTTGTTCTTCTCTCCACTTCTTCCGAGCCGTATTCTTCCAGTTTGCGGATTCTGGCCAAAAGCTCGTCTTTCATTCTTTGTTCCGTTTGCTCCAACAGTAAATTTTTTGCTTCTTCCTTGGAAAGTTCCGCGATTTTTTCTAATTTGGCGATTTGTTCGTCGCGGATTTCGGAAATTTTTTGTTTGATTTTTTCCACCTCATTGGCCTTATCCTGCAAACGCTGACTTTTATTTTCCAAATCCAGCAATTTTTTGTCAAAAAGTTCTTCTCTCTTTTCCAGGCGGTCCTGGAGGTGTTTTAATTCCTGCCGGCGCAAAGTTTCTTCCCGTTTGGCATCGTCAATAATTTTCAGGGCTTTATCTTTGGATTCTAAAAGAATTTCTTTTTGTTTTTGTTTAGCCTCGTTGATTAAATTTTCCGCTTTGATTTCCGCGGAATTTACTTTTTGTTTGGCGATGACCTTGCGGATAAAATAACCAATAAAAAATCCTGCCAGCGCCAAGACAAGCAAGATTAAAAACCAAAATAAATTTTCCATAGTTATCTCCTATTTTATTCTCGACCGAGAAGAGATATTTAGCGAGATGAGTGAAGTTACAAACAAACTATATCCGCGTTTGGCGGGCAATTTTTACTTTCGCAGTTTGCTATATAAATTACTCATGAAGTTTGCTAATTACCAAAGTTTTATCTATAGATAAACCCTTCTTTTCTTTCATTTCGGCCATTTTTGAGCTTTTCCTTTCGGGTCGAGAACTTTTATTTATTATTGATGAATCTATCTTAACACAGGGCCGGTAAATTGGCAAGGCCGCGCGTTTTTGACATTCTTTTTCAGATTTGTTATAGTGGATTTTCCCGAGAGGAACCTTGAAAACAAAATAACTTTAAAAATAAAGGAGGAAGAAAGATGTGTGGAATAGTAGGCGTTAAAGGCCATCCGGAAGGATTGAATCTTTTATTTTTAGCTCTTCTGGGGCTTGAACACCGTGGCCAAGCGGCAAAAGGCATTGCCGCTCTTACGCGACTAGATCCTTTGACCATTAAAGTGTTAAAGGACCACGGGTCGGCGGCCGAGGCTTTGCGTCCCGAAGTATTCGTTAAAGAGGGTTTGCTTAATCAACTGGTTATCGGCCATACTCGTTGGCCGACGCAAGGCGATAATTCCAAGCGTAATATCCAGCCGCACTTTTCCCAGACCTATGCCGGAAAAATCGCGCTGGCAAGCAATGGTGATATTGTGAATATGGATGAACAGAGGAATTTTTTGAGGTCGCGCAATATTAAAATTTACAGCGAAAACGATGCCGAAATTATCGCCGCGTCCATCATTTATCAGATGTTTATTAGAAAGCAGAAGAAGGATACGGTGGAGGCTATTTTTCAGGTAATGGAACATATTAAGGGTTCATTTTCTGCCGTGATGATGACAGAGTTTGACGAGAAGCTTTACGCTTTCTGCGACCCGCGCGGCATTCGGCCGCTGATTATGGCGCAGATTAATGAGCGCGGCAATCCTTACTTTGTTTTTACTTCCGAGGATTGCGTAATTGATAATTTTGTCAATTACGGCCAGGATTCTTGCGTAATAGAAAAGCGGTGGTTGGAGCCCGGGGAAATAGTTGAGGTTGATAAAAACAAGGCCAAAAGCTATCTCTACCACGAAAGAATGAGTAGGCAATTTTGTATTTTTGAATTTATTTACTTTTGCCGTCCGGACTCTTGCGATTGGCGGGGCCAGTCTTTTTATTCCATTCGTGAAAACTTTGGTCGCGAATTGGCTCGCGAGCATCCGGTTAAGGCTGATATCGTTGTGCCAGTCCCCGAGAGTGGCATACCCGCAGCTATTGGTTATGCGCAAGAGTCAAAAATCCCGTTCGCTTTTGGTATCCTCACCGAGCGGGGGTTTGGTAAGAAAAGAACTTTCATTGAAATGGACCCCCGAGGGTTGAGCAAGATTAAATACCACGTGATTAAAGATGTGGTTCGCGGGAAAAGGGTAGTAGTGGTAGACGATTCGGTGGTTCGCGGTAATGCTTCGTCCCATATCGTCGCGGAGTTATTCAAAAACGGCGCTAAAGAAGTTCATTTACGAATACCCTCCCCGCCCTATCGCTATTCTTGCGATTTAGGAGTAGAAACAAGGGACCCCGATACTTTAATCGCTTCCCGCGCTGATGGCGATATTGAAAAAATTCGTCTTTATCTCGCTTCAAATGATTGGGGCCCGCCGACCTCGCTCGGCTATCTTTCCCTTGATGGAGCCCTTAAAGTTGTCGGTCTCAAACGGGATAATATGTGCCACCACTGTTTCTCCGGCGAGCATCCTTTGCGTCCCCAAAAGTAAAAATTATTCCAATCAAAAAAGAGCGTCTAAACTTAGCCGCTCTTTTTTATTTTTTTATAATTCTTTAAGATATTTTTGCCAATTCTCGGCCGTTATCTCCCCGATGTCAACGGCATCTTTTAATTTATATTTTCCAATTTCAGTTCTTTGCAATTCTTCTAGATACGCGCCGCGATTAAGAGCGAGTCCGATGTCATAAGCCAGCGAGCGAATGTAAGTTCCCGAAGAACACTGGATTTTGATTTTTAGGCAAGGATAGTCGTATTCCAATAATTCTATTTTATAAATCGTAATTTGTTGGGGTTGCCGTTCTATTTTTTTGCCTTGGCGCGCCAGTTCGTATAGTTTTTTGCCATGGACTTTTTTGGCGGAAAACATCGGCGGGATTTGGGGTTGCGGGCGGAGGAATTTTTTGAGGACTTTATTTATGTCGTCTACCGTAGGCGGGATAGTGTCACTTTGCTCGCCGTCTCTTGTATTGAAATCAGTAATTTTTCCTTCCGAGTCATAAGTATCAGATATTTTTCCGAGTCGCAGGGTGGCAATATATTCTTTATCCAATTTTACAAATTTATTTATTTCTTTAGTAGCTTCCCGTCCCACGCCGACAATAAGCAGGCCCGTGGCAAAAGGGTCTAATGTTCCGGCATGGCCGATTTTTTGTATACCGGTCATACCTCGCAATTTAGCTATCACGTCATGCGAAGTCCAGGATTTGGGTTTGTTGATGAGGAGAAATTCGATGTTCATATTTTATATTTCCCCCTCCTTATCTAAGAGAGGAGTTTTTATTACATCTTCAATTCTACCAGTCCTTGACAGAATGGGCAAAAATAGTATAATAAAGGTACTCTTTCATAACGAAAGAATCCTGGACCTCGGGGAAGAGGTGAAAATCAAATTTCGGGCAATGTAGCCTGAAAGGAGTACAAAATGGGTAATAAGTGGATGACTCAGGATTGGACTACTGGCGACTTAAATGCTTTGGTCAAAAATTTAGGCGGAGAAAAAGTCGCCAGAAAAATCCAACGAGGAGAAGTAAAGGTAATGTTTAAGGATGTTATGGAGGTGTTCTTTGACAAGCACGGCCGTCGGATTCCTAACGGTCTACAAGCTAGAGTCCGCGATGCGGACAGGGAATTTCAGCTGGTTCAGCCGAAGCTGGAAACAGATATTGATTATCTTGATCGCCTTAAGCGATTACATGAGGGTCTCAATTCGTATACGAAGATTACCGGCGAACAATTCAAGGCGGAAACTGAACGTCTCTTGGTTCTGATTCGGAGCAACCCCCAAGTTGCCAATATTACCAAGGGTATTTGGTTGCCAGTGGTTCTACCTCGACTCACAGTTAACAACCTCGGAGTCACTCTTAAGCAGTATCTTGAAGCAGTCGGCAAGAGCTACACTAAAACCTTTAGCGATCGGAGGTTTTGCAACATTTGCAAGGGCACTTTGGCGGGCGAGGTCAATATTGTCCCAAGAAGCCGGCATGACCAGCTTATTGAGCGGATGGAGCAAGGGCCGGTTGTTGGGCTTCACTTCCCAAACCCACTACAGGGGTTTTCCATTGATGCCAGCAGGGAACAAATGTCAGTATTACCGGAATGGTTTTTTCTTTCCGGCATAGATACTCCCATTGCCATGGTGATGTATCCTGACATCCTAGCTCGCGACTTTAATACGCCCGGACTGTATATGGCCGCTCTTTCTTTGCAGTCCACTAGCTGTTCGCTCTATTTTAAGGCCGATAAAGACGAGCTTGACTTCGCCCACACGCCCCTTCTGGCCAGCGTCAACCCCGCCTGGGCTAGCGGTCTTCTTTTTCTCGGGCCAGCCAATTCAGCGGGTGCGTAGTGCTAACCCCACACGCCGTCGGTATAGCCGATATTAGTCAGACTGAAATTCGGTTTTCTCCGTCAAAGGCAAACAAGTAATCCCCAGCTCAATCCATAATCCGGATTGAGCTTTTTTATTATCATTTTCCTATATTTTAATGTTGTAATGTATAAAATTGACTATCCCTTCAAATTGTTATAAGATAAGAACGCTGTTATAAAATTATTTTTTTATGTCATTGCGACCCCGCCTTGGCGGGGGAAGCAATCTCTAAATGTCAGGGTTTTCGCGAAGACAATAAATTTTATGAATGTCACCGAACTAGCCAGAAAATTAAAAGTGACCACCGAAGATTTGCTCAATATCTTGCCGCAGATTGGTTTTGATATTGGCCAAAAAGCCATTAAGGTTGACGACCGCACAGCCGAACGCATTATCCGCGAATGGCCGATGAAGATGAGAGAATTGAAAAAAAGATTGGATGAGTCAGCTGTGGGAGAAGAAGGTGCAGAGGAAAAAGAAGCAGAAATAAAAGAAGTTAAAATCCCGCCGGTGATTATAGTCAAAGATTTCGCGCAGAGATTGGGCTTGCCAGTCACCCAGGTTTTAATGGAGCTTATGAAAAGCGGAATCCTTTCCGCCCAGAATGAAAAAATAGATTTTTCCACGGCGACTATTGTGGCCGAGGATTTGGGCTACCAAACCGTGCCCGAAGGAAGTTCGGAAGAGGAAATTAAAATCAGCGATAAAATTTCGGAATTATTAAAGGATGAAAAGGATTTAGAATATCGCGCACCGGTGATTGTGGTTATGGGACACGTTGACCATGGTAAGACCAAACTTTTAGACGCTATCAGAAAAACCAATGTTATGGAATCCGAAGCCGGAGGCATCACCCAGCACATTGGCGCTTATCAGGTGCAAAAAAACGGCCGGGCTTTGACTTTTATTGACACCCCGGGCCACGAGGCGTTTTCAGCCATGCGTTCGCGCGGAGCAAAAATCGCCGACATTGCCATTCTGGTGGTGGCCGCTGATGACGGCGTCAAACCGCAAACCCGGGAAGCAGTGGATATAATCAAAGCGGCTAAATTGCCATTGATTGTGGCGATAAATAAAATAGATAAAGAGGGCGTGAATATTGATAAAGTTAAGTCTGATTTGGCAGAAATCGGTTTGACGCCCGAGGATTGGGGCGGCAAAACAATTTGCGCGCCCATTTCCGCCAAGCAGAACATCGGCATTGACGAACTTTTGGAAGTTTTGCTTTTAGTAGCCGATATGGAAAAAGAAAATATCAAAGCTAACCCCGCGGGCAAACCGGTGGGCGTAATCGTGGAATCGCATATTGATGCCGGCGAAGGACCGGTGGCCACTTTACTTGTCAAAAACGGCGTTTTTAAAGCCGGCCACTTTTTGGGCGTTGATAATTTTCTTTATGGCAAAGTCCGTTCCATGAAAAATTGGAAAGGCGAGCAGGTGATGAAGGCCGGTCCGTCCATGCCAGTAAAGATTTTGGGATTTAAAATGGCGCCATTTGTGGGCGATGTAGTGGAAGGCAGAGAGAACGACAAGGGTCTGGAAAGAGATTGGAAAAGCAAAAGGGCTAATGAAGAAGTGAGCGTGATGGTGGGTCAAAAAAAGAAAGCCAGCGCCAAAGACTTGAATATTATTTTAAAAGCTGATGTCTTGGGTTCGTTGGAAGCCATAGTCGCTTCCATAGAAAAAATTTCTCATCCGGATTTGAGCATTAATATCGTGGGCAAGGGACTGGGCAATATCACCGACAGCGATACTATGGAAGCCGAGGCCAGCAATGCCGAAATCATCGGTTTTCACGTTGGCGCCAATCAGGGCGTGGAAACTGTGGCGCAGGAGAAGAAAGTCGCGATAAAATATTATTCTATTATTTATAAGTTGTTGGAGGAACTTAAGGCGGAATTGGAGGGTTTGTTAGAAGCGCAGATTATTCGCCACGTTACGGGCAAATTAAGGATTATCGCGTTATTTAAGAGCGCTAAGGATACTATGATTGTCGGAGGGAAAATCACGGAAGGTAAAATTTTTAATGGTTCCAAATTTAGTATCTGGCGAGGGAATAATAAAGTCGGAGCAGGAGCTATAAAAGAATTGCAGTCAGCCAAGATGGCGGTTAATGAGGCGGTGGAAGGGGAAGAGTGCGGTATAAATGTAAAAACCGATACGGCCATTGCAGTCGGTGATATTTTGGAATGTTATACGGAAGAAAAGAAAGAACAAAAAATAAATTAAATCCAAATCCTTAAAGTTTAATAAGTAGTGTAGTTTTTTATAAAAATTATTAACTAAGTAATCTAGGTTATTTTTTTATGTCCAAAGTAGATTTAAATTCACAAAATTTTAAAAAAGAAGTGCTGGATTCCAAAGAAGTGGTGTTAGTTGATTTTTGGGCGTCGTGGTGCGGGCCTTGCCAGATGCTTGGTCCGATTTTAGATGACCTCGCCCACGAGCTTGATGGTCAGGGGATAAAAATCGCCAAGGCCAACATTGAGGAAAACGAGGATTTAGCCAGCCAGTATCAGGTGATGAATGTGCCAACCATGTTTATTTTTAAGGGCGGAAAAATTATTGATCAGCTCGTCGGTTTCATTCCCAAGGAAGAATTAAAAAAGAAGCTCATTTCTTATTTAAAATAATATGGTTTACGATACGATAATTATCGGTTCCGGTCCGGCGGGATACACGGCGGCAATTTATGCTTCCCGCGGCAGTTTAAAAACTTTGTTAGTTGACGGGTTGCAGATTGGTGGTCAGCTTATTATGACCACTACCATAGAAAATTTTCCCGGGTGGCCGGAAGGAGTTTTGGGAATAGAATTGATGAATAAAATGCGCCAGCAAGCCGAACGATTCGGTACGGAAATAAAATCCGGCGAAGTTAAGGAAATTGATTTTAAAGCCCGACCATTCAAGGTAAAAACCGGCGATTCCGAGTTTGAAGGAAAAACAATCATTATTGCCACCGGCGCTTCGGCGCGCTGGCTGGGTTTGCCTGAAGAGAAAAGATTGCGCAATGGCGGAGTTTCCGCTTGCGCCACCTGCGACGGATTTTTTACCAAGGGCAAAGAAGTGGCGGTTATCGGCGGAGGAGATACGGCTATGGAAGAAGCGAATTTTTTGACTCGTTTTGCCGATAAGGTGACGGTTATTCATCGTCGCGAGGAATTACGCGCTTCTAAAATCATGGTGGACCGCGCCAAGAGCAATCCCAAGATTGAATTTTTACCAAATTATGAGGTGATAGAAATTTTAGGCGATAAAAAAGTGGAAGGCCTGCGTCTTAAAAATACTAAAACAGGGGAGTTAAAAGAATTTAAATGCGCAGCGGTATTTTTGGCCATTGGCCATCAGCCCAATGTCGGATTCTTGAATGGCAAGATAGAATTGGATGAGAGAGGATATATCAAAACCGAATCTAACTCCACCCAAACCAATATCCCGGGAGTATTTGCCGCCGGCGATGTGGCTGATTCGCGCTATCGTCAGGCGATTATTGCCGCCGGCCGTGGTTGTATGGCGGCTAAAGAAGCGGGGTGGTATTTAGAGGACGGAGAAAATAAAAAATAATTTTAAGCTTATTTTTTATTATAAAGTTACTTTGATTTTACGGTTAAGCTTAAAAATCTTTTAGCAAATTAATTATAAAGATATGAAAAATATTATAGTTACTGGCGCCACCGGACAAATTGGTTCAGAGTTGGTAATAGAGCTGAGAAAGAGGTATGGAGAACAAAACGTTGTGGCCGTTGGCCATTCTCGGCCGATAGCCGGAGAATTGGCGGTCGGTCCTTTTGAAATCGTTGATGTCACTAATAAAATTGCGCTGGATGAATTGGTGAAAAAGTACCAACCAGATGCCGTTTTTCATTTGGTGGGGATTTTATCTGCCGCGGGAGAAAAAAATCCGGAGTTGGCTTGGAATGTTAACATGGGCGGTTTGAAAAATGTTCTGGATATCGCTCGTGATCGCGGTATAAAAAAAGTTTTCTGGCCGAGTTCAATCGCCGCGTTTGGACCAACCACGCCCCGTGATAATACCCCGCAGCATACCGTTCTTGAACCAACCACCATGTACGGAGTTACCAAGGTCGCGGGCGAACTCTTGTGTCAATATTATTGGAAAAAATACGGACTTGATGTTAGAAGTTTGCGTTATCCGGGCTTAATTAGTTATAAAACACCCCCGGGAGGCGGCACCACGGATTATGCGGTAGCGATTTATTTTGAAGCGGTAAAAAACAAAAAATATGACTGTTTTGTCGGACCGGATACGGTTTTACCCATGATGTATATGCCCGACGCTGTTCGAGCCACCATCGAACTAATGGAGGCCCCAGCGGAAAATATCAAAATTAGAACTAGCTACAATCTAACTGCTTTGAGTTTCTCCGCCGAAGAACTAGCTCAAATGGTCGCCAATCACGTCCCCGGATTTACTTGTGTTTATCATCCCGATGACCGGCAAAAAATCGCTGATTCCTGGCCTCGGTCGATAGATGATAGCTCAGCCAGAGCAGACTGGAAATGGAATCATACTTTCGATTTGGAAAAAATGACAAAGGACATGCTGAATAATATTAAATAGAAAGTTGAAGGCGGTCAGAGGGTTAGGCACATAAGATACACACTATATTCACAGGATACTAAGAAAAGTCAGAAAATAGCTTAAAAAAGAGGCCGATTAGCCTCTTTTTAGTTATTTTTTAGATTTGATTTTTTTGTTAAAAAGGGGTAGAATTAAAACAATTATTTTTAATTTTTTAGTTAAAATAGCCTTATGTTTCCTCGGTATAATTTTAAGAAAATAGAAAAAAAATGGCAGAAGCAATGGGAAAGCGACGGTATTTATCATTCCACACAAGATTTTAATAAAAAGAAATTTTATTCTTTAATTGAGTTCCCTTATCCGTCCGGTCAGGGGCTTCATGTCGGTCATCCGCGCAGTTATACGGCCATGGATTTGATTTCCCGTAAAAAAAGGATGGAAGGTTTTAATGTTTTGTATCCCATCGGCTGGGACGCTTTTGGTTTGCCGGCGGAAAATTATGCCATTAAAACCGGCATTCATCCGGCCAAGGCCACCGCCGCCAACATTAAAACTTTCAAAAAACAAATTAAGTCGCTCGGACTTTCTTTTGACTGGTCGCGCGAGATTAACACCACCGACCCGGCCTATTACAAATGGACACAGTGGATGTTTTTGCAACTCTTCAAACATGGTTTGGCTTACAAAACAAAAATCGCCATCAATTGGTGTAAGAACTGCAAAATCGGTTTGGCTAATGAAGAAGTGGTTAATGGCAAATGCGAACGTTGTGGTGGTGAAGTGGAAAAGCGCGAGAAAGAACAATGGATGATTAAAATTACCAAATACGCGCAAAGGTTACTGGATGATTTGGACAAGGTTGATTATTTGCCGCAGATTAAAGAACAGCAGAAGAATTGGATTGGAAGAAGTGAAGGAGCGCTTATTGACTTTGGACTACGGACTACAGCTGACCGTTTGCGAGAAGATGCGGTAGTCAGTAGTCGGAAAGCCGTAGACAAAATTAAGGTTTTTACGACCAGACCAGATACTTTGTTTGGCGCGACATATATGGTTCTCTCACCGGAGCACGGGATTATTAAAAATTTAGAATCAAGCATTACGAATTACGCAGAAGTGAGAAAATATATTGAGCAAGCCAAGAGAAAGTCGGATTTAGAGCGCACGGAATTACAAAAAGAAAAAACCGGTGTAGAAATTAAAGGCATTAAAGCAATTAATCCGGTTAATGGCGAAGAATTGCCGATTTGGGTGGCGGATTATGTTCTCGCGAGTTATGGCACCGGTACGATTATGGCAGTGCCGGCACATGATGAGAGGGACTTTGAATTCGCCAAGAAATATAGTTTGCCCATCAAAACAGTTGTTACTACCCGTAAAGATAATATTGTTGGCGTTGGCGCAATGATTGAAATAAGGGGCGGTAAATTTTTATTTCAAAGAAGAGATAAAAATACTGACAGAAATCCGGGTATGCTGGCATTTTTTGGCGGCGGTATAGAAAACAACGAAGATACGGAAGAAGCTTTGAAGAGAGAAATTAAAGAAGAGCTTAATTTAGAAGTAAAAGATAATTTTGTATTATTGAATAAATTAGAAAGCCATAATTTCCCCGGGAAATATCTGGATATTTTTTATGTCAAAAATATTGACGAGAAAAATATCAAACTTAGTGAGGGTGATGCTATTAAAAAACTTGATTTGTCGGAAGCTTTAGCCAGAACCGATGTTACACCCTTTACGAAAAATGTTATAAAGTATTTATTAGAAAAAAAATGTTTTACCGAAGAAGGCATAAGTGAACATTCTGATTTTTTGAACGGCTTGTCCACCCCTGAAGCTAAGGGAAAAATGATTAACTGGTTAGAAGAAAAAGGCGTGGGCAAAAGGGCGATAAATTATAAACTTCGCGATTGGGTTTTTTCCCGCCAACGTTATTGGGGAGAGCCGATTCCGCTCGTACATTGCGAGAAGTGTGCCCATTCGACAAGCTCAGGGCAGGGCTGGATTCCTGTTCCGGAAAAAGATTTGCCGGTTAAACTTCCCAAAGTAAAAAAATACGAACCGACGGATACGGGCGAATCGCCGCTGGCGACCATAGAAAAATGGGTAAATGTAAAATGCCCGAAGTGCGGCGGAGCGGCTAAAAGAGAAACGGACACCATGCCCAATTGGGCGGGTTCGTCTTGGTATTTTTTACGTTATACCGACCCAGCGAACGATAAGGAATTCGCGAACAGAGAGAATTTGAAATATTGGATGACGGCTTGCCCCGCCAGTCAAAATAAATGTAGCGAAGTGGGCGGGGTGGACTGGTATAATGGGGGGATGGAACATGTCACTTTGCATCTTTTATATTCCAGATTTTGGTATAAATTTTTATACGATATTGGCGCGATTCCTAAAGAGTGCGGCGATGAGCCATACAAAAAAAGAACTTCGCAGGGTATGATTTTAGGCGAAGGTGGGGAGAAGATGTCCAAGTCGCGCGGCAATGTTATTAATCCCGACGATGTTGTTAAGGAGCATGGCGCGGATACTTTCCGCGTCTATGAAATGTTCATGGGTCCGTTTGACCAGGCGATTCCTTGGGATACGCAGGGGGTTATCGGCTGTCGTAGGTTTTTGGAAAGAGTGTGGCGGTTACAAGAAAAAATAACTAAAAATGTCATTCCGATCCCGAGTTCTCGGGATGAAGAATTTGGGTCGGATCCTTCGGTCGTCCCGAGTGCTCGAGACTCCCTCAAGGATGACAATCTTAAGAAGTTGCTTCACAAGACGATTAAAAAGGTTACCGAGGATATTGAAGAGATGAAATTTAATACAGCTATTTCGCAAATGATGATTTTAGTAAATGAGATGGAAAAGCAGGAAAAGATTCCCTCAATTTATTATTCCAAATTGTTGATTCTTTTGGCTCCTTTCGCTCCGCATATTACTGAAGAGCTTTGGCAAAAGGTAGGCCCCGCCTCTGCCGAAGCTACGGCGGGCAAGAATAAAAAAAGTATACATTTGGAGAAGTGGCCGGAACCCAATTTAGAATTAATAAAAGACACAGAAATTATTTTAGTCATTCAGGTCAACGGCAAGGTTCGCGATAACATCACCGTTCCCGCAGACATTTCCGAGAAAGAAGCCAAGAAACTGGCGCTGGAGTCAGAAAAAATTAGAAAGTTTGTGCCCGGTGAACCGAAGAAAGTTATATTTGTGCCGGGGAAATTAATTAATATAGTTACTTAGATAGAAATATATGAAGATAAGCATCATTGGCGCTGGCTATATTGGACTTACGTCCGGAGCAATTTTTGCCGATTTAGGCAATACGGTCTGGATGATAAGAAGGGATAAAGAAAAAATTGAAGATTTGAAAAAAGGAATTTGTCCGATTTATGAGCCCGGGCTGGAAGAAATAATCAGAAAAAATCTGAAGGTCGGCCGGCTCTTCCCTACCACGGATTACGCAGAAGCCGTTCCTAATTCTGATGCCGTTTTTATTTGCGTCGGGACCCCTTCTTTGGAAAATGGAGAAGCTGATTTATCCCAAGTAAAGACCGCCGCTCAAGAGATTGCCAAATATTTACAGGGCTATACTGTGATTATTGATAAAAGCACCGTGCCCATCGGTACGGGAGATTTAGTCAAAGACATTGTCAGCAAAAATGCTCCGCAGGGAGCCACCTTTGATGTTGTTTCTTGCCCGGAATTTTTGCGTGAGGGTTCGGCGGTTAATGATTCGCTTAATCCAGACCGCATCGTCATCGGTTGTGACAGCCCCAAGGCCTTGGCAGTGATGTTGGAACTGCACAAACCCCTGCCCGGGGAAAGAGTACTTACTGACGTAAAAACAGCCGAAATGATTAAGTATGCTTCCAATGCCCTTTTAGCCACAGAAATTTCTTTTATCAATAGTATTGCCAATATCTGCGAACGTTCAGGCGCGGATGTGACCAAAGTAGCGGCAGGCATCAGATTAGATAAGCGCATCGGCAAATATGCTTTTTTGGATGCTGGTTGCGGTTATGGAGGCGCTTGTTTTCCTAAAGACGTTAAAGCGCTTATTTCTTTAGCTAAGGATTATGATTATGATTTTAGTTTGTTAAAAGAGGTGGAGGAGGTAAATAAAAATCAGCGTAAGTTAATGGTGGGGAAAGTAAAAAAATTACTTCCCGATTTAGCCGGCAAAACAATAGCTGTCTGGGGGCTGGCTTTTAAACCCAATACCGATGATATGCGCGAAGCGCCGTCAGTTGATGTCATAGAATTTTTACAAAAAGAAGGAGCTAAAATAAATGCCTTTGACCCGGTAGCAGAAAAAGTGGCGAGAAAGATTTTACAGGATGTTCATTATTTTAATGATTGTTACGAGTCGGTGCGAGGGGCTGATTGTTTGGTCATTATTACCGATTGGAATGAATTTAAGGAATTGGATTTAAATAAAGTTAAAGATTTAATGGCGGGAAAAAACATAGTAGACGGGAGAAATATTTATGACCCGCAAGTTGTTCGCGACCTTGGCTTTAATTATTTAAGCATCGGGAGAGTTTAATTATGACTATTTTAGTTACCGGTGGCGCCGGTTTTCTTGGCTCCCACCTCTGTAAATATTTATTAGACAAAGGCGAAAAAGTAATTTGCCTGGATAATTTTTACACCGGCAGAAAAGAGAACATTGAAGAATTATTAGCCAATAAAAATTTTAAATTAATTGAACATAATATTATCAATCCACTTGAGATGGATGTTGACCAAATTTATAATTTGGCTTGTCCCGCTTCGCCACCGCAGTACCAAAAAGACCCTTTGTTTACTCTAGACACTTGTTATTTGGGGGTAAAGAATATGCTGGAATTAGCGGTTAAGAATAAGGCCAGAATTTTACAGGCCTCAACTTCAGAAGTTTATGGCGACCCCTTGGAACATCCGCAGGCAGAAACTTATCGAGGGCATGTTAATCCCATCGGAATCCGCAGTTGTTATGACGAGGGGAAAAGGATTGGCGAGACACTTTGTTTTGATTATCACCGCCGCAAGAGTGTTGATATCAGAATAATCCGTATCTTTAATACTTACGGGCCGAACATGGACCCGCAAGATGGGCGGGTAGTCAGTAATTTTATTACGCAGGCGTTGCGGGGGGAAAATTTAACTATTTATGGCGATGGCAGCCAGACGCGTTCTTTCTGCTATGTTAGTGATTTAATAGAAGGCATTTATCGCATGATGAACCAAGATGAATTTTTGGGGCCAGTTAATTTAGGCAACCCTAACGAGTTTACTGTTAAAGAATTGGCGGATAAAGTTTTGAAAACGGTGGGCGCTAAAAGTAAAATTGTCTATCAACCTTTGCCGGCTGATGATCCTCAACAGAGAAAGCCGGATATAAGTTTAGCTAAAGAAAAATTGGGCTGGGAACCAAAAGTTCAGTTGGAAGAGGGGCTTAAGAAGACCGTGGAATATTTTAGAAGCGCTATTTAATTTATTTGTATATTTGTAGCAATTATTAATTTGTATATTTTATGAAAGTTAAAGTTGATAAAACTAAATGTATCCATTGCGGGACCTGTGTCGCTTTAGCTCCGAAGTATTTTCGTTTTGGAGAAGACGGGGAGATTGAAGTAATAAATGAGGAAAAAATTCCGGCAGAGCTTTTAAAACAAGTAGCGGATTCCTGCCCGGGTCAAGCGATAAGTTTTGAAGAATAGATATAATTGAAAAATGTCAACATATAAATTCTATAAAGATAGCGCGATTTATGTTGCCGGAACTTTTTTAAGCGGCGGACTTGGTTATGCTTTTCATTTTGCCGTTTCACGGTTGATGCCCGTGAGCGAATACGGAGAATTACAGAGTTTAGTTTCTCTTTTTAATATCGCCGGGATTTTTAGCGCAGCGGTGCTGTATTTTGTTATTAAATATTCCTCGGTTTTTGCCAAAAATCTTGATTATTCGGCCACTGGACAATTTTTAATAACCGTCCGGAAGAGTTTAACCAAATGGGCCGGATTTTTTTTATTAGGATTTTTATTGGCCAGCCCGTTGTTTTATCATTTTTTACATTTAGAATCTTGGTGGGGGCTTTTTATTTTTATTTTCAGTTCTTTTATTGGTCTAATTGCCGTAGTTTACAGCGGAGTTCTTTCCGGTTGGGGGAAATTTTTTGAAATAAATGTTTCAGGAGTAGTTGGTTCTTTGATAAAATTTATTGTCGGCATAATATTAGTTATATTTTTACCGTCGGCCCCCAGTGCGGCCATGGCATTTTTGTTATCCGCGATTGTCAGCTGGATAGTGGTTGAGAGATATTGCGGTAGATTTAATTTTTTCTCCAGCATATCCGTTGCGGGGGAGAATTGGCAGAAGCGATATTTCCCTCAGATTGATATTAGAAAGAGTTTAGTGCCGATTTTTATTTTTTCCGCGCTGGTGACTTTTATCGGTAATATCGACGTAATTTTAGTGAAATGTTTTACCAGCGCCGAACTCACCGGTTATTACAGCGCGCTTTCTCTTTTGGGTAAAATTATCTTTTGGGTGAACTCGGCAATTATCGCCGTAGTCCTGCCCTCGGCCTGTGCCAATGGTTGCGAGGGGCGCGGGTTAAGCCGCAGAATGTTTTGGGGCGCTTATGGGTTGTTAGCCGGTTTTAGTATTATTTCCACGGTTATTTATTTTTTCTTCCCCGGGCTTATCATTTCCTTGCTTTTTGGGTCTCGCTATGTTATATTTATGCGAGAATTATGGCTTTTTGGAGTCCTCGCCTTAGCGATGTCTTTTTTAATTTTTGAAGCAAATTTGGCGTATGCCCGGCATGATTTTAGAATTTCTTATATTTTAGGTATTGTAGCGGCGTTAATGGCTAGCGGTGTCAGTTTATATCATCAATCAATAACGCAAGTGGCCATGGCAATAATCGGGAGTTTGGCGGTTGGTTATATTTTCGCTTTAATCCTAAATTTTCGCCGCCATCAACGGCCGATCCTTGAGGTAAACACGGAGATTTTAAATAAATAAAATTACGGAGATGTTGAAATTTATTTCTATCATTATTCCGGTATGTAATGAAGAAAAGAATATCCCCCTGCTTTATGGGGGACTTTTTAGGGTTTTAAAAGAGCTGGAGAATTTTTATCAAGTCGAAATAATTTTTGTAAATGATGGCAGTAACGATAAGTCGGGGGAAGTTTTAAATAATTTGGCAAAGCAAGACCCAAAGGTAAAGTTTATAGATTTTTCCCGTAATTTTGGCAAAGAGATTGCTCTCACCGCCGGTTTGCATCACGCCACGGGCGAAGCGGCGATTACTATGGACGCCGACCTCCAACACCCAGCGGAGCTGATTCCGGAATTTTTAAAGAAATGGGAAGCCGGTGCCGAGGTGGTTATCGGCGTGCGCAGTAAAGATAAAAAGGAAGGGTTAATAAAGAGAATTGGCTCTTCTTTATTTTACACAATTATTAATTTAATCAGCGAAACCAAGGTTGTCCGCCGGGCGACAGATTTTCGTTTGATTGACAGAAAGGTTATTAACGAATTCAATCGTTTCAGCGAACGCAATAGAATGGCGCGGGCCTTGATTGATTGGTTAGGATTTAAGAGGGGATATATCTATTTTGACGCCAATTCCAGAAAATTTGGCAAACCAAGATATACCTATTGCAAATTGATTAAGTTAGCCTTGTCCAGTTTTATTTCCTTGAGCTTATTGCCTCTTAAGCTGGCGGCTTATCTTGGGACATTGATAACCCTTAGCAGCGGAAGTTTTCTAATAGTGATGTTTATAGTGCGGTGGTTTTTTGACGAAATATACTTTAGTTCAATCTCATTTGTTATTATGTTCAATGTTTTGTTATCCGGGGTTGTTTTAATGTGCCTCGGTTTTATCGCTTTATACATAGGGAATATCCATGGTGAGTTATTAAACCGACCTCTATATATAATTAAAGATAAGCGTAATTTTAGGTAAGTATTTTATATGGGCAAGAAATTTTATTTTTTTGTGGGCACGGAAGCGGAGCTTATAAAAATCATGCCGGTTATGAAAGAATTTAAGGACCGCGGTCTTGATTTTAAAATCATCGCCTCCGGACAAAATGTTATCAAGGGCAGTGAGATGCTTAAGTTTTTAAATATAGAAAAAGTTGACCTCTGCCTTTATGATAAAAAAATCAAAGCCTCGGCCCTGAGTTTATTTTGGTGGTTTTTGAAAACCTTGATTAAAGCCCCCTTTGCCCTAAGAAAAGAATTCGCCGGCTTAGACAAGAGCAATACTTTTTTAATAGTCCATGGAGATACGGTGACTACCGTTATGGGGGCCATAGTTGGTAAATTTTATGGGTTGAAGATAGTGCATTTGGAGGCCGGATACAGATCATTCAATTTTTTCCGGCCCTTCCCCGAAGAAATTGACAGAGTGCTGACTTCATATTTTGCCGATATTCATTTTTGTCCCTATGAAAAAAATTTGGAAAATTTAAAAAATAGGAAGGGGCAAAAAATAAATACTTTTTATAATTCCGTTATTGACAGCTTGCACTTGGCTATAGCCGCGGATTCGTCTGGTGGCGTATTTAGTAAATTACAGGGCAAAAAATATTTTATTCTTATTTTGCATAGGCAGGAAAATTTATATAATGATAAATTAGTAAAATCTTTGGTTAAATTTGTTTTTGACTTTTTTCCGGATAACCTTTATTGTCTTTTTGTAATGCATGCTCCCACCAGGTTTGTTTTGGAAAAGCTCGAACTCTTGGAAGACATAAGCAAAAAAGAAAATATTATAACCGTAGATCGCCTGCCCTATATGCAGTTTATTAAATTATTTAAACAAAGCGAATTTATTATGACCGATGGTGGCAGCAATCAGCAAGAAGCGTATTATTTAGGGAAGCCATGTTTGATTTTAAGGGAGATTGTCGAAGTGGATTCCGAGGGAGTTGGAGAGAATATGGTGTTAAGCGAGTTAAGTCTTGATAAAATTAAGGATTTTATACTAAACTATAATCAATATAAGAGGCCTATAATTTATCCTAATATAAAGCCCAGTAAGATTATAGTTGACACTTTGTTGTCTTATTAGATTATTTTCTATGATTAATATCAATATTTCCAAGCCAATAATTGAGAGGGAGGAGATAGAGGCCGTTAATGCCGTTTTGAATTCCGGCATGTTGGCGCAGGGACCAAAAGTCAAGGAATTGGAAGAGAAATTTGCCGAGTATAGCGGCACTCGGTATGCGGTCGCAGTCAATAGCGGTACGGCCGCTTTGCATGCGGCGATGTATGCCGTCGGCGTTGGGGAAGGAGACGAGGCGATAACTACCCCCTTTACTTTTGTGGCTACGGCCAATTCTATTTTAATGCAGAAGGCCAAGGTTGTGTTTGCCGATATTTCCGAAGAAGATTTTAATATAGATATTAATAGTATCAAAGAAAAAATCTCTGCCAAAACCAAGGTTATTGCTCCCGTAGACTTATTTGGTCAGATATATAATATAGAAGGATTAAATCGCTTAGCGGCCGAACGGGGCATAAAAATTATAGAAGACGCCTGCCAAGCAGTGGGAGCGGAATATAAAGGCAAGCGAGCGGGTAGCTTTGGAACCGCTGGGACTTTTTCTTTCTATGCCACAAAAAATTTAATGTCCGGAGAAGGGGGGATGATAGTGACCGACGATGCGGAAGTTTACGAACAGGCCAAAAGATTTAGGCACCATGGGCAATCGGAAAGCACCAAATATGAATATTTTGATTTGGGGTACAATTATCGGATGACCGATTTGGCGGCTGCTATCGCCCTCGTCCAACTTTCAAAAATTGAAAGGTTTAATGCCCGCCGCGCGGAGAATGCCGAAATTTTGGGGAGCGGGCTGGCAGATGTTGAAGGCCTTATTGTGCCAAAAGTAAAAGATGATTATAAACATGTTTTTCATCAATTTTCCGTAAGAATAACACCGGAGTTTAAACTGAGCCGCGAGGAATTAATGGACGCTTTGAAAAATAAAGGTATCGGCACGGCTGTTTTCTACCCTAAGCCGCTTCATTTGCATCCGCATTTCAAGAAATTTGGCTATCAAGAGGGAGATTTTCCGGTGGCTGAAAAAATCAGCCGAGAAATTTTATCATTGCCCGTGCATCCTCTTTTGGGAAGAGAAGAAATGGAGTACATCATAAAATCAATCAGAGAAATTTAAAATATGCCTTCTTCAAAAAAAATAATTTTATCGGGTAATGAGGCCATCGCCCGCGGCGCGTATGAAGCCGGGTTGCGTTTGGCTGCGGGCTACGCCGGCACTCCTGCCAGCGAAGTGATGAATTATCTTGTGGCCAGGCAATCAGATGATTTTTATGCCGAATGGAGCAGCGATGAAAAGGTGGCGTTAGAAGTTTGTTTGGGTGCCAGCACTCTCGGCCAGAGGTCGCTTTGTTCCATGAAAGCAAATGGCTTTAATATCTGTTTAGATACTCTAATGAGTTTAACTAAAAAAGGAATTACTGGCGGCATGGTTTTTGTGGTTGTTGATGATCCGGAAGTGAGGTACTCCGATGTTTATCAAGACACTAGGGAATTTATGAAAATTATTGGCTTCACTATTTTGGAGCCGCAGACCATTGAAGAATGTTATAGCGCCGGGAAAGAATCTTTGGCTATGTCGGAAGAAAAAGGCCAGCCGGTATTTATCAGAATTACCAACAAGTTGGGGCATCTTTACGCGCCCCTTGAGGTTGGAGAAAGGGAAGCGCCCCGACCGCCCAAGTTTGATGACACCCCTTTCAAATTTAATCCTTATTCCAAAGAGAAAGAAAAAATAATTCCTTATTTTTGCCCCGGCTGTCCGCACGAAGGATTTTATAGAAATTTTTCCGTACCGGAAGGCTATATAATAAATGGCGATATTGGCTGTTATGAAATGGCCGGTTTTGGCAACAACGGGAAAGATGATAAACCCATCAGGGAAATTATTGATACTTTATTTGTAATGGGTTCGGGATTAAGCGTGTCTCAGGGGCAGTTGATTTGCGGACAAAAATCAATAGCTTTTTGCGGAGATGGAACTTTTTGGCATTCCGGAATTAATGGCTTGATTAACGCCGCTTACCATAAACATAACATTATACTTATCATAATGGATAATTCTTGCACGGGCATGACTGGACAACACCCGGTGCCCGATTTGTCCATAGAAAAAATGTGCGAGAATCTTGGCTGCCATGTAAAGATTGCGAATCCTTATAAAAAAGAGGAGGTCCAATCGGCTGTTGCCGAAGCTCTGGAAAATCCTGACCGAATCAACGTTATAATCAGCCGGGCGATGTGTATGATTAAATTTAAAAGATTACAAAAATCCAATGAAGTACATAATTAAAGGCCTCGGCGGTCAAGGCGCTTGGTTTTTGGCCCAAATCACAGCGGAAGCGCTGCTGAAGAAAGGAGTGGAAGATTTTACTTTTTTAAAAGAGTTTGATGAGGGTCAAAGAAACGGAGAAATTAAAATTACCTTTAATCTACCTTTTGATTTTCCGGACAGAGAGCTCGTGTTAAAGGAACATAATATGGTTGAACTGCGCGGCATAGTAAGGGATTTGGATTTAGATGAATCAGCCGTCGAAGAGGCTCTTAAAAAATTAAAACCAAATTCTTTCGTAAAAAATATAGAAATATTTAAAAACGCAAAAATTAATTAATTTTAATAATATGTCCGAAGAAAAAAATTACGAAACAAAAATTAAATTAGTAATCTGGGATGCCGATAACACCCTTTGGGACGGCACAGTTTATTATCGAGACAAAGAAGCGATAAAAATAAAGCCGGGCACTAAAGCCGCCCTGAAAGAGCTTGATAAGAGAGGAATTATTAGCACGATGTGCAGTAAGAATAATTATGAAGACGTGGACGAAATGTTAAAAAAGTTTGAAATTAACGAATATTTTAAGGAGCCGCAAGTGGGGTGGGGGTTAAAATCCGAAGCCATTAAAAAATTAGCCGATATTTTTAAAGTTTCTTTTGAGCAGATATTATTTATTGACGATGATCCTTTTCAGAGGGCAGAGGTGACAGCTACTATCTCCGGTCTTAATGTTACTGAGTTAGCCGATCCCATAGATATTTTAAATATCGATGGCATTAAACCAAAAAATGAGACAGACGAAGACAAAGAAAGAGTAAAGATTTTAAAAGAAGCGAGAGACCGAGAAGAGGCGGAAAAGAGTCATGGCGGTAACTATAAAGATTTTTTGCGTCAGTGCGGAATTAAAATGTTTGTCAGAAATGTAGAAGAGAAAGATTGGCCGCGAGTGACCCAGTTATTAAATAGGACTAACGAATTAAATGCCACCGGCAATCGTTACCAACTAGACGAACTAAAGAAATCTTTTGAAGTTAATAAAGATAAAGTGTTTATAGTAGAGCTAACTGACAAATTTGGTGATTATGGTTTGATCGCCGAAACCATCATTGATACTACCGAACCGGGCGTTTGGTCAATCCGCGACCTTACCGTTTCTTGTCGCACCATGGGGCGCGGCATAGGAAGCACTTTAATTTTAGTCACTTTACATTTAGCCAAAAAGGAAGGAATCAGAAAGGTCAAAGGTTACGTTAAGACCACTGAATCTAACTGGAGAATGCAGCCATTATTTGAAAAAAGGGGATTTACCCAAATTTCTGACGAAGGGGAGGTAAAAAGATACGAATTTGATTTGAATAATGAAATTATGAAATATCCCGATTGGCTTGATATAACTATAAATATTTAATTAAATATTTTTATGGCAGACGGAAAGAATATTCTTATCCATCTAACAGTAGAAGTTTCTCCGGAGGCCGAAATCGGCGAGGGCACGCGCATTTGGCAGAATTCGCAAATCCGAGAAGGGGCAAAAATAGGGAGAAATTGTATTTTAGGGAGAAATGTTTATGTGGACAGCGATGTGGTGATTGGCAACAATGTTAAAGTACAAAGCAATGTTATTGTGTGCCGCGGTCTTATCATTGAAGACGGAGTATTTATCGGACCCTATGCGTGTTTTGTTAATGACAAATCGCCGCGGGCTATTAATCCCGACGAATCTCTTAAGACGAACAGCGACTGGGAGATGGCCAAAACTATCGTGAAAAAAGGGGCTTCCATAGGAGCAAATGTCACCTTGACCGGAGGCCTGACAGTCGGAGAATTTTCTTTGATCGGTGCTGGCGCTTTAATTACAAAAGATACCCTTCCTTTTGGGCTTTATATCGGGCACCCCGCCAAACTTGTGGGTTATGTTTGCAAGTGCGGCAAACGGCTTGAAAATAAATGCCCTGTTTGCGAGATGTCCTTAGCGGATATAAAAAAAGAAGAATAAAGTTAAATATGGATAAATTGAAGGTTGCTGTTATTGGGACCGGCAATATGGGCCGCAACCATATGAGAAATTATTTTGAAATGCCGCGAGTTAACTTAGTGGCTATTTGTGATGTAAACCGAAAAGCAGGTGAACAGCTGGCGCTTAAATATGGCTGCCTTTTTTATGAGGACTACCATAAAATGTTTAATGAGCAACAGATTGATGCCGTTTCCATAGCAGTACCTACTTTTTTGCATCATCAAGTTGCTAGCGATGTTTTAATGAAAAAAGTACATGTGTTGTTGGAAAAACCCATTGCGGTGAATTTAGAAGAAGCACGCGACATAATTACCAAGGCGAAAGAACAGGGAGTTAAATTAATGATCGGGCACATTGAAAGATTTAATCCGGCAGTGCAAAGAGTTAAAGAATTGATTGACACCGGACGATTTGGAAAAATTATATCTCTAAATATCAAAAGAGTGGGGGGCCTGCCTCCGCAGCTTAAACAAGCTAATGTGGTTATAGATTTGGCCATTCATGATATCGATATTTCTAATTATTTGTTTGGTGATCTGCCCGAGAAAATTTATGGCTATAAATCCAAAAATTTATTACAAGAGCAAGAAGATAGCGCCAATATACTACTGCAGTACAAAAGGGGATGTTCATTTATTGAAGTTAATTGGGTTACTCCGGTTAAAATAAGAAATATGGACATTACCGGAACTAAAGCCTTTGCTCGGTTGGATTTTATCCATCAGAAAATTACTTTGTATGAAAATTGTTATCTGAATGAAGGATTGGATAGTTCCTATAAAGATTTTGGGGAATTCGTTTCTAAATTCAGTTTAACGGATAAAATAGAAATTGGTGTAAATGCCAAGGAATCGCTTCAATGTGAATTGGAAGAATTTATCAATTGCATAGTAGAAGATAGAGAGCCAATTGTTTCCGGGGAAGATGGTTATAAAGCCCTGGAAGTCGCTTTAAAATTTTAATATGACGGAAACAGCCAAAGTAAGCATCATCATGCCGACGCTTAATTCCTCTTCCACTATAAGAAAGGCGCTGGAGTCCATTCGCAAACAAAAATATGACCAGAGTTTGGTTGAGATACTGGTAATTGACGCCGGTTCGTATGATCAGACCAAAAAAATAGCGGCTGAATATGGATGTAAGATTTTGCCAAACCCTAAAACTCAGCAGGAATATGCCAAGCATATTGGAATATTGTCAGCCAGTGGCTCGGTAGGAATTTTTTTAGATTCTGACGAAGTGTTGAGTAATGATTTGGCTATAAAGAGAAGGGTGGATATTTTGTCTGGAAATTCTTCTTTGAAAGTCGTCCATTCGGGTGGGTACAAAAAACCGGCAGGGTTTTCTTCAGTCAATGATTATATTAATAATTTTTCCGATCCCTTTGTATTTTTTATGTACGGGATTTCTTCCCAGTATCCATTTTTTTTGGATTGCTGGAAGAGAAAATATTTGTACACCGGAGAATCGGAATCTTTTGTGTCTTTTAAATTTAAAAAGAACGATGCTATACCCGTGGTTGATATGTGCGCCGGTAATGCTATGGATTTGGATTATTTCCGGGAAAAGTTCAAAGATATTTTGCAGGATGAAAAAATCGTTCCGCGCATATTTTATTTGATAGTTGGGGACGGCAAAGAGGTGGCCTTACTAAAAAATGATTTTATCATCCATTACTCCGCGGACAGCTATAAAAAGTTTATTAATAAAATAAAATGGCGGGTCATTGTGAATTTGCATTACAGAGAAATGCCGGGGACAGGATTTTCAAACAGGGAAGAATTTCAACCGCGTTGGTTTAGGTTTAAAAAATATTTATTTATACCCTATTCATTAAGTATTATATTGCCATTCGCGTCCGCCGCTTATTTTTCCATTAAAAGAAAAAAGCCGGTTTTAATGGTCCACCTTCCTTTGACTTTTTATACCGCCTGTATTATATTATGCCAGTATTTCCTAAAAATTTTGGGCATCAAGCCGAAGATAAAAACATACGGAAATGAAGAAAGAGAATTAGTAATAAATTAACTATGGAAAAGAAAAAAGCTTTAATCACGGGAATCACGGGGCAAGATGGCAGCTACTTAGCTGAATTTTTATTAGATAAAGGATACAAGGTTTATGGAATTCAGCGCCGGTCCAGTAGCTTTAATACGGAGCGCATTAATCACCTTTATGACAATCCGAATTATCCGGATTTTTTAACCTTTTATGGAGATTTGTCCGATGGGGGAAATATAAGGAAGATTCTGCAGGAAGTGCATCCTGATGAAATATATCATTTGGGCGCGCAGTCGCATGTGCGAGTAAGTTTTGACATTCCCGAATATACCGGAGACGTTACAGCCCTTTCCACTGTCAGGATATTGGAAGCGATCAGGGGAGAGGGTTTGAAGACTAAATTTTATCAGGCTTCCTCATCTGAAATGTTTGGCCAAGCGGTGGAAATCCCCCAAAAAGAAACAACCGCCTTTTACCCCCGTAGCCCCTATGGTTGTGCCAAAGTTTATGCTTATTGGATAACTAAAAATTACAGGGAAAGTTATGGTTTATTCGCCTGCAATGGCATTTTGTTTAATCACGAATCCCCGCGCCGCGGAGAAACTTTCGTGACCCGCAAAGTAACCAGAGGATTATCTAGAATAAAATTAGGTAAGCAAGATATATTAAAAATAGGAAATTTGGAGGCACGGAGGGATTGGGGCTATGCGCCCGACTATGTCAAGGCAATGTGGTTAATGATGCAGAGAGAAGTGCCCGATGATTATGTGATTGCTACCGGAGAATCGCATTCGGTCAGGGAATTAATTGAAGAAGTGGCTCGTTGCTTGGATTTTGACTTGGTTTGGCAGGGAGCCGGCCTGGAAGAAAAGGGAGTTGATACCGAAAGCGGAAAGATAATTGTAGAAATAGACCCGGTATATTATCGTCCGTCTGAAGTGGATGCTTTGCTTGGCGATGCCAGTAAAGCAAAAGAAAAGCTGGGTTGGGAACCCGTGGTTAAGTTTAAGGAATTAATAGGTATAATGGTTAAGGTTGATTACGATCGGGAAAGCAAAATAAATTATTAAATATGGCGGTTTCAAAGAAAATTTTTGTGGCCGGAGGCACTGGTTTTTTGGGTAAAAGAGTAATCAAGCGGCTGAAAGAAGACAGTTTTTCTTATTGCACGACATCTTTAAGTAACGGCGTCGATTTTAGAGACAGGAAGCAGGTGCAAGATTTTTTTGATAAAGAAAGACCAGATATTGTGATAAATTGCGCCGCTTATGTCGGCGGAATTAAATTTGGTTTGGAGCATGAAGGGGAAATTTATTACAATAACATTTTGATGAACGCAAATCTTATAGATGTTTCCCGCGAGCACACAGTGAAAAGATTTATAAATCCGATTTCCAATTGTTCTTACCCGGATGTTACGGAAAAAGATTTTAAAGAAGAAGAGTGGTGGGATGGCCCGCTCCACCCCTCAGTTTTAGTTTATGGTTTTGCGAAAAAGGCGACCTGGGTTCAATCTTACGCTTACCATAATCAGTTTGGCATGGATTTTATAAATCTTTTGGTGCCCAATATGTATGGCCCCGGAGACCACTTTGAAGAAGTCCGCTCTCATGCCCTCGGTGCGTTGATTATGAAGATAGTTGAAGCGAAAAAAGCAGGCAAACCGGAAGTAATTGTTTGGGGAACGGGCAAGCCCGTGAGGGAATGGCTTTACGTTGATGATTGCGTGGAGATTTTATTAAGGTCTATGAATATTGACGCTATTTCCGAGCCGATTAATATAGGTCAAGGGCGGGGGGTTTCTATAAAAGAAATGGCAGAAATTATACAGCAAGTCGCCGGTTATGAAGGGAAATTGGTTTTTGATGCTTCCAAGCCGGACGGGGCTCCTTATAAAATTATGAATGTAGAAAAAATGAAAAAGATTTTTAACTGGGTGCCGGAAACAAAATTAGAAGACGGCATAAAGCAAACCGTGCAATGGTATTTAGAAAATGTTAAAAAATAAAAATATGGTCGAAGAAGAAATTAAAGAAGGTGATTTATTGATAGCTAAAATAATCAGAGACCAGGGGTGGCCAGATAATTTGCAATTTTATTCGAACGATTCTGATTTTTTGCAGGTGGCCACCTGGAATTATGGCGCCGGTAAGCATCTAAAGGCACATGCCCATAAAATATGCGAAAGAACTTCCGATAGAACAAACGAGGTCCTGTTTATTAAACAGGGGAAAATTAAAGGTATATTTTATGGCGAAAACGATAAATTAATTTCTGAAAAGGAATTAAGCGCCGGCGATATTGTGATAATTTATGCCGGCGGGCATGCTTACGATATTTTAGAAGATAAGACCCAGGTTTTAGAAATTAAGAATGGCCCTTATCCCGGGTTAGAATTGGATAAAAAAATTATAGAACGATAATTTCAATTTTTTAACTCATAATTATTATGAGCGAAAAACGTTTTGAGATAAAAGAGCATGATAAACAATCTTTTTCACCAGAACAAAAGGAGTTAGTCGATGAAATAAAAGAAATTACCGAATTACAACTTCGGAATATCCCCGAATCCCATGGCATAGAACATACGAAGTTGGTTGAAGGGTTTGCTCATTATTTAGCCACTCAAGAAGGGGCTAATGTTTTTGAAATAGCCATCGCCGCTTGGCTGCATGATTGGGGCAGAGTTGGTGAAAAAGAACGAAGAGAAAAGAATACTTCTGTCCCCCATGCTAAAATTTCACGAGTCAAGTCGCAGAGGATGTTATTAGGCCCTCTTTTGGAGGAAGGCAAATTAAATTCCGGCGAGTATCAGCGAATTTTAAAGATTATAGAAACACACAGTGATTTACCCGGAGAACCGATGTTGGAAAAAAAGATTATTCGCGATGCCGATCGCCTAAGTCGCATGGGCGCGATAGGTTTATGCCACTTAATGGAAGCAGGGGAAGAAAATAAATTACCCTTATATAAAGAAGGAAGGCCTATTTTACGATCGCCAGATCCCAAATCAGTAATGGATGTGCAATGCGTGATTGACGACATAAATTATTGTATTGATTGGGCAAGTATTTTAGAGACAAAAGCCGCGCGGAAATTGGTAGAAGAATACCACTTAGTGGATCTTTTACAGGAATTTCTAAAAACTTTTGCTAAATATAAAAATCAGATTCGTCCGGAAATTTTAATAAAATGGGTTTCCGAAGAAGTAGGCGCGATAAGAGTAAAACGGGCTGAAATTGAAGAAAAATTCAAAACAGATAAAATAAAATGCGAGAAAGAATTATTAAAATTAGAGGACCCTGGTATTTTTAACGAAAATCGATTAAAGAAATTTTTAGCGCGGATGGAAAATAACGAAATTTTGATTTAATTATTACGTTTAATTATGGCCGAGCAAAAATTTATTAATCAAATGGAGCCCTGGTATGGGGAAGAAGAAAAGAAGGCAATAGCGGATTATTTAAATTCTGGCGGGTGGATTATGGAATTTAAAAAAACCAGAGAGTTTGAGCAGATGATAGCGGAATTTTGCGGAGCGAAATATTGTAGCGTAGTGGCTAACGGGACGGTGAGCTTATTTATAGCTTTAAGGGCGATTGGTGTCGGACCCGGCGATGAAGTAGTGGTTCCTGATTATACTATGATCGCCACTCCCAATGCCGTAGTGCTTGCCGGCGCCAAGCCAATTTTTGTAGACGTGGATGACTCTTTGTGTTTAGATGTTGATAAAGTTTCAGGGGTTATCAATGAAAAAACTAGGGCGATTTTTCATGTAAGTATAAACGGCCGAGCCGGCCGGTTGGAAGAATTGAAGGAGTTATGCGACAGAAAGGGTTTAATTTTGCTTGAAGACGCGGCGCAATCCCTCGGATCCTTTTATAAAGGAAAGCATTTGGGTAATTTTGGGGCGATCGGCAGTTTTTCTTTCAGTGTTCCTAAAATTATCACCACCGGACAGGGCGGGGCGCTTATTACTAATGACGAAGATTTATATAAAAAAATTTGCAAAGTAAAAGATTTCGGCCGGGTTAGCGGCGGCTGTGATATTCATGATGAATTTGGGTGGAATTTTAAGTTTACCGATTTGCAGGCGGTTTTCGGTATTGAGCAAATGAAAAAGCTTAGAGACCGCATAACAAGAAAGAAAAATATTTGCAAGTTTTACGCGGAAAAACTTAAGGGAGTGCCCGAGGTGGAATTAATAGGCACCGATTTAGAAGAAGTTTCCCCTTGGTTCATAGAAATACTGGTGGAAGATCCGCAAAAGCTAAGTGATTTTTTAAAGGAAAAAAATATAGGTTCCAGGGCGTTCTATCCCGCCATCCATACGCAAAAGATATACAGCGATGTCGCCGGAGAATTTCCCAAAGCATCACGTTTTGCCAAGAGGGGGCTATGGCTGCCATCAGCGAGCCAGCTTGGAGAAGAAGATGTAAAGAGAGTTTGCCAAGCCATAAAAGATTATTTTGCGACTAACCATAATTAATGTTATTGAAGTTGAAAGATTTTTTAGATTTATCTGTTTATACTCTAAAGGAAGAGGGTTTTTTTTCTTTTTGTCAAAAGGCATTAGCACATTTGGCGGGGAGTATTTTTAGTTATAATACCATTTTGGTTTACGAAAAAGATTTAACCAAATTAGATAACATTTATTTTTACCCTCGTTTGGACGGCGCTGTTCTAAAAATTATTTCTTCTATTGACGAATATAACAAAGCAAAAGAAGGGGGATATAGTTTAGATATAGCAGTTTCCGAGCGTTGGATCGGAGAAGGTGCCATAGCTTTTTGTGTGTTTGTTGGCAGGGATTTGGCCCATCTAACATGGGTAGCTCTTAATCAAGAGACAAAGTCGCATATAGATTCAAATAATTACCAAGTCGATTTTTTAAACAAAGAAGTGGCTTCGGGAGCTTCCAAAACAAAGAAAAAATATTTGAGAAAGGGTTTGTATCTTTTTGTTTATTCGGAAATTTTTATCTTTTTGCATAATTTAGGCAAAACTAGGGATAAATTTACAATAAATGAAAGCAATACGGCATCCCGCCGAGCTTTGGAAAAATTTAACCCCAGAATAATTAAAAAAATAAAGTGTCTTAGAATATTATTTTTTTCAAAGTGCCGAGAGCTTCCTTTAATTTTTTAAAATATGGGCAGTACAACCGACAATAAATCTTTTTTAATAATCACCCACGGATCTTTTTCTTCTGGCTATGGCCCGGCACAGGAATTGCGCGATCTTTTGGTGCGACAAAAAAATTTGGTGGGATTTTTAGAACACCCCTTCCCTTATAGCAAGGAGATGAAAAATTCCAGAATAACCATTTTTCAAGATGGTGAGAAGACGGAATACTGGGAGGGGCGGAAAATATGGGGCCCGGATTTTTTTTATTACATCAAAGATTTTTTTTCCACTATATTTTTTGTAATTAAGTTCAAGAAGAAATTTGATTTTTGCATCGCGGCTGATAATTTAAATTCTTTTGCCGGCTGGTTTTTAAAAAAATTAGGCGCAGTAAATAAATTGGTTTATTGGACCATTGATTACACTCCTCGCAGATTTGACAATTATATTTTGAATGAGATTTATCACTTTATAGACAGATTTTGTTGCTATCACGCCGATTTTTTATGGAATAGTTCTGTAAGGATGAAAGAAGCCAGGAGAAAAAATGGCGTTAATATTAATCGCTGTTGTCGAGAAATTATTATTAAGGACGGTTGCCGTTTTGAAAAAATAGAGCGTTTGCCCGATGAGCAAGTTGTCCCTGACAAATTGGTTTTCATGGGCCATTTAATAAAATTAAAAGGCCTAGAGCTTTTAATTCAGGCCCTGCCGCTTGTTTTAGAGGAAAATCCGGAAGCGACGCTTACTATTATAGGCACCGGCGGGGAAGAGGAAAATTTAAAGAAGATGGCGGCTGAATTGGGCCTCAAGGACAAGGTCATTTTTACTGGCTATATAGAAGATCACGCCGATGTCGAGAGAATTATAGCTTCATGCGGAATTGCCTTGGCTCCATATGTACCCGACCCCAATAGTTTTACTTTTTTTTCTGAGGTGGGGAAAGTCAAAGTTTATCTCGCTTGCGGCTTGCCGGTTATTATTACCAATGTGCCGGAAATTGCCATGGATATAGAAAAAGAAAGAGCTGGTTTTATAATTGATTATAAAAAAGAAGATTTAGCCGATAAAATAAATAAGTTGCTGTCCGATAGAGAACTTTATTTCGTTTTCAGGCGCAATGCCATTAAACTCGTTGAAGGATTAAGTTGGGAGAAGGTTTTTTCCCGGGGACTCCAAGAGATTGAAAAATAGAAAATTAAATTCATGATAAATTTTTTTAAGAGAAATAAAAATATTTTATTTTTCTCATTTTTTTCTTTAGTGCTCGCGGCACCGTTTATTTATAATATTTTTTTATATGGAGGCTCTTCGGGTACGCTATTGATGGATTCTTCCATTTTTTCTCTTAATTTGGGGAAATATTTTTCCGATTTGTTTTATAATAAATCTCATTTTCTTTTCGGCCAGTACTCCATTTTTACCATAAATTATTTTGTCTTTTATGCTTTTTGGTTTTTATTGAAAATTTTATTTACCCAGATTGTTGCTTATTTTATTTTTTGTATTCTTGCCTATTGGGCGGGATTTTATTTTTTTGTTAAACTATTTTTAGAATTAAAGCAAACTGATGATAAGCGACCGTCTTTTGCCACTGCGGATTTTAAAGAATTTGCGGTTATAATTATTTTGGGGCTGCTTTTTTTTACCTCCGTTTCTTTTTTTATCTATTTAAAAAATTCCATTACCTATGAGATCCCTTATTTATTGTTGCCCCTCGGTCTTTATTATTCCTTGAAGTTTTTAAAGACGGGCAGAAAAATTGAGCTTTTACCGCTATTGGCCTTTTCTCTGATTTTAAGCAGTATTAACTTCACTTATTTTTTGATAGATATTATTTTTATTAATTTTTTTGTTTTAGTTTTTAATTTAAGCGTCAAAAAGCCATGGAAAGAATTTTTTAAAAGAATAATTATCGTTGATTTTCTTTTTTTGCCGACTTTTATATTACTGGCCATTTCCGTAATTATCGGCTCCCTGTATTTCGGCAGTGTTTTTGATTTGGCGGGAAAAGTATCCGAAGATTTTTATAGTTTAAATGCAACTTATTTCAATATCTTTAGGCAAACCGCCGACTGGGGTTTTTTCGGCAGCTGGCAGGGGAAATTATATTTTGAATTTGCTAAGTTTTACGCCGAAAAATTTGCAATAATTTTTGCCCTGGCCCCGTATATTTTATTGGTTTATCTTTTGATTAAAAATAAATTAAGGGACAACCTAGGAATTATCGTTATTTTTTTAGTATCTTGGCTCACGGTTTTCCAGATGATGCTCGGGTTGAACAATCCGGTTTATAAATTTTTTTATGATAATATTTTAGGATTCCAGGTATTTAGGAATATCACGAAGTTTTCTCCGTTGTTGAATTTTATATGGATTCTAGTCGTTTATTTATTATTTTTGAATTTTTTTAAGCAAAAACGGAATTTATGGATAGTATCTCTGCTTTTGGTTGCCGGCTTGTTGTATAATTTGCCGTATTGGCTGTATGCAGAGTGGTTTTTTGGGGATAGAGTTGTGGGGGAGGTCCCGGCATATTGGTATGAGACCGTAGATTATTTGAATCATAATACAGACCAAAATAGCAGAGTTCTGTTTTTGCCCGCCACCTATATTAATGACGCTTATAATTGGGGCGGGAAGATGGTTCAGATTCAGGGTAGTTTGGCCGATATTTTTTTGGATAGGAAATCTTACAGATTAAGCGAAATTTTAATAGGAGATGCTTTTATGCAGTCCGATATGAGCAAGTTGTTTATTAACAGCCCACGCACCTTAAGAGGGAAAGAAGTGGATTATGGGTTGCTTTCCGGTTTTGTAAAAAATTATAATATGGACTATATTGTTGTTACAAAAGATTTGGTCTCCGAGTATGAGGGCGGGGCGGATTTGCCGCGGTGGCTCGAAGAAAATGGCTACAAAAAGAAAGGGGATTTTGGAGAAATGAATATTTATTATAATGAAGATAATTTTTTGCCTCTTTTCAGCGCCGGCCAGATATATTTTAGTAAGTTAGACAATAAAAAATACAGAATTTTCATAAAAGGTCTGGCCGGAACGGAAGACCTGGTATTTTTAGAGCCATATGATAAGCAATGGGAGTTATATTTGGAAAAATCCCCCGATAATAATTGGTGCCTGGAAGATAAAAAATATTGTTTAAATGGTTTGTTGGAGAGGGAGAGAGAGGAGCAGTTGACGGAAAAGTTTAATAACTTATCCGAGCCGAAGCCGTTCGCCTACGAAGTTTTGGAAGGAGAAAGTTATAGTAGCGTTGCTAAAAAATTTGAAGTGGGTTATAATGAATTACTAAGGATAAATAAGTACCAACGGATAATGTCAGGCAAAGAGATAATTATTCCGGTAAGCCAGAAGGCGCAAGATGAATATTTTGTTGCCAAGAAAAAAATTGAGAATGAGATTATCGGCTTGGATAAACAGCGGGTAGTGCAATGCCAGAGTCGCCACGGATTTTTTCCCGCGTTCAAGGATTTGTTTTATTCTTGGCAGAGCCCATTAGGCAAGAATGATAGCCATACTTTAGCGGGCAGTTATGCAAATGGGTGGGTTTTAGATCCCAATTATATCAAGAATAATTATCCCAAAAATTTTTATAAAAAAAATTCGGACGGTTCTATTGATATTGAGTTAATTGTTTATTTTCGCCCACAGTCGTATTTTTATTTGGCCCTATCCTCAGTTGTGCTTTCGTTGTTTATATACGTGTTGTTTGTTTTTAATTTTTTAAAAAGATGAAATTTTTTAAAAAGCATAAATTAATTATTTTAGCCGTGGCATTAGCGGCAGTGATTATTGCCGCTTCGTTTTTTCATTATTTGACAAATTGGCGATTCGCCGAGAGTGAGGAGTATAATTTTAACGGTTTATCTTACGACAATTTGCTCTCCGACCATTCTTTTGAAGATGAAAATTCGTGGGGTTTTAAAATTAGTATTGACGACAGTTTTTACAAAAATATTAAATTGAGCGGTGTTCAGTCATGTCAAGGAAGGATAAGCCTTTCCTACCTAACCGAACCCATCCGGGTAAGGTATTATCCCGAGAAATTTGAAGGTCCGGAAGCCAAAAGCACGGTTATTTTCAAATTTTACGACCCGGATGGTAACTTTGTTTCCAACCTAACCTATGTTCTAAATGGCGCTACTGACCATTGGGCCAATATTAATACGATCGCCGGCGGTATTAGTTTTATAACTAATATCAGGAATAACCATAAAGTGGGGGAAATTTCCGAAGTCAGTTTTGACAATATCTTGAAAGATCAAAACAACGGCGCTAAAAGAATCGGCGCTCCTGCCCTCAAGAAAGAAAATATCAGCAAAGTGGAGCTGGAGCTGTGGAGCTGGTACAGCCCCGCCGGAGGAGACGTTAAAGTTTCTTACGAGGGATGGGAAAGGTACGCCTACGTTGATAGCAATGTTAATTTTAAATTTATAGATGTTTTGCATGATGAAAACTTGCAGGAGCGTTCTCCAATTTATAAAGCCCGTTATTTTCCGAGCGATGGTCAAAAATATTTGGAATTATCCGCGCCCCTCCATCATTTTTCCGAATTTACGCAAAAAATTAATTTGGAGCCGGGAACGGAATATATTTTATTAGCCGATGCCCGCGTAAGGGCCGGTAAAAGCTCGCCCATTATAGAGATAGTTGATTCTCAAAACAACACTCTTTTTTCAGAAAGTTTGGATTTTTGTCTGGGTCAGGCGGGTTGGTACCGGTTCGGAGGAGTGTTTTCTTCAAATGGCTCCGAGGCCTTGTTAAAGTTAAAAGTTTTTAATGCGCTAAATAAAATTAATTCCGATCGTGTTGATTTTGACAATATTTGGCTGATTAAAGTGCCGTCCGATTATAGTAGAAAGAGATATTTATCCGATATAGCGAAAGTTTTTAATATCAAAGAAGACAATAAAAATTTTATTCCCACCGCCTTGGATTATTCCAAGCTTTACGGGGAAGAATTCGCGAATGAACTCTCGGCCGCTTATGATGGGCTGGGCGTGCCGATTTACGATTTGTATTTTGACGAAAATAAATTTTATTCCGGGGATATTAAAAGTGACAAGATAGCCGCCACTCTTGTTTATAACGGAAATTCCTATAAAACTAAAATGAGGGTGAGGGGCGATTACGGAGTTCATTCCGTGGCACCCGTCAAGTCGTTGCGAATTGATTTTTCGGGGTCGGAATCTTTTTATGGCAAAAGCTCCATAAATTTAATCAGGCCGTTGGTTCGAGGGTTTATCAATGAGGAATACAGTTATTATGTAGCCGCAAAATTGGGTTTAATTAACCTGGATAATCAATTTGTGTTTCTTAGAGTCAATGGTCGACCCTATGGCTTAATGCATGAAATGGAACAATGGTCGGAGGAATTGCTTGAAAAAAACCAAAAACCGCTAGGTGATCTGTATAGCGGCGAGGGAGATGACATGGGGACTGAAGCGCATATTAATGCTTATAAAAAAGTTACGCCAGTTTTTTGGGATAAGTATACCAAAGACCCTTTTCAGAATAAAAATGATAATACCAACATTCTTTTGCTGATTAATTTTTTGGATTGGGGGATGCTGGACAAATTCGAAGCAATGATTAATATGGAAAAATTTTTAATATGGAATGCCCACGCTATTTTAGTGGGTAGCACCCATCAAGACCAAGTCCATAACAACAGATTTTATTTTGACAATACTTATGGCGGGTTTGAGCCGATACCTTGGGATATGAGGGCTTATTACGGTCCGGAGCAGATAGGCAATATCATATATAATACTTTTGCCGACTTTCTTTTAAAAGATATTAATGTTTTTGACAAAAGGAACAAAATATTATGGGATTATGTTACTGACAAGGATAATGTGAAAGACGACAGGGATTATTATAAACAAGTGTTAGATCAAATTAAAAAGCCGCTTGAAGCTTCAGAAATATACAGTTGGGGTGCGGAAGAAATAGACAACTATAAAAGTATTGAAAAATCTTTGGAGGATACACTTACTTTGATTGCGGAGCACGATAAGCAAATTGCCGATCTTTTATCAAAAAACAATGTATTATCTGTAAATTTTTTAGACATGGGGAAGGGAGACGATGGCGAGCTCTTGGTAAAAATGGCAATCGAGCCGGAATTGGAAGATGATTTTAGTTCTTCACTGCTCCGGGGTATCTCATTGGGCAAGAAATTCGCCGGGAAGAGTTTATCTATTTATGAAGACAGCAACAAAGATGGAATTTTTGATTTGGAGAGCGATGCCCTGATTTCCAGTTTATCAATTGAAGACAGATCGGCTTACTTAGGGCTGGGCGGGATTTTGCCTTCTAAATTTTATTATAATACTTATATTAATATCGCCCCTTACGTTTTAAGCGTTGCTGATTTTAAACAAATGTCTGATTCCGGCTTTTTAAATGATGAGGAAAAATCGCTCCTGTCTTCTGCCTATGAATTTGATGAAAAGACCGGAGCGTATTATTTATATGTAGATTCTAAAAATAGCCAATTAATAAAATTATTTAAAAAAGTTGATTATATTCCCGGCTACACTAAATCCGTTTATTTTTTGAAAGTTGGAGGTGTTGGTAGTATTTTTAATGTTTTAAGTGATGTAAAAATAGATGCCGTGAATGCTACCACGGGCAGTAGCTTAGAGATTAATAGCGAGGCCAGAAAAATGGAAGGATCCATAAAATTGAGCGGAGTGGAAAATTTTTCCGATTCCCTAAGCCTTTCCTACCTAACCGAACCCATCCGGGTAAGGTATTATCCCGAGAAATTTGAAGGTCCGGAAGCCAAAAGCACGGTTATTTTCAAATTTTACGACCCGGATGGTAACTTTGTTTCCAACCTAACCTATGTTCTAAATGGCGCTACTGACCATTGGGCCAATATTAATACGATCGCCGGCGGTATTAGTTTTATAACTAATATCAGGAATAACCATAAAGTGGGGGAAATTTCCGAAGTCAGTTTTGACAATATCTTGAAAGATCAAAACAACGGCGCTAAAAGAATCGGCGCTCCTGCCCTCAAGAAAGAAAATATCAGCAAAGTGGAGCTGGAGCTGTGGAGCTGGTACAGCCCCGCCGGAGGAGACGTTAAAGTTTCTTACGAGGGATGGGAAAGGTAC
>JAQUQO010000002.1:0-3909 GCA_028716045.1 Patescibacteria group bacterium
CTCGGCCGCCGGCAGGCACAGAAGATGGCCTCGACGTACCTCAAGTTCTACCTAAACGAGACCACCGACGCGCATCCGTACGTGCACCCATCGTTCAACACGCTCGGCGCGCGTACCTCGCGCATGTCGTGCGACTCACCGAACCTGCAAAACGTGCCGCGCCTCGGGACGAACAAGTTCGCCGACGCGGTGCGCAACTGCATCACGTCGCGCTACGTTTCGCCGGAGCTGCTGCTCAAGTTCGACGCCGAGGGCTTCACCCAGCGGGACGCGGTGGAGCACGGCTGCCTGATGTTCTGCGACTTCGCACAGATCGAGATGCGAATCCTTACGCACCTGTCCGAGGACGAGCACATGATCGCCGCGTTCCACGGCGACGAGGACTTCTTCGTGACGCTGGCGCGCGCCATCTACCACGACGAGACCATCGACAAGAAGGATCCCCGACGACGTGTGACAAAAAACGCTGGCTACGCCACCGTGTATGGCGCGGGCATCCGCAAGTTCGCGCTGACCGCGGGCGTCAGCGAGGCGGAGGCGCGCGAGTTCTTCCGCCGCTGGAACGCGCTCTACCCTGGCGTCCTGCGCTGGCAGCAGTCCATCATCCAGGAGGCCAGCTTCGAGAAGCTCGAGACCGGCCAGGCGGCGGTGCGGTCGCTGCTGACGAACCGGCGGTACGTTGGCGACAGCGGCAAGGAGTACGCGCTGGCGAACTACAAGATCCAGGGCATGGCCGCCGAGATCAACAAGATGAAGCTCGTCGAGCTGGACAACGCGGGACTCGGGCCGTGGATGATCGCCACGGTGCACGACGAGGTCATTCTCGACGTCCCGGGAGAGCACGTCCTCGACGTGGCGCACATGCTCGAGAAGGTCATGAACGACGACACGCTGCTCTCGGTGCCGGTTCGCGCGGAGATCGCGTTTGGTCATAGGTGGGGCAAGAAAAGGGACTGGGTTAA
Organism: Patescibacteria group bacterium; assembly: GCA_028716045.1. Lineage (NCBI taxonomy): Bacteria > Patescibacteria group bacterium. The sequence continues at coordinate 963 of JAQUQO010000002.1, forward strand.
GACAGCTTAGGAGGAGCACGTGCCTCAGGCACACGAGTACTGGCGTGAGATACTGGAGAACGTTAAGACCAGCGACGTGGTCTGCGTGACGCTCGACCGCGGGATCAGGTTCAGCGGGCAGGTCGTCGACGTGGACGACTTCGCCGTCAAGCTGGAGACCGAGCAGGATGACAAGACGCTGTCACACGTCGTAGACCTTCTCGGCATCGTGGCCGTGTCGACCGATGTCCGACACGCCTAGGCTCATCATCGGCGTCGATCCAGGCCAGGCCACCGGTCTGGCCTGGATGCTGGACGACGATTTTATGTCGGTCGACACGACGCCGCTCGAGGCCTGTGACAAGATCTCACGTATGCTGCGGCTGCGCGGCGATCGATCGGCGGTGGTCGCCGTGGAACGGTACAACATCACCCAGCGCACCGTGAAGCTCAGCCGCCAGTATGACGCGCTGGAGATCATCGGCGTGTGCCGCTGGTTGGCGCACGCGCACCGCGCGACGTTCGTGCTGCAGGGTGCGTCGGACGCCCAGCGCTGCGGCAACCGTGAGGTGCTCCGGACGCTCGGCTGGTGGTCTCCGGGCGGCGACCACCGCAACAAGGCCGCCGCGCAGGTCGCCCTCGCGTACCAGCAGACCTTTCCGCACGAGTTTGCGTCGCGGCTCGAACCTGGTACGATTATCTAGTCGGTACGGCGACTAGAGACGGAGGACGAAAGATGACCACTCTTATGGGAAGCGGCAGCCCGCTTGAGCGTACCTGGTACTTTACGTTCGGGGCGGGGCACGTGCACCCGCGGACCGGGGCGTCGCTCGCGGACCACTACACCACTGTCACCGCCACCTCGCCCGACGCGGCGCGCGAGCAGATGATGCGCATCTTCGACAACCAGTGGGCGTTCCAGTACGAGTCGGCCGAGAAGGCCGGCGTCGAGCGGTTCGGCCTCAAGCACGTGCCGTGCGTGTCATACTCGCCGGGCGAGCTGCTGCCACCGACGGCGCACGAGCAAGAGCGCGGGTCGTGGCGTCTTCAGATGCTGACGTTCTTCGACCATCTCGAGCCGCCGGAGAACTACTACGTGATACCGTGCTACCCGACCTTCGAGGAGCTGCGGCGCGTCATGGACGCTTACGGCGTCCCGGCGAGCGCCACGGTCGAGTACGCGGACTGCGGCAGCCACGCGCTCACCGTCGAGTGGGACACCCCGCTAAAGCGGGAGCTCGAGCGGCGGCACCAGGCGGAGCTCGAAGCGTATCTCGACGCCGAGGACGAGGACGAGTACGAGGACGAGGACGAGGACGAGGACGAGGACGAGGACGAGGTGCCTGACCTTGCCTAGCATCGAGCTCGGCGACGGCGTCATTCGGATCACGACGCGCTCCACGGACAAGGAGCAGGTAAAGCTCGTTCCCGGCTCTCGCTGGGATCCCGACGAGAAGATCTGGACCACGCCGCTTACCTGGGCGGCGTGCGTCCAGCTCCGTGGGATCTTCGGCGACCTCCTGGAGGTCGGACCGAGGCTGACGCGCTGGTCGCTCGACGAGTTCGAGCGTCGGATCAGGCCGACCCTGGAGCTGCGCGCGCTCGTCGACGCGTCGGCGCTGTTCGACCGGAAGGTCTGGCTGACGTCCGACGTCGAGCCCTACGACTTCCAGGTCTGCGGCGCACGGTTTCTCACCGCGGCCGGTTCGGCGCTGTTGAACGACGACATGGGCGTAGGCAAGACCATGCAGGCACTCGCGGCGCTCGGACCCGAGGCGCTGCCCGCGCTGGTAATCTGTCCGAACTCGGTGAAGCGGTCGTGGGAGCGCCACGCGGACCGGTACCACCGGTACGCGACGCCGTACGTCGTCACCGGCGGAGCGGCGGGCCGGCGTAAGATCATCGAGCAGGCCGCCGGCGACCCGTTCGCCCTTGTGATCATCAACATCGAGGCGGTGCGGCTACTGTCTCGCCTCGCGCCGTACGGCTCGATGCGGCTGGCGCGCTGCCGCGAGTGTGACCCGCGTCACGGCGACGAGACGCTGACGGCGACGCGGTGTGAGGTGCATCGCAAGGAGCTCAACGGCTTCGGCTTCAAGACGGTGATCCTGGACGAGGCGCATCGGATCAAGGAGCCGAAGTCGAAGCAGACCCGCGCCGTGTGGGCGGTCGGACACGATCCAACGGTCGTGACCCGCTGGGCTCTCACCGGCACCGCGATCGCGAACCACGTCGGCGATCTCTGGTCCATCATGCACTTCGTCGCGCCGGACGAGTACCCGAACAGGTCGAAGTACGTCGATCGTTATGCTCTTCAAAGCTGGAACGCGTTCGGCGGTCTCGACATCATCGGCATCAACCCGCAGACCCGGGACGAGTTCTTCAAGATCCTCGACACACGATACCGTCGGACGCCGAAGGCACTTGTGCTGTCGCAGCTTCCCGCGAAGGTGCGCTCCACCCGCTGGGTGGAGATGACGCCGAAGCAGCGCAAGGCGTACGACGAGCTCGACTCGCGTCTTACGACGCTGATGGCGGACGGCACGCCGCTAACGGTCGCCGACAACCTGGTGAAGAACACCCGCATGCTGCAGCTCGCGTCGTCCTACGCAGACGTCGAGTGGGTCGAGACCCCGGAGACGACCGACAAGGACCGCTGCGAGTGTCGTCGTCTCGGGTGGGCGGAGCACGCGGTCGGCTGCCGACGTCGCTGGAGATGCGTCGTGACGCCGACCGAGCCGTCGCCGAAGCTCGACGCGATGGAGGAGATCATCGACGAGAGCGGCGGCAAGCCGCTGGTGATCGCCGCACAGCACGCGAAGCTGCTCGCGCTCGCCCAGCGGCGGCTCGACAAGCTTAAGATCCCGTACGGCCGGATCGTCGGCGACGTGTCGGAGTACGACCGGCAGGTCGCGCTCGACCGCTTCCGGTCGGGAGCGCTGCAGGTCATGCTGATCACGATCGACGC
>JAQUQO010000002.1:4009-6952 GCA_028716045.1 Patescibacteria group bacterium
GGCGGCTCGACAAGCTTAAGATCCCGTACGGCCGGATCGTCGGCGACGTGTCGGAGTACGACCGGCAGGTCGCGCTCGACCGCTTCCGGTCGGGAGCGCTGCAGGTCATGCTGATCACGATCGACGCGGGCGGTGAGGGCGTCGACGGCCTACAGCACTCGGACACGCTCGTTGTTCTCCAGCGGTCGTGGAAGATGCTCGCGAACGTCCAGCTCGAGGCGCGCATCGACCGTATCGGCTCGGAGAAACACGAGTCGGTGCACGTCATCGACGTCGTCACCCGCGGAAGCATCGAGGAGACGCGGCTGTACCCTCGCCTCGCCGAGAAGTTCGAGCGCCTCGAGGAGATCCAGCGCGACCGCGCGCGGCTCTCCGCCGCGGGACTGAACCCGCCGGAGATGTTCACTCTGGAGCGCGAGGAGACCACGCTGATGAACGCGGACCTAGGAGAGTGATGATGATGACCACGCTGCCCCGAGTGATGCTGCTCGCGCCCCAGTTCTGGATCTCCGGCACGGTGACGCTCGCCCGCGAGCTTCAGCTAGGCTGGCCCGCGGACCGGCAGCCGGTCATCGCGTGTCCGACCAGATCCGGTCGTCCGTCCACCCAGTGGGGACGCGACGTCGGCGCGATCAGGCGCGCAACGCACACGTCGTGGAAGCCGGACATCATGGGCACCGCCGAGGGCGTGCTGGAAGTCGCACGCGACGCGTTCGACCTGGTGCACGTCACCGAGCCTGACATTCCCGCCGCCCAGCGTGACTGGTGGCACGACACGCTGGAGCGTCTGCCCGTTCCGTGGACGCTGACGCTGAACGGCAACACCTACCCGGACGTCGACTGGCAGCGCATCATCAACGCTCGCAGGTTCACCGGTGTGGTGTGGCACACTCCCGGACACGTTCCTCCGGAGCTACGCGACGCCCGGCGTCCGCTCCGGATCGTGTCGCTGCCGCGCCCGTACACGCTGCGGCACGATGTGTCCGCACAGCTGCCGCGACTTGCCCACCCGGTGTTCGCCCTGGAACGGCGGGAGTCACCGGTCATCGGCACGCACTGCCGCATCGCTCCCGACAAGGGAGTCGCGCTCGTGGCCGCACTGGCGCGCCACATCGGCGCGTGCGTCTGCGTCGACGGAGCTCCGCAGGCCGGAGCGATGCCCTACACCCTGACGATCCAGCGAAGCTACCTTCCTGAGGATGATCACGTACCCGCCGAGGCCCGCTGGGTGTCGGACATCGGGCCGGGACGCGTCAGCTACATGGGTTCGTTTACCGACGGAGTCGTCGTCGCCCGCGAGCACGACGTGCACGTGAGTGCGACGCGCCTCGGGTTCTCCGCCGGACACGAGTACTCGCTGCTCGAGGCGGTCGACGCCGGATGCGTCATCGTACAGCCGGAGCACATGACCGAGAGTGGCTGCCCCCTGAACCAGCACACGTACCCGTGGGACCGACGTGGCGTCGTCGGCGCGCTTCTGGAGGAGCACAGGGCGCTGTCCGACGCCGTCCGCGACGCGGTCTTGGCTCACGAGTCCTGGTATGATCAGTCGCGCAACCGCACGCTCGTTGCCGAGCACCACGATCCTGGTCGGCTCGTTCGCGCGTTCATGGACGAGGTTTTGGCGGTCATCTGACCGAGGAGGAACGATGGAAGAGAGCAAGAACAAGCAGCCCGCGCCTCTCACGTGGCAGGGCGTGGCGCTGTTCACGGTGCTGTGCGCCACCGTGATCACGATAGTGTGGCTGCTGACGTCATGACCGAAGTCGACCCGATCACGATAACCGGCGAGCTGCTGCTCGCCCGCCGAACGGCGCTGGGACTATCGCGCGGCAAGATGGCCGAGCTGCTCGGCGTCAGGGGCGGGGCGTACTGGCGCTTCGAGGTGCGCGGCGTTATACAGCCGGACGAGCGCGCGCACCTCGTCGCCGTCGCCGACCGCTGGCTGACCGGGGACGCCTCCGCGGCGCTCCGGAGCCTCCCCTCGAAGGCGAAGGTGACGCCTTCGAAGGTACCGGCGAAGTTGGTCCGCGTCGCCCCGAGAGAGGCGCCGAGCGTCTTTCACGAGGAGGACGAGGACATCGTCCAGTGGGCCGACGCGCTGAAGCCCGACCGACAGCGGCGCTTGGAGATCGTGTTCCCGCTGGACTCGGTGTCGCCGACGGCGCTGTCCGTGCACGACGGTCTCGTGCGCGTGTCGAACAGCGAGGTCTCGACGTTCAAGCGCTGCCGGCGCAAGTGGTGGCTGGTGTACGTTCGCGGACTGCGGTCGACATACGAGCCGCCGTTCGGCGCGCGGGCGACCGGCACCCGAGGTCACGCGGCGCTGGCGGCGTGGTACCGGCCCGACGGCGAGGAGCGGATCGACCCGCGCGACGCACTCGAGATCATCATCGAGTCGGAGCGCGAGCAGCTCGAGGCGACGGCCGACCTCGAGGAGGGCGTCCTCACGCGGTTCAACAGGGACGTGGAGCTGGAGCGCGTCGTCGTTGAAGGCTACATGGAGTGGCTCAAGGAGACCGGAGTCGACTCCGAGTACCGCGTGGTCGGTTCGGAGCGGTACCTCGAGGCGCCGCTACCCGAGGTGGAGAACACGCTCATTATCGCGCGCCTCGACGCTCGCGTCGTCCGCACGTACGACAACGCGCGGCTGTTCATCGACCACAAGTTCGTCGCGTCGATTCCCGCGGCGACGAAGCTGCTGCCGATGAATGAGCAGATGATGTGGTACGTGTTGCTGGAGCAGCTTCAGCCAGACCTCGATCCTGCCCAGAGAGTGGGAGGCGCGCTCTACAACATGCTGCGTCGTTGCAAGCGGACGGCGACCGCGCAGCCGCCGTTCTTCCAGCGGGTGGAGGTGCATCACAATCCGGTGGAGGTCGAGAACTTCCGCAGGCGGCTCGTCGGCGCGCTGGACGACATGAAGTACTGCCGCGACGAGCT